>NZ_LYVN01000005.1 GCF_001990265.1 Sphingopyxis sp. KK2
GAGCAGCGCGAGGCCCGCCAGTCGTTCGGGCGCACGCGCTGCTCAGCACGGCTTGCACCGCCGACAGCGAAGAGACGAAGGCTGGGCGCCAGATCGCGATCGAGCAGGCGCGCACCGATTTCCCGGCCCTCGCCGACCGCCTTGCTCGCGCCATGCTCTCGCGCAGCAGTCGCGCCGATGCCGCGCTGCTCGCCGACACCCACGCGATGATCCTGCGCTGCGGCGCCGACCGCTTTGCCGAACAGCAGGCGGCGACCGCGACGCGCGTCGATCGCTGCGACCTGCTGCCGCGCCTTGCGGTACCTGCGACGATCCTCGCCGGAGCGCAGGATGCGATCGTCGCGCCCGATCGCTCGCGCGAAATGGCGGAGGTCATTCCCGATGCTACGCTCGCGATGGTCCCCGAATGCGGCCATGTCCCGCAGCGCGAGGCCCCCGATGTCACGCGCGCGATGCTGCTGCGCTGGCGTGAAAGGATGACCCCGTGAAACCCGCCTCCGCACGCCTCGATCCTGCCAGCTACCCGCTGCACAAGCTGGTCCCGATCCGTTTTTCCGACGTCGACATGTTCCGCCACCTCAACAACGTTGCGACGGGGCAATTCTACGAGGAGGCGCGCTTCGAACTGCTCGCCGAGGCGCGCGTGCAGGTTGCCAAGGACGACAGCCCCGCGCTGGTGGTCGCCAATGTCGACACCGCGTTCCTCGGACAGGCGCGCTATCCGGGCACGATCGACGTTGCGACCGGCATCGTCGGTATCGGCGAGCGCTCGCTGGTCATCGGACAGGGGCTGTTCGTGGGCGGCCATTGCATCGGATGCGCCGATACCGTCGTCGTTGCGACCGGTCACGCCGGCCGGATTGCCCTCCCGGCGCCGATCGGCGCCTATCTGTCGCGCCTGCTGTTGCCGACCGGAGCGTCCTGACCTCACCGCTCCCATTTTTGCTGATGTCCCGACACCGGCGCCCGCGATACTCTCCTTGTCAAAATCACAAGAGGAGGATGCGATGGACCTGGGTCTCAAAGGCAAGAAGGTGATCATGAATGGCGGTGCCCATGGCCTGGGACTCGCGTCGCTCAAGATTTTCGCCGCCGAGGGCGCCGATGTCGCATTCTTCTCGCGCGATGCAGAAAAGGTGGCGGCGGCGGTGACTGCGATCGACGCCGCCGGGCCGGGCAAGGTGTTCGGCGAACAGTTCGACATGACCGGCAATCCCGATGGCTATCGCGCCTGGCTGGAAAAGGCGCGCGATGCGCTCGGCGGCTGCGACATCTTCATCCACACCGCGAGCTCGTCGGGGCAGGGCGCGACGGGCGACTGGCAGCGCGGGCTCGACATGGACGTGATGGGCGCGGTGCACGGGGTCGAGACGCTGACCGAGGCGCTCGCGGCATCGGGGTCGGGCTCCATCATCTTCATGTCGTCGACCGCGGCGGTTGAGACCTTCATCGTGCCGCAGGCGTTCAACGCGCTGAAGGCCGCGCTGATCACATACGGCTCGCAGCTGAGCCAAGCGCTCGCTGCGCAGAATATCCGCGTCAACATCGTATCGCCCGGCGCCATCTATTATCCGGGCGGCAATTGGGAAGTCATCAAATCGGCTGTCCCCGCGCTTTACGACGCGACGCTCGCGCAGATGCCGATGGGCCGTTTCGGCGAGGCCGAGGAAGTGGCAAAGGGCATCGTCTTCATGGCATCCCCCGCCTGTCCGTACATGACCGGCGCGCATCTCGTCATCGACGGCGGCTTCACCAAGCGCGTCCAGTTCTAAGGGCGTATGCGATGAAGCTTTACCAATCGCTCGGCCCCAATCCGCGCGTGGTGCTGATGTACCTCGCCGAGACCGGTGTCGCTGTCGAACGCCACTTCGTCGACATCATGGCGGCCGAGAACCGCCAGCCCAATTTCTGCGCGAAGAGTCCGCTCGGGCACACGCCCTTGCTCGAACTCGACGACGGCAGCTGCATCGCCGAGAGCATCGCGATCTGCGAATATCTCGACGAGACGCAGACCGCGCACGCCTTGCTCGGGGCAAGCGCCGAAGAGCGCGGGCGGACGCGAATGCTGGTGCGGATCGTCGACCAGCTCGTCGTCGTGCCGATGACCGCAGGCTTTCGCGGCGCCGAGGGGCTGCCGATGTTCCAGAGCCGGTTGCTCTGCCTGCCCGATGCGGCGGCCGACCTGAAACGGCTGGCCGCCGACGGGCTGGCGCAAGTCGACCGGATCGTCGGTGCAGGGCCGTGGCTCGCGGGCGACCGCTTCAGCCTGGCCGACATCCTGCTTTATAGCTTCGTCGAGTTCGGCGCGATGGTCGGCCAGCCGCTCGATCCCGTACTGACGAACCTTGCCGCCTGGCGCGACCGCGTCGCCGCCCGACCTAGCGCGCCCGCCAGCGCCAACCCCAAACTGGGCATCGGAGAGCCTGCATGACCGATACGACGATCGACCGCGACAAGCTGCGCGATATCTACACCCGCACGATGCGTGTGGCGCGGGCCGACGAGAAATTCCGCTCGCTGCTGATGACCGGCAAACTCGCGGTGATCTATTACACCGTGCGCGGGCAGGAACTGGTGTCGGCGGCGGCAATGGCGGCGCTCGAGCCCAGCGATTATCTCGTTACCACCTATCGCGGCCAGCACGACCAGATCGCCAAGGGCGTGCCGCTCAATCCGCTGTTCGCCGAAATTGCCGGCAAGGTCGGCGGCACCTGCCGCGGCAAGGGCGGATCGATGCACATCACCCATCCCGAGACCGGGGTGATGGTTACGACCGGCGTCGTCGGATCGGGGCTGCCGATCGCCAACGGCCTTGCGCTCGCATCGCAGAACCGCGGCGACGGCAAGGTGACGATGGTCTGCTTCGGCGACGGCGCAACCAATATCGGTGCGTTCCATGAGGCGATGAACATGGCACAGCTGTGGAAGCTGCCGGTGATCTTCCTCTGCCAGAACAACCGTTACGGCGAGCACACCGCCTTCGCCGACCACACCAAGGTCGATTCGATCGTCACCCGCGCCAAGGCCTATGGGATGGCCGGCGTGCATGTCGACGGGAACGACGCGATCGCGATGTACAACACCACCAAAGCCGCCGTCGACCGCGCCCGCGCGGGCGAGGGGCCGACGCTGATCGAGGCGATGTGCTACCGCATGATGGGGCATTTCTTCGGCTCGGACTTCTCCTACATGCCGAAGGAACATCTGGCCGAGATGGCGGCGGAGGATCCGTTGCCACGCCTCCGCCAGCTGATGCTCGACCATCAATTCACCGAGGCCGAGCTCGACGCGATCGTCGCCGATCTCGACGTGCAGATGGACGCCGCCGCCGAATATGCCGCGAACAGCCCGCTGCCGGGGCCCGAGGAAATCCGCAAGGATGTCTTCGAAGAGGAGATTGCGGCATGAGCCAGATCACGATGACGCAGGCGCTCAACCGCGCGATCGACGAAGCGATGGCCGAGGACGAAGGCGTGATCCTGCTCGGTGAGGATGTCGCCGCGAAGCAGGGCGGCGGGGTGTTCAAGATCTCGTCGGGGCTGACCGAGAAATATGGCGAGCAGCGCATCCGCGCGACGCCGATTTCGGAGCAGGCGATCGTCGGCGCGTGCGTCGGCGCGGCGCTCGCGGGCTTCCGCCCGATCGCCGAAATCATGCTGATGAACTTCGTCACCGTCGCGATGGACCAGATCGTCAACCATGCCGCGAAGCTGCGCTTCATGTCGGGCGGGCAGACCAATGTCCCGCTCGTGATCCGCACGACGACGGGCGTCGGGGTCGGCTTCGGAGGCCAGCATTCGGATATGCTCGAGGCCTGGTTTGCGCATGTGCCGGGGCTGAAGATCGTGACCCCGTCGAACGCCGCCGACGCACAGGGGCTGATGCGCGCGGCGATCGCGTGCAACGACCCGGTGATCTTCATCGAGAATATCCTTTGTTATGGGCTGAAATCCGACGACCCGGGGCCGGGACATATCGTCCCGCTCGGCAAGGCGGCGGTCGCGCGCGCGGGCAGCGATTGCACGATTGTCACCTATGGCCGCACCGTTCTCGACGCGCTCGAAGTCGCTGGTAAGCTGGCCGACGAGGGCATTTCGGTCGAGGTGATCGATCTTCGCACTATCGCGCCGTACGACGAGGCGACGGTGACGGCGTCGGTCGAAAAGACCGGCCGCGCGGTCGTGCTGCACGAGGCGGTGAAGCAATATGGCACCGGCGCCGAGATCGCCTCGCGCCTCAATGAGAAGCTCTTCGGCAAGCTGAAAGCCCCGGTGACGCGCATCGGCGGCGCCTTCTCGGCCGTGCCGATGGCGAATGCGCTCGAACAGGCGTGGATCCCGAACAAGGATGCCATCGCCGATGCGATCCGCGCCGCCATGAACTGGAAGGGCTGAGGCGATGGCGGAGGAATTGCGCATCCCGAAGATCGGCATGTCGGCGACCGAAATGACGCTGAACGAATGGATGGTCGGCGACGGTGAACGCGTCGAGGTCGGCGATATCATCTATACGGTCGAGACCGACAAGACGACGGTCGAGATCGAGGCGCAGGTCGCGGGCACGATCCGCCCGACCGGCGTCGAGGGCGAGGTCTATCCGGTCGGTGCGCTCGTCGGCACGATCGAATGACGCCGCTCGAAGCCAGCAAGGCGATGTACGCCGCAGTCGCGCGCGGCGAGTGGGATACCGTCGCGGAATTCATGTCAGACGATCTCGTCATCCACGAGCCGACCTCGCTGCCCTACGGCGGCGAATGGCGCGGGCGCGATGCGCTGCAGAAACTCTACGCACATGTCATGGGCTATTGGGAAGACCCGGTGGTCAGATGGATGGAACTGGTCGGCGGCGATAAATATGCCGTCGCCTTGCTCCATTTCACCGTGACCGCGAAATCGAGCGGCAAGCGCTTCGAGACGCATATCGCCGAGGTCACCGAATTCGACGACGCGGGCAAGATGGCGTCGATGCGCATCCATTATTTCGACACCGCGCATATGGTCGAACAATTGAAGGCATAACAGATGAACCAAGCGCCGCACGTCATCGTCCTCGGCACCGGCGGCGCGGGCTTCACCGCCGCAATCTCGGCGCATGAAGCCGGGGCGCGGGTCTCGCTGTTCGAAAAGGGCGAGCAGGTCGGCGGGACGACCGCCTGGTCGGGCGGGATGATCTGGATCCCGAACAATCATCATGAAGCCACACTCGGCGTCGAGGACAGCCGTGCCAAGGCGTTGACCTACCTCATGTCGATGTCGCATGGGCTGATGCAGCAGCATCTGGTCGAGGCCTTTCTCGACCATGGGCCAGAGATGGTGGCGTTTCTCGAGGCCAACACGCCGGTGCAGTTCCGGCCTATCCCCGAATTTCCCGACTATCACGCCGAGTTCCCGGGCGGGATGCCTAACGGCGGGCGCTCGCTCGACTGTCCGCTCTATTCCTTCCACGAGCTCGGCGAATGGGCGGACAAGGTGACCAAATCGCCCTATTATCCGTCGCCGCATTTCTCGATCTACGACACGCCGCTCGGACAGGCGAAGCCGCAGCCGCTGGCGTCCGAAGAGTTGCAGCGCCGCATCGACGGCGATCTGCGCGGCAGCGGGCAGGCGCTGGTCGGGCGCTTGCTGCGCGCATGTCTCGATCGCGGGATTGAACCTCAGACGGGGCATAGGGCGGCGCGGTTGCTGATGGATGGCGAGCGCGTGGCAGGCGTGATGTTCGAAACCGCCGATGGCGAAGTCGAGGTTGCGGCCGACGCGGTAGTGCTCGCGACCGGCGGGTTCGAATGGGACGCCGATCTGCTCCGCGCCTTCATTCGCGGCCCGCTAACGCACCCGCTCAGCCCGAAGACGAACACCGGCGACGGGCTCAAGATGGCGATGCGCGTCGGCGCGATGCTCGGCAATATGCGCGAGGCGTGGTGGATGCCGGTCGCCGAGGTGCCTGAGAGCGATTGTTCGATGAGCAAGACGCTCGTCGCGGGGCAGCGTAGCCTGCCGCACTCGATCATGGTCAACCGCGCCGGCAAACGCTTCACCAACGAGGCGGCGAATTACAATGCGATCGGCGCGGCGTTCCACGATCAGGACGTCAGCGCGTTCGATTATGCCAACCTGCCGTGCTGGCTGATTTTCGACCAGCAATATATCGACCGCTTCGGCTTCGGGATGATCAGCGGCGAACGCGGCGTCGCGCCGCCGCAATGGGCGATGCGCGCCGAAAGCCTGCCCGAACTGGCGAGACGGCTCGGGATCGATGCCGACGCGCTGGGCGCGACGGTCGAGCGCTTCAACGCGCATTGTGCGACCGGGCGCGATCCCGATTTCGGCCGCGGCGATGCCGCGCACGACCAATGGTGGGGCGATCCCGATGGGCGCGGTTCGACCGCGGCGACATTGGGCCCGATCGGGCAAGGGCCTTTCTTCGCGATCGAGATCAAGAGCGGCGCGCTCGGCACCAAGGGCGGGCCGCAGACCGACGCGAACGCGCAGGTGCTCAGCGTCGACGGCGGGCTGATCGCGGGGCTTTATGCGGCGGGCAATGTCATGGCCTCGGCGATGGGCATGACTTACGGCGGCCCCGGCGGGACGATCGCGCCGGGGATGGTGTTCGGTTTTCTCGCGGGGCGCCATGCCGCGACGGTTTCGGCGAAGCAGCTGGAGGGTGCGGCATGAAGAAAGTTCTCGTCCTCGGCGCGCCCGCCGATCAGGGGATTCCGTTGCTCACCGCGTTGAAGGCGCGCGGGCTGGAGCCGGCCGCCGGCGTGCGGCGGCCGGGTGCGATGGCGATGACGGCACATCCCTATGTCCCCGAGGTCGCGGCCGATCTGTACGATGTCGCGAGCCTGACCGCGGCCTTTGTGGGACAGGATGCGCTCACGATGCACCTGCCGTTCGAATTCGACCGCGCGCGCGCGGCGACGATGGGGCGCAATATCGCCGAGGCGGCGCGGATCGCGGGACTGAAAAAGATTGTCTTCAACACCAGTTGTTTTGTCGCCGATCGCGACCTCGACTTGTCGGCACACGATGGACGTCGCGATATCGAACGCGCGATCCACGATAGCGGCGTGCCCTATGTCGTCATCGAGCCGATGGTGTTCATGGACAATATCACCCGCATCTGGTCGCGCCCTGCGATCGTCAACAGCGGGGTGTTCGCTTACCCGGCGGCCGAGACGCTGAAGATCAGCTGGGTCTGCCTGGAAGATGTTGCCGCCTATATGGTCTCGGCCTTGCTGCACGAGGATCTGATCGCCGACCGGATCGCGGTGGGTGGGCCGGAGGCGCTGGTCGGGGCCGAAGTGGCCGAGCGGTTGAGCGTCGCGATCGGCAAGCCGGTGCGTTTCCAGAGCCTGTCGCCCGATGAATTCGCCGCGCGGATGAGTGAACTCGTCACCGGCTCGCGCGAGGTGCAACCCGCGAGCATCTATGACGGGATGGCGAAATTCTATCGCTGGTATAACGATCAGCCCGTTTCGCCCGTCGCGCTCGACGCGATACCCGCGGCGCGGCTGCTGGGGGTGACGCCGACATCGTTTTCGGAATGGGCGAAGCGGCAGGACTGGAGCTAGGCGGCGAACCAGCGCTGCGTTGCCGCGAGCAGCGCACGGGCGCGGTCGGCCGGATCGGGGTGGTTTTCGCGGAGCGCTGCGCTGCGCAGTTCGATACTGAGTGATGTTTCCTGCGGTAACGCGTCGAGCAGTTCTGCCAACGGCAATGCCCCCTCTCCCGGCATCAGGCGCAGATCGAGCGCTTCGCGGATGATTTCCGGAATGTCGCTCGGCGGGGGGCCGCTGGCCGGCGCATCGCAGAATTGAGCATAGGGGAAGCGCTGCGGATCGACCGCGTCGAGGTCGGTGGGCGAACCGCCGGTCCGCGCAAGATGCAGTGGGTCGATCAGCAGGCCCAGATTGTCGCAATCGGCGGCATCGACAAGATTGATAGCGCGCTCCAAGCTGCCGACCGTAGTGAAGGCCGCGAACTCCAGACATGCGCGCAGGCCCGCGGCTGCCGCATGATCGCCGAGTCGGTTCAGCTTCGCCGCCGCGCGTCCGCTATCATCCTCCGAACTCACGATCAGTACATTGCGCGCGCCGATCGCAGCGCCCGCATCGATCGCGGCGAAATGTGCCGGATCGTCGGCACCGGGTTTCAGCCAGATCACTTCGATATCGAGGATCGCCAGCCCGGCGTCAGCGGCGCGATCGCGCACCGCGGCCGTCGTCGCGGTCGTCCAGGTTTCGGGATCGTACCAGATGCCGGTCGCCCGCCAGCCACCCTCAATCGCCGCGGCGACCGTCTGCTCGGGCGAAAATTCGGGCAGCACCCCCGCCGCCAGCGACAGCAGGGGCGCCGTGCGCCCCATCAGCCGGGCAGCTCACCGTCGATATATTTGCTCAGCGTCCGGTGGAAATGCCGGATGCGGCTTTCCTGATAATGGCCGAGTTCGATCACGCCGTTGGGCGAGGATTTCATCCCCTCCTGCACATAGGGCAGATTTTCCATATCCTGGTCGAAGACCCCGGCAAGCGCGGCGCCGATCAGATGGCTGGCGCTGGCGAAGGGTTGGTCGTCGGGGATCAGATGCATCGGCGCCGACTTGGGCGGCTTTTCGCCCTTCGGCGTGCGCATCAGGATGCGGACTTCCATCAGGCTGTGGTCGGTGTCGCCCCACGGGCGCCAGCGATAGACGATGTTCGGCACCAGCCCGCCCCACGGCGCCCAGTTGGGGAAGACGTTATAGGTGAAATTGTCGAGCATCTCGCTGTCGGTGGCCTGCGAATAATCATGCCCGTTCATCGCCGTAAAGGCGTCGCGGTTCGCTTGCGCGAGCACCTTGCGCGCGAGCATCGGATCGTCGGCATCGAAGCCCTTCAGGTCGGCGGGGTCGCCCGTCGCGCGGCGCGCGCGGCTGTCGCCGCCGCCGATGAACTCCTCGAGCGTTTTCAGAACATAGAATTGATCCTTCCCCTTGATGTGCGGCGACATCGCGCCCGCGGGCGTGATCGCGCGATTGAGGAAATCGCCGTAAAGGTCGTAGCGCGTGTTGGCATCGGCGGTGAAGCCCAGGATTTGCGGATGGGTGACGATGCTGTGCCACGCCTCCATGAACGCTTCGGCGACCGCCTTCCAGTTCGCGGGGATGACGCGGCCGACCCACGCGGCGGTATGGCATTCGTCGAGCCGCCAATTGTCATAATGTTCGACGCCGGGGCCGACCCAGTCGCGGAAGCCCGGCAGGTCGTGATTCTCGGTGACGAGCAGGAAGCCCTGCCAGCTCTCGACCTTCAGCTCGGGCAGGCTCATGTCCTTGTCTTCGAGATGCTTGAAGTCCCACGCGCAGGGCGCTTCCTTGAAGCGGCCGTCATGGTGCCAGGAAAAGCCGTGGAAGGGGCAGCGCAGGTTCACCGCGGGCCCGCTCTCGGTGCGCAGCTTGCGGCCGCGGTGGAGGCAGACGTTGTAGAAGGCCTTTACCGACAGATCCTTCTGACGAACGAGCAGGATGCTCTTTTCGTTGATGTCATAAACGACGGTGTCGCCGGGGTTCGGCATATCCTCTTCGCGCGCGGCGAATTGCCAGATGTTCGGCCACATTTTTTCGCGCTCGAGCTTCGCCCAATCCTCGCTGACATAACGCTCGATCGCGATCGGTCCGTCGCCAAGCTCTTGGTTGGATTCGGCGAACAGATAGTCGGGAACGCGCCGCGTGTCGGCGTTGAGCATGTCGGTATAGCTGGTGCCCGGGCAGCGATCGTCGCGGTTCTGGTCCTGGGGAGGCGAAAGGTCGTTCATCGATAAACTCCGAAGGGTCAGGCGATCTGGTCGAGCGGCATCTTGCACGCGGCAGCGATCGAGCGGTGGACGCCGTGCAGCGCCGGCTCGTTCGCGCCGAGCACGACGTGGAAGTCGGCGGGCGCGGTCGCGAGGTTCGCATAACCGTTGCTGGCGACGCGATAATCCTCGGTCTGCACGACGGTGGCGGTCATGTCGTAAGCCATCTCGCACATCTTGCGATGCTCCTCGCTCTCGACCCCGAAGGGTGCATAGACGGCGAACTGGCAGACCGTCTTGCCCGCCCCATCGGGGAACAGGCGGAAAAGCTGCGTAAAATAGACACCGGGGGTTACCGCGCCGAAAAAGACGACCGTGTTCGGGAACAGGAAATGGACCCCGCCATAATCGGTCTCGGGCCATTCGCTCTCGTCCTTGCCGACGAGGTTGCCGATCGACAGGTCGGGAAAGCTCACCCGGTGGTGGCGGCCGATCGGCTCATAGACGTTGCGGTCGCTGTAATGGGTGCCGCCGATCGTCGAGGCGTGGAGCATCTTGAAATGATAGCTCTCGCCATAGGTGTCGAGCGCGAACTTCCAGTTGGAATCGGCGGTGAGGATGCCCTTTTTCACCGGCTCGGCGCGGTGGAGCTCTAGCTGCGCGAGGACGGGGCCGAAGTCGCCGAGATGCGCCGCGGCATCGATCGGTTCGCCATCGGGATTGGCGCGCACGAAGATCAGGCCGAGATGCTCGGCGCAGGGGAGTTCGATCAGGTTGCGGGCGCCGATCTCGCAATTGGCGAAACCTTCCTTGCCCGGCTGGCCGACGAGCTGGCCCGCGGGATCGAAGGTCCAGGCATGGAAGGGGCAGACGAGCCGCGGGCGCGGGCCACTCCACGGTTCCTTTTCCTCGACCAGCTTGGCGCCGCGATGGGTGCACATGTTCAGGAAAGCGCGCGCGACGCCGTCCTTGCCGCGGGTGACGAGGATCGACGGGCCGACCGAGTCGAAGACGAGCGTGTCGCCGGTTTTCGGGATATCGCCGGAGAGGCCCGCGACGATCGGCTCATTGCGAAAGATATGCTCCATCTCGGCGGCGTGGCGCGCCCCGCCCATATAGATGGATTTGTGCAGAGGCAGCGGGCCCTCGGCGCGGTCGGTACGATTTTCGGTGACGATTTCGACCAGCTTGCGCAGCCCGGTGCGCGCGTTGCGCTTGCGGACAGCGAACCAGTCCTGCGGTGCGATCTTCGGATCGGACTCGGCCATGGCATTCCCTCACATTTTGCCCAGTATGACTCCGGGTCTCGGCTAGCTTATCGCACAAAGCCCGGCGCTTGTGCGCTATCGCTTTTGAGGGGAGAGACAGATGCCCGCACCCGGATCGCTCGCGTCGCTTGGCGACATCATGCAGCTGGCGTTCGTGCCTTCGGACTTTGACGCGGCGGTGAAGCATTGGACCGAAGTGATGGGCGCGGGCCCCTTCTTCCTCCTGCCGAATATGTCGCTCCCCGGCGGTCGCTATCGCGGCGAGGCGACCGACCCGGTCTTCACGATGGCGCTCGGCTATTGGGGCGATATGCAGATCGAACTGATCCGGCCCGAGAATGACGCGAAGTCGCTCTATCGCGGCGAATATGCGGTGGGTGAGGGGCTGCACCATATCTGCGTACTGGTCGATTCAATCGCCGAGGCGCGGGCGCACTGTGCGGCGGTAGGTGCGGAGATAATCTTCGAGGCGCCGGTCGGCGACGCCGGTGGCGTGATATACGCCGATCCCGGCACCGGGCCGGGAACGCTGGTTGAGCTGCTGGAGCCGCAAGCGGGAACGCGCGAATTGTTCGCGATGATGCGCGACGCGGCGAAGGGCTGGGATGGCAGCGAGCCGCTGCGGTCATTGGGGTGATACTCCCCTCCCGCGGGCGGGAGGGGTAGCAATCAGCTGTTCGCGCCGAGATACCCCAGCTGGCCGGCCTTGAAGATCGTCTGCGCGCGGTTGACCGAGTTAAGTTTCTCGCCCGCGCGGTGGACATGATAGCGGACCGTCGCGTGGCTCAGCGAGATGATCATGCCGATCTCGCGGTCGGTCTTGCCGATCGCCGCCCAGCGCAGGCATTCGACCTCGCGCTTCGACAATTCGCAGTCCGACGGAATGCGCCGCTTGGTCCGCATCGCCGCTGTGTAGCCCGAAATGAAACGCCGCGTCGCGAGCGCAAGCGTATCGCCGATCTCGGCAAACATGTCCGAAAGGTCGGTGAGCGTCGGGTCGGACGGCTGATAGCTGTTCGCCGAAATCTGTCCGAAGGGCAGGTGCACCGGAACGACGATCGCCGCCTTGTAGCGCTCATGCGCCGAAAAATAGCGCGAGAGGTCGATGTCGTCGAGATAGGGGTTCGGCTGCGCGGTGCGGAAACCGTCGCCGTTGCACCAGAAGGGCTCGCTCTCGTAGCGGCACGAACGCGGCAACGGCGAGTGGAGCGCCAGCCTGTGGTCTTCCCACCAGCGTTCGCCGTCGCCTAGCCAGCCAAAAAGGTCGGCGGCAAGCACCGCGCCGTCGGCATCGACCATCGTTTCCTTGGACGCGATATCGTCGCACAAAGCGGCGCGCAGTCCATAAGCGGCTGCATAGTCGCGAAGCGCCTCCGCAGCCCGGTGGATATCCTCCACGCAGCGGATCGTGACCGCATCGACGAGCGTCCTTGCATCCATTGGAGGTGCGAACCCGTCGACCGGCAGCTTTTCTGCCTGTTCTCCCATGGCGGGGACTATTTCATAGTGGCTGGCAAGTCGCAATGCAGGAGTCATAAGCGGAGCACCGTCTTTGCTATGATGTTCTTCTGAACCTCGCTCGAACCGCCGAATACGGTCCAGGCACGACTGTTGAGATAGCGGGCGGCGGCAACCTGCGCGTCCTCGTCGCCGACCGGCGCGGGCGCTTCATTGCCGTAGAGCGGCCGGATGGTGGGCAGTTGCAGCCCGTCATAGCCATGCAGGTCCATCGCCAGCCCGTCGATCCGTTGGTGGATTTCGGACGAGAGCAGTTTGACGAGCGAGGTCTGCGGTCCGGCGGGGCGGCCCTTGGCGATGTCCGCGAGGATGCGGAGTTCGGTGGTCTCAAGCGCCTCGGCCTCGAGCCGCAGCTTGGCAATGCGCGTCGCGATCTGGATGTCGCCGCCGAGCGGGCCATTGTGCCCGCTCGGCGCGACCCCCGCGAGTTGCTCGAGATGATCGATCGCGCGGATCAGGCGCGGCGCGTGGAACGACCCGCCGCGTTCATTCTCGAGCAGGAATTTGGCGATTGTCCAGCCTTGTCCTTCTTCGCCGATCCGGTTGTCGACCGACGTGCGCGCGGCGTCGAGGAATACCTGGTTGACCTCATGGTCGCCGGCCATGGTGATGATCGGCGTGACGGTGACGCCGGGCTGCTCCATTGGAATGAGCAGGAAGCTGATCCCTGCCTGTTTCTTCACCTCGCCGTCGGTGCGGACGAGGCAGAAGATCCAGTTGGCGTGGTGGGCGTGGGTGGTCCAGATCTTGGTGCCGTCGACGACATAGTCATCGCCGTCGCGCCGCGCGCGGGTGCGGAGCGAGGCGAGGTCGGAGCCGCTTTGCGGTTCGGAATAGCCCTGGCACCAATAGTCGGTGCCGGCGCGGATCGCGGGCAGGAAGCGATCCTTCTGCTCCTGCGTGCCAAAGGCGCAGATCACGGGTCCGACGAGGCGGAGGCCCAGCACCGACAGCGCCGGGGCGCCCGCGACCGCGCATTCCTTTTCGAAGATATAGCGCTGCATCGGCGTCCAGCCGGTGCCGCCGCAATCCTCGGGCCAGTGATAGGCGACCCAGCCCTTGTCGTTGAGGATCCGGTGCCAGACGAGGCCGATATCGGGTTCGACGAAGACCCCTGGCGTGCGTTTGGCGCCGTCGCGGACATAATCGGGGAGCGAGGTGCGGAGGAAGTCGCGCACCTCCTCGCGAAATTCCAGTTCGTCCTTGGTAAGATCCAGATCCATATTTCTTCTAGCGTTCGAGGATCGCCACCGCCGACAGGCCGGGCGCTCCATAGACATGGGAATAACCGACTTTGGGGTCGTTCGGCACCTGTCGATCGCCGCCGCGACCGCGTAGTTGCACCGTGTTTTCGTAAACCTGGCGGAGGCCCGAGGCGCCGATCGGTTCGCCGCAGGCGAGGCAGCCGCCGTCGGTGTTGATCGGCAGCTTGCCGCCGATCTCGCTCCACCCTTCGGCGAACCATTGTTCCTGCTCGCCGTCGGCGCAGAAGCCGTTTTCGGCCATATGCATGATCTCGGCGCCGCTTTCGGTGTCCTGCAATTGTGCGACCGAGACGTCCTCGGGCCCGATGCCCGCCATTTCGAAGGCGGCCTTGCTGGCAATCTGGGTCGGCTTGCCGCCGCCGCCCACGTTGATCGACGGCGCGAACACCTCGAACGATCCTTCGGGGCGGGTGCGGAAGGCGACACTGGCGATCCGCACCGCGTCGGAGCCGAGTTCGCGGACCTTCTTGCCGCTTGCGAGGATCAGCGCGACGGCGCCCTCGGCGGGCGAGCAGAACATATATTTGGTCAGCGGATCGTTGACCATCGGTGCGTTGAGGATGGTGTCGAGATCGACCGGCGAACGCCGCCAGGCGTGGTCACACAGCGTGCCGTTCCGAAATGCCTTTTCGGCAACGAGGCCGAGGGTGCGGCGGCTGATCCCGTGGAGTGCCATATAGCGCTGGATCTTGAGCGCGAAGAACTGCGTCGTCAGCATCAGGCCCGTCTCGCCATACCATAAGGGCAGGCCGTAATCGGAGGGTTTGGCGTTGAAGGCGCCGCGCGGATGCTTGTCGAAGCCGACCGCGAGCGCGATGTCGCAGGCGCCCGCCGCAATGGCGTTGCGCGCGGCGGTGAGCGCGCTGCCGCCCGTGGCACAGCCGTTGGCGACATTGATGAAGGGCACGCTGGTCAGCCCGAGTTCGTTGACCATGATGTCGGCCGATCCCGCCGCCGCCGAGCCGCCATAAGCGAATTCGACGTCGCTCCATGCAACACCCGCGTCGCCTAGCGCCTGCTGGACGGCGAATACGCCCTGATCGCGGCCCGAGCGACCGTCGGTGCGGCCGAAGGGGTGGATGCCGGCGCCGATGATGTAGACGTCGTCGTTCATGCTGAGCGCTCCGGGCGGAATGCATAGGTAGATCGCGTGTCGTCGAAGGGGACGACGGCGAAGGTCATTGGCATGCCGATGACCATGTCGGCGGCGGTCGCATCGACGATGCGTGTCTCGACGATTACTTCGCCGGGCAGTTCGACATAACCGACGAGGAAAGGCTGGAAGGGTTGCGGGCCGCTGTATGGCTCTTTCGGTTCGAAGCCTTGCGTCGTCCACGACCAGAGCGTGCCCTTGCGCGACAGCGCGACGGGCTCGACCAGCGCGGCGGCGTCGCCGTCGGGGACCGGAAAGATGATCTCGCCATTGGCGCGGCGTCCGCCGATCAACCGGGGTTCGGCCTCGTCGGTCCACAGGCCGGGGGCGATAGGGGCGAGCACGCTCATGCCGCCCTCGCATAGCTGCGCAGACAATGATCCTGGTCGCCGAAGAGCTTGTCGAGCAGCATCACGCGCTTCAGCGCATGGCCGATTGCCAGTTCGTCGGTCTGGCCCATGCCACCGTGCATCTGCACCGCTTCGAGCCCGATCTTTGTCGCGGCCTCACCGACGAAGGCCTTGGCGCCTGCGGCTATCCGCGGCCAGTGGGCATCGTCGGTCGTGGGATCGAGCATCGCGGTGCGCAGCACCATCGAGCGCGCCTGTTCGAGCGCGGCATAGCATTCGACGAGGCGGTGCTGGAGCGCCTGGAAACTACCGATCGCGGCGCCGAACTGCTGGCGCTCGCCGACATAGGCGAGCGTATCGTCGAACATCGTCTGGGCGAGGCCGAGCATCTCGGCGGCGGCGAGCAGCCGGACATCGCCGATGGCGCGGTCGAAGGCGGCGCGCGGCAGGTTGAGGATCTCGGCGGGCGCGCGGTGCAGGTCGATGGTTGCCGCGTTCGATCCGTCTATGACCGGATAATCCTGCCGCACGACGCCAGCGGCGTCGCTCGCAATCTTCGCGAGCTTGCCGCCGGCCAGCGTCACGAGCAGCGTATCGGCGAGCGGCGCACCGAGAACGAAGGTCTTGGCGCCGGCGACCTGGTCGCCGTCCGCCTTGGTCCCGGCGGCATCGGTCTCGTAGCGGCGGCCGGGTTCGGCAAAGGCGACCGAAGCGAAGCACTCGCCCGCGAGCAGCTCGCCGACCAGCGCTGCATCGCCCGCTGCCGCGGCGAGGCGGATCGGCAGCACGCCATTTTCGAGCCATGGGTCGATTGCGAGCCCCTTGCCGAGCGCTTCGGCGACAAGCGCGAGATCGACCATCGTTCCGCCCATGCCGCCCATCGCTTCGGGCGCGGCAAAGGCGATCAGTCCGAGGTCGGCGAGTTGCCGCCAGCGGTCGCGCGAATAGCCGCCTGCCTGCCTGCGTGTCGCATGGCGCGCCGCAACGTCGACCGGGCCGAGGAAGCGGGCAATCGAGTCGCGGGCCATGACCTGGCCTTCGTCGAGGTCGAAATTCATGCGCGGCGCTCGAAAGTGATGGGAAGGGTGGTGAGCCCGCGCAGCAGCATGTTCGGCGGCCAGCTTGGCTGGTGCCCGTCGGCGACGCGGAAGCGGGTCAGGCGGCGCAGCAATTCGGTATAGGCGACCGCCATTTCCTTGCGGCTCAGCATGTTGCCGACGCACATATGGATGCCCTTGCCGAAGGCGAGATGGCTGCGCGCATTGGCGCGTTCCATGTCGAAGCGATCGGGGTCGGGATATTTGGCGGGGTCGCGGTTCGCTGCGGCGTAGCGCAGTTGCACCATTGCGCCCTTGGGGATCGCGACGCCGCCGAGTTCGCTATCCTTGAGCACCATGCGCCACATGCCTGCGGTCGGGCTTTCGGTGCGCAGCACTTCCTCGACGAGGTTGAGGATCGCGCGTTCATTGCCTTCGTCGACCGCCGTGACGGCCTTCGCCATCTGGTCGGGATTCTCGATCAGCTGGAGCAATCCGCCGGCGAGCGCCGAGGTCGTCGTCTCGTTCCCGGCGACCATCAGCTGCTGCATGATCGAGAGGATCTCGGCATCCTCGAGCGGGCGCTCGCCATCGACCTCGGCATAGACGAGGTCGGAGAGCAGGTCCTCGGTGCGGTGGGCGCGGCGTTCGTCGATCTTCGCTTTCACGAAATGCTGGAATTCGACGACCTCGCGCGCGCATTCGAGCTCGCGCTCCTTGGGGATCATCCGCCCGAGCCGATCGACGAAGGCATCGGACCAGCGCTTGACCTTGCCCAGATCGTCCTTGGTCATGCCGATCTGGCTTGCGATCATCGCGACGGGCAGGGGAATGCCGAAATCGCGGACGAAATCGGCTTCGCCTTTCGCCGCCATATTCTCGATCAGGTCGATCACGACGCCGCGCATATCCTCTTCGATCGCAGCGACGCGCTTCATCGAGAAGGCGAGATTGACGAGTTTGCGGAAGCGGGTGTGGGTTGGCGGGTCGGCGGTCAGCAATGTGTCGACCTGCGGCCAGCCCTCGGCAAGGATCGCCGAGACGTCGCCATCCTCGGCCATCGCGCCCGAAAGCGTGCCCTGGAAATTGTTCGAGAAGGTCTCGACGTCGCCCGTCGCTTGGCTGCACAATTCATAGGAGAGGACGAGGAACATGCCCGGCGACAATTGCACGACCGGGCTTTTGGGCATCCAGGCGCGATAATAGTCGAACGGGTCGGCTATGACCTGCGGTTCGAAAAAACTGCTTGCGGCGATATCGTTCACGCGCCTCTTCCCTCGATCTTCTCTTTATACGCCCGACTATATGCAGCGGCTCCCACCGCGCGATGCACATTTTCGTTAGGCGGCTGCGACGTGCGCGAGGGTATTGGCGAGGAGGCGGCGGAGGTTCGGATCGGCATAGGCCGCGGGTCCGTCGCCGGGCTGGAGATAGACCAGACGGCCGGCACCGACGGGTTTCTCCCAAGCGATCAGGTCGCTTTCGGGGCAATGATCCCAGCCGTCATTGCTGAACATCGTTCCCGCGACCGCCTGCGCCGCCGAATAGAAATTGTCGCGGACGAAGGCGTGATCGGCGCGGAGCAGGGGCTTTGCGGCGCCCCAGACCGGCACGAGATAAAGTTCGTCGCAGAGCGGGAAGCGGGGTGGGAGGCCTGCCGTCACCGGATGGTCGGGATCGAGCACGACCGCGTCGTAACGCACGTTGTGGCGGTAGCCCGAGTCGAGATGCGTCTCGCCATGCGCTTCGCCGGGCTCGTAGAGGAAGCGTCCGCCCAGCATGTCGGCCCACTCGGGCCATTCGGCCCAACCGGCGATTGCGTGGTGCATCGCGATTGCCCCGCCGCCGCGCGCGAAATAGTCGGCGATCGCTCGGCGGTAGGTGAAGGACGGGGGCCGTGTTGTCGCCTTGCCACCCTCGAAGCGGTAGCCGGGCATGTCGTAGAAGAGGATCGCGTCGGCATTTTTCGCCGCCCCCTCCGCGACGGCGACTTCGGCGTCGGGGTGGATCAGGTGCGTGACTGTCCAGCCGGCGAAGCTCGCGAGCAGGTCGGCGAAGGGTTCTGCTTCGTAAGGATGGCCGCCCGACAGGACGAGAAGGCGGCGCGTCGCGCTCATGCGATCTTGAGGATCATCTTGCCTTGGTTGCTCCCGGCAAACAGCCGCATGAAGGCGTCGAAGCTGTTTTCGATGCCCTCGTCGACATGCTCGTCGGCGATCAGTCTGCCCTGTTGCAACCATGTCGCCATCTCGGCACCGCCCTCGGCGAAGCGCGCGATATAGTCGGCGACGAGCAGCCCGCGGATCGAGGCGCGGTGGACGATGAGCTGCCAGATGTTGCGCGCGCCGATCTTCTCCACGCTATTATATTCGCTGATCAGGCCGCACAGCCCGATGCGCGCGCCATGGCGCAGGTTGTTGAGCCCGGCGTCGAGGATGTCGCCGCCGACATTTTCGAAGATGATGTCGACGCCGCCCTCCGCCTCGGCGCGGATCGCGGCGGAGAGCGCCGCAAGATCCTTGCCGCGATAGTCGATCGCGGCGTCGAAGCCGTAGCGATCGATCAGCTTTGCGCATTTATCGGGCCCGCCCGCGATGCCGATGACCTTGCTCGCGCCCTTGATCTTCGCGATCTGGCCGACGAGCGAGCCGACCGCGCCCGCCGCGCCGGTGACGAGCACGACGTCGCCGGGTTTCGGCTCGCACACGTCGATATAGCCGAAATAGGCGGTCATCCCGACCGCGCCGAGCACCGAGAGATAGTTGGTCACCGATGGGACGAGGCTGGCGTCGATCGGCTGGGTGAAGCCGCCGACGGTGCCGACCGAATAATCCTCGATCCCGTTGAGCCCCATCACCCATTGGCCCGGGGCGAAACCCTCGGCCTTGCTCGCCTCGACGATGCCGACGGTCGAAGCGCGCACGGGATCGCCGAGCGAGATCGGAGGCATATAGCTAGGCGCATCGTCCATCCAGCCGCGGATCGCGGGGTCGAGCGAGGCATAATGGTTGCGGATCAGAAATTGCCCGTCGGCAAGCTCGGGCGTCGGTTCGGTGACGAGCGAGAAATCCGCCTGCACGGGCTCGCCATTGGGGCGGCGGGTCAGCAGGAAGCGGCGATTGTCAGGCATGAAAACTCCTCAGGCGGGGACGATGGAAACCGGGATCGCGCTCTGCAGCGACTGGCCGGTGATGGGGTCGTAGGACACGCTCTCGCTGACGAGGCGGTTGGTCGACGCGCCATGCTCGTGGACGCCGTCGGGGCCGATGTCGGGGCCGCCGAAGGCATGCGCCATCGACACGACGCCGGGGCGCATATTCTCCGCCGCGCGCGCGACCGCGACGACTTCGCCGACCGCCGAGCGGATGCGCACGGTGTCGCCGTCGGCGCAGGGGACGCGCGCGAGATCGTCGGGATGCAGAAAGGCGGGGTTGGTCGTGCGCTTGGCGCGCAGCGCGGGCAGATTCTGTCCGGTCGAATTGAAACGGTGGCGGCTGCGGCGCGAGACCATGCGCCAGGGGAAGTCGGGTGTCGGCTGATCGGCGCCGCCATAGGCGATGAGCTGGTCGGGCATCATGCCCGCCGTCAGGTCGAAACGGCCGAGCGCATCGGGATCGCCCGCCTCGACCACCGGGTGGAGATCGGCATAGATCACCGCCTTGCCGTCGACCGTGTCGCGGCGCACCTTGCTCGGCGCGACCGAGCAGCCCGCGACCATCAGGTCGAGGAAAGCTTCTTTCGTGGGGCGTTCGTCCATTGGGCAGGCGCCGCCCGCGAGCGGCAGGCCGGTGCCGAGGCGGTGGGCAAGCTCCCAGAGCATTTCCCACTCCTCGAGCAGCCCGTCGGGCGCTTCGATCATCGCCTCGGTATAGCGGGCGTAGGGGATTTCGTACCACCATTCGGAAAGATTGCTGATGTCCTCGCGCTCGAGGCACATCTTGGGCGCGAGGATGTAATCGGCGCGCTTGGCGGTCGCGGACTCGGCGTTGACGTCGACGCAGACGAGCAGGTCGAGGCCATCGATCGCGCGGGTCATCTTGTCCTGATCGGGGAAGGCGACCACCGGATTGCCCCCAATCACGATCAGCGCGCGGACCTGTCCTTCGCCGGGGGTCAGCATCTCGTCGGCGAGCACGTTGCAGGGCATTTCCATGCCGAGATGCGTGAGGCCGCGAATGCGCGAAGCGGGAAAGCCATCGCCATAGAGCGCCATCGGCGGCGCGACCTGTGCGCGGCGCGGAGTGACTGGGGTGAAGACGCGCGGGATCGAGCTCAATTCGCCCTCGCGGCAGAAACGCCCGCAGATGATGTTGAGCGACGAGACGAGATATTGGGTGAGCGTGCCGTTGCCCGCCATCTCGGGGCCCGTGCCAGTCGAGACGACGCCCTTGGTGCCGTTCGCGAACATCCGCGCCGCGGCGACGAGCTGGCTTTCCTCGACCCCCGCGCGCGCGGCAGCGACGTCGGGGGTGAAGCCCGCGACGGCGCGCTGCAGCTCGTCGAGGCCATCGACATGGCGCTGGACGAAGGCCTTGTCGTAGAGTCCCTCGGTCAGGATGACGTTGACGATCCCGGCGAGCAGCGCGGGGTCTTCGCCGGGCCGGACGGGCAGGTGGATATGCGCGAGCGCCGCGACGTCGCTCTGGCGCGGGTCGGCGACGATCAGCTTCAGCCCGGCTTCGAGCGCGTCGCGCAGGCGGCGGGAGGGAGAGAAGGGCGGCAGGCCGCCGGGCGGGCCATAATGCGAGACGATCGGATTGTTGCCGATGAAGAACGCGACGTCGGCGTCGGCAAAAGTGTGCATACCGCCCATCCAGCTGCCGTAGCGCATCGTCGTATAGACTTTCGCGGGCTGGTCGAGCGTCACCGAGGTGTAGATGTTGCGCGTGCCCAGCCCCTGCGCGAAGGACATCGCGCTGCCGACCCCGGCGCTGTTCTGGAAGGCGTAGGTGCCGCCATAGATGGCGACCGCGTGCGGGCCGTGTTCTGCGATGATGACCGAGAGCTTCGCGCCGATTTCGTCGAGCGCGGTGTCCATCGTGATGTCCGCGAACGCGCCACCGACGCGTTTCTGCGATACCGTCAACCGCTGCGGGCCGTTGTGCGCCTCGGCGAGCTGGCGGCCCTTGATGCAGGTGTAACCGCCGAACACCGGGTCGCTGGCGTCCCCCTGGACCTTGGTAACACGGCCCTCGTCGACGGTGACGAGCATCGCGCAATTGGCGTGGCAAAAGCGGCAGAAACTGCGGCGGACCTCGGGCATCTTTTCTCTCCCTGATCGCAACCTAGCCCGCGTTGCGGCCCAAGCGACTGGCACTTTTGGCGGTGGTTGCCCCGGCCGTGCGGGCGCAGTTTCGTGCCAACAATGGGGAGAGTATCGATGCCGACATCGCGCCAGTGGCTGCTGAACGGACATCCGCGCGGGCGCGGGATCGAGGATGGCGATTTCCGGCTCGTCGAGACCGATATCGGCGCGCCGGGCGAGGGCGAATTGCTCCTCAGGACGCTCTATCTCGGCTTCGATCCGGCACAGAAGGGCTGGATGGAGAATATCGCCGACTATGTCGCACCGATGGCGATCGGCGACGTGATGCGCGGCAGCGGGATCAGCGAAGTCATCGAGAGCAACCATCCGGGCTTCACGGTCGGTGATCTGGTGATGGGATCGACCGGCTGGACCGAATGGCATCGCTCGACGGGCGAGGGGCTGGTGAAGATCGACACGAAATTGCCGCCGACTGCGATGCTGTCGGTGCTCGGGACCACCGGGGTCACCGCCTATTGCGGGCTGTTCAAGGTCGGGCGGCCGGTGCCGGGCGACACCGTGCTGGTGTCGGGCGCGGCGGGGGCGACGGGATCGGTCGTCGGCCAGCTTGCCAAGATCGCCGGGTGCCGCGCGGTCGGTATCGCGGGGGGCGAGGACAAGTGCCGCTGGCTCGTTGAGGAAGCCGGTTACGACGCGGCGATCGATTATAAGGCCGACAATGTCCGCGGCCAGATCAAGGAACATTGCCCCGGCGGCGTGAATGTCATCTTCGACAATGTCGGGGGCAAGATCCTGAACGACATGCTCGGCGAGATCGCGACCGGCGCGCGTGTCGCGGTGTGCGGCGGGATCAGCCGGTACGAGATGGGAACATTGCCCGCGGGGCCGCAGAATTATTTCAACCTGATCTTCCGCCGCGGCTCGATGGCGGGCTTCATCGTCCTCGACTGGGCGAGCGAGTTTCCCGAGATCCGCAAGCGGCTGGAGGGCTTCGTGCTCGATGGCCGGCTCAACTATCGCGAGGATGTACAGCACGGGTTCGAGAATGCGCCCGACACGCTGAAGCGCCTGTTCAGCGGCCAGAACCGCGGCAAACAACTTTTGAAACTCTGAAGGAGGTCGACATGGGGAGGCTGGCCGGCAAGCGCGCCGTCATCATTGGCGCGGCATCGACGGGAAATATGGCGCAGGTCACCGCGCGACTGTTCGCGCGCGAGGGCGCGACGGTGATGGTTGCGGGGCGCAAGCAAGAACCGTTGGACGCGCTCGCGGGGGAGATCGGCGGCCATGCCGCGATCTGCGACATCACCGACAAGGCGTCGGTCTTCGCGCTCGCCGATGCGGCGAAGGCAAAGATGGGCGGGGTCGACGTCGCGCTGAACGCGAGCGGCTGGGGGCTGCTCAAGCCGCTGCTCGATGTAACCGAGGAGGAGCTGAGCGCCATCGTCGCGCTGCAGTTCACCGGGGTTCATCATTTCCTGCAGGCGTTCGTCGGCGCGATGTTGACGAACGAGCCGCCCGGCGGATCGATCATCCAGATTTCGTCGGCGACGACGCGCTCGCCGATCAGCAATCATGCGGCCTATATCGGCACCAAGACAGGGTCGGAGGCGCTGATCCGCTGCGTAGCCAATGATTTCGGCGCCGCGGGGATACGCGCGAACATCGTGTCGCCGGCCTTTACCGAGTCGCCGATGACCGAGGGTGCGTTCGCGACGCCGGGGTTGGTCGACGCCTTCCTGCCGCGCTATCCGCTCGGGCGGCTCAACACGTCGCAGGATGTCGCCAATGCATGCCTGTGGCTCGCAAGCGATGAGGCGTTCGTGACCGGCGAGAATCTGCAGCCGAACGGCGGGCTGGCGTTGCGGGGGAACCCGCAGGAGGGTGATATTGCTATGGCGGTGGGCGCGGCGATGGCGAAGTTGCAGAAATGAAAATCCTCCCTGTCGCGCAGCGATGGGGAGGGGGACCGCTCGCGTAGCGAGTGGTGGAGGGGCAGCGTCATAGCCCCTCTGTCAGCGCTTCGCGCTGCCACCTCCCCATGGCTTCGCCACAGGGAGGATCTTTTTAGCTGATCTGCCGCTCGCGCCCTTCCCAATAGGGCGCCCGCAATTCGCGTCGCAAAATCTTGCCCGACGGATTGCGCGGTAGCGCCGGGATGAAATCGACCGACTTCGGGCATTTATAGCCCGCGATCCGCTCGCGCGCCCAGCCGATGATCTCGCCTGCCTCGGCGCTCTGGCCCTCGCGCAGCACGACGCACGCCTTCACAGCCTCGCCCCATTTGTCGTCGGGAACGCCGACCACGGCGACGTCGGCGACGGCGGGGTGGCCGTAGATCGCATTCTCGACCTCCGCCGGATAGACATTCTCTCCGCCCGAGATGATCATGTCCTTCACCCGGTCGTGGAGGTAGAAATAGCCGGCCTCGTCGGTGTAGCCGGCGTCGCCGGTGCGCAGCCAGCCGTCGCCGTCGATCGTTTCCGCGGTCGCTTCGGGACGGCCCCAATATTCGCGCATATTCGCCTGCGCGCGGATCGCAATTTCACCGATTTCGCGCGGGGGCAGGGGGTGGCCGTCAGCGTCGATCACTTGCATCTCGACCCCGCGCAAAGGCTTGCCGACCGATCGCATCCGTTCATTGCCCGCCGGGTCGTGATCCTCGGGCGGCAGTGCGGCGATCGTGCCCGACGTTTCGGTCATGCCGTACATCTGGACGAAGCCGCACTGGAACACGTCGATGCATTGGCGCAGCAGGTCGAGCGGGATCGGCGAGGCGCCATAGGCGATGTGGCGGAGGCGCGAGAAATCGACCTCGCGCGCCCGCGGCTGATTGACGATGATCTGCATCGCCGCCGGGACCATGAAGATTTTCGAGATGCCATAGGCCTCGATCAGGTCGAGCACCCCGCCCGGATCGAACTCGCGCGTGATGACGCCGGTCGCACCGTTGGTCATCACGGTGATGCCGTAACCGGTGCCGCCGATGTGGAAGCAAGGCATGGCGACGAGGCCGACGTCGCCTTCGTCCCAGCGTTCCCAGTCGGCCTGCAACGCGGGATCGCGGTCGAGCCTGGAGCGCAGCACCGATCCGTTGGTGAGCACCGCGCCCTTGGGCTTGCCGGTGGTGCCCGAGGTGTACATCTGGATCACCGCGTGATTTTCGCCGCGCGGCACGTCGGGATCGGTGGCGGGGAAGGTGTTGCGCCAGACCTGGTAATCGCCTTCGACGGCGACGACATGTTCGACGCCGGGAAAGGCGGTACGGTTCGTCGCCACTAGCTCGGTGAACTCGGGTCCGACGCAGAGGATGCGGGCGCCGCAATCGTCGATGATCCACGCGATCTCGGGTACTGCGAGCCGCCAGTTGACCGGCGTCATCACGCCGCCAGCTTTGGCGACTGCCATCACCAGTTCGAAATAAAGGTCGCTGTTCTTGCCGAGATAGGCAACGCGGCCGTCGGGTTTAAGTCCAAATGAAATCAGGGCGTTGGCCGCACGATTGCTGTTTTCATCGAACTCTGCGTAGGTCGTTGCGCGACCTTCGAAATGGGACAGGATCTTGTCGGGACGTTCCTGACCATTGCGTCGCGCGACGTCGGCGACACGTTCAAATGCTGCGACCTTCACCGGCCTTCTCTCCCTATGCTGCTCCTAGCGCCTGCCGGTAGAGCATGGAGTCCGCCGCATAGAAATTGCAATGGAATCCCGACGGAACGCGGAAGGGGACTTGGATCGTCGCGACCGGGCCCGCCGCAATGTCGAGCGCGTCGAAGATCGCGAGCTCGCTCGTCGCGGCTCCGGCGCGGTGGACGAGGGTCATCGCATAACCGTCGCCTTCGCCGGCCGATCCCATCTTCGGTGCAAAGATCAGTTCGCCGCACGAGGCGCCGTTGCCGAAGTGGTAATAGTCTTCCGTGCCACTCACCGTGTCGAAGCGCAGCACGCCATCCATCCCCTCGGCGCGGCCGTCGCGGCTGTTGAGGTTGATGTTCGCAAAGCTGTGGCGCGAGGCGCGCGTCATGAAACGGTCGTCTGGACGCGGGAACTGGATGTCGCGGTCGTTGAGCGTCTCTTCCCTGATCCACGTCCCATTGCCATTGGTGCCCGGATCGATTGTCCAGCGACGCAGACTTTGCTGCGTGTCGCCGTGCGTCTTCCTGACCCCGGTTTCGTCGGGGAAGAGCGCGGTGCCATTCGCGGCGGCGACGTCGGCGACGATCTTGCCTTCCTGTTCCCACACATTGAGTTCGTGGAACATATGGCGTGGCTCATAGTCGAACCAGCGAAGGTCGCTCGCCGATCCCTCGCGCGGCATCACGCCGAATTTGGTCGGGCGGCCGTTTACCCAGGCGGTCATCGGGCCGCCCTTCATGAACCGGCCGAGATCGGCGTCGATCGGAATGACGGGGAAGACGACCCAATTCTCGGTCAGGAAGAATGTGTGCATCAATGCGTTGTGCGGCATGTCGATGATCTCGGCCTTGCGCACATTGCCATCGGCGGCGATCACGTCGTACCGCAATTGCGGGGCACCCATCGGGCCGTTGATCGCCATGCCGATGTTGACGAGCTCGCCGGTATAATGGTCGATCTTGGGGTGGGCGGAGAAGGTTGTGGTGATCGCCCCGCCATAATGTTCCTCGCCCAGCGTTTCGAGCGTGCGCGGGTCGAGTTCGACCGCCGGTGCGCCCTCCATCAGCGCGAGCAGCTTGCCGCCATGGACGATGATGTTAGTGTTGGCGGTGTTGTAGCGCTTGCCCTGCACCGACGGATCGGCGGTCATCGGGTTGCCGAACATGCCGAACAGGCGCTTGCCCGCGGCTTTCTCCATCTCGAACTTCTCGGTCCGCACCCAACGGTTGAGCATCGAGGCGCGGCCGCCCTCGATGTGGAAGGCATAGACCATGCCGTCGCCGTCGAACCAGTGATACTCGCCCTCGCGCGTCGGATAGAGCGGCTCGGGGCCGTTGCGGTAAAAGACGCCGACGAGATCCGCGGGGATCTCGCCCTCGACGATCAGGTCGGGCGCGGTGCCTTCGAAGCGCACCGGCTGGTGATGGCCCGACAGATAGGGGTGGTCGAAAAAGGCCTGCGTCATCTGATCCCTCCGATCGTCGGTTAATCCATCAAACAAGGGGCGGTGCAATGCGCCGCCCCTTGTGCTCTTCGGGCCCCCCTTTACGCTCCCGCCGTGCCCGTGGCGGGAGCGCCAGCCGTCAGAATTTGAAGCCCAGCTCGACGCCGTAGGTACGCGGCTGGACTGCCGCGCCGAAGGTGAAGAGGCCGGCCACCGGCAGGGTCGACGACAGACCCTTGTGGTTGGTGAGGTTGCGCCCGAACAGTGCCAGGCTGACTTCGCGCCCTTCGCCGAGGAAATGCGTGTAGCCAAGCTGCGCCGACAGATTTTCGCGATCCTCGGTGAAGCAGCGGTTGTCGTTGACGACATTGCCGGGGATCACCGGGCGGTTCGGTGCGATGCAGGTCACATATTTGCTCTGGTAGCGGAGCAGCGTCGAGGCATCGATGCGGCCCGAGCCGAGTTCCTTGCTGTAGTTCAGCCCCGCCGACCATTGATATTTCGGCGCACGGCGCAGCGTCAGCGTCGACACATCGTCGGGTACGCCGTCGGCGGCGCTGCCCGGGGTCAGACCGACGATGTCGTTGAAGAAGCGGTTATACTGCGCGTCGGTGTAGCTGAACGAGGCGTTGAAGCTGAACTCCTCGGACATCTGCGCGATGATTTCGGCCTCGAAGCCCTTGATGTCAGCCGACGATGCGTTGCGAACCACCGTTTCCTGCGGGCTCGAAGACCCCGGGGGCGACGGCTGCACCACCTCTTCCTGCTTGTTGTTATATTTGGTGTAATAGAAAGCGAGGTTGGTGCGCAGCGTGCGGTCGAGCCAGTCGGCCTTCAGCCCGACTTCATAGGCGTCGACCGTTTCGGGCTGGTACGGCCCGAGCGAGGTCGGCGACGCCGCGCGGCCGTTGAAACCGCCCGAGCGGAAGCCACGCGAGAAGGAGGCGTAGACGAGCTTGCCCGGCTCGATCGTATATTCTGCGTTGGCCCGCCAGGTGAACTTGCCGAAGCTGTCGCTGCCCGAACAGTTATTGGCAGGCGAGTAGACCGGCAGGACGACGCCGGGAGCGGGGCTGAAGGTGCCGGTCACCGCGACGCACGACTGGCCGTCGAAGGTTGGCTGCGTGATCCGGACAAGCGCACCGATGCGGCCGTAGTTGTTGAAGATCGACTTCTTGTCGTCGGTGTAGCGCGCGCCGAGCGAGATCTTGAACTGGTCCGACAGGCTGATCTGCGCGTCGGCGAAGCCCGCGTAGGAGCGTGCGTCATGCTCGACATATTGGCGCAGCACGGCGGTCGATCCCTGGCCGAGCACGACGCCGAAATTGGTCGACTGGTCGAGCGTGTAGCCACTGTCGAAATAATAGCCGCCGACGAGCAGGTTGACCATGTCGAAATCGGCGAGCAGGCGCAGTTCCTGGCTGAACTGGTGATATTTCTGGTCGCGTTTGGTCTCGAAGAAATTGACCGAACTGGCGTCGAAATCCTGCGTCACCGATTCCTTGTTCTTGATGTAACCGGTGACCGACGACAGCGTCAGATTGTCGCTGAGTTCGATGTCGATATTGCCGGTGATGCTGTCGACATCGTTGCGCACCGGCGTGTCGATGCTGCTGTACGTCGTGTACAGCCCGCGCGCGGGCTGGGTCGAGCGGTTGCACTGCGCGACCGGCGAGAAGCCGGGCGCGCCGGGGGCGGCACAGATGATGTCGCGGCCCGTTTCGGACAGCGGCGCGACGATCGTCTCGCCGCGCTCGCGGCTGTGCTGATAGGTGATCTGGGCGGTGATCGCGTCGCTGGGGGTGATCAGCGCGGTGACGCCGCCGGTCAGCGTCTCATAGGCGCCTTCACGCTTGTTCTTGGTGACGTTGAAGTAATAACCGTCGGTCTTGTCATAATAGCCGAAGGCTTTGAGCGCGATGAAGCCGCCGAGCGTGCCGGTGTTGACGACCAGGCGGCCGCGCTTGGTGTCGAAATTGCTGTAGGCGAACTGGCCGCGGACGCCGAAATCGTCGGTCGGCTTGGTGCGCGTGACGTTGATGACGCCGCCGATCGTGTTCCGTCCGAACAGCGTCCCCTGCGGGCCGCGCAGCACTTCGAGCCGTTCGAGGTCGAAGCTGTCGAGCAATTGCCCGGTGTTGGTGCCGATGAACACGCCGTCGACGACGACGCCGACCGCGGGGTCGAAGCTCTTTTCGATATCCTCGAAGCTGATGCCGCGGATCGAGATGGCGGCGGCGCTGGGACCCGCGCCGACCGAATCGACGACGAGGCTGGGGACGCGGCCGGCGATGTCGCGAATGTCGTCGATGGTCGCCGATTCCAGCGCGGTCTGGTCGAGCGCGGTGACCGCGATCGGGATCGACTGGACGCTCTCCTCGCGCTTCTGCGCGGTGACGACGATTTCGCGGAGCGCGCCGCTGTTTTCGTCTTCGACCGGGGCCTCCTGTGCGAAGGCCGGCGTGGCAATGGCTAGTGCGACAAGCGACACGGTCGCGTAGACGGCGGGCAGCATTCGGGCATGCGTGGTCATCGTCAATCCTCCCTCTCGTGCCGACGCATAGGCTCGCCGGTCACGTTAAAGGGAAGGTCTGCTTAATGGCGATTTTGAACAATCATCAAAAATATCAGGCGTGGCACAACGGCAGAAAAGCCCTTGAATCTGGGAGATTCTATTGCCGCTGCGTGGCGCCGCCATCGACGAACAGGCCGTGTCCGGACATGAAACGCGCGTCGTCACTGGCGAGGAAGGCGGCGACGTCGGCGATGTCTTCGGGCTCGCCGAGCCGACCGAGCGACGCCTTGTCGATCCAGCGCTGCCGGAACTCGGGCATCGCCGAAAAGGCGGGGGCGGTCATCGGCGTGGCGATGGCGCCGGGTTGGATGCAATTGACCGTGATGCCGAACGCGCCAACCTCGGCCGCGACCGATTTGGTCATCCCCAGCACCGCATGCTTCGACGCGCTATAGGCGGCCATGCCCGCCTCGCCGAAGCTCGACATCACCGAACCGATCAGGATGATCCGGCCGTGCGGCGAGGCCTTGAGCAAAGGCAGTGCATCGCGCATCAGCCGGAACACCGCGGTGACATTGACCGCCATCATCTGATCGAAGAATTCGTCGCTCGCGCCGTCGAGCATCTGCATCCCGGTGATGCCGGCGCAGGCGACGACGATGTCGAGCTTGCCCAGTCGGGCCTCGGCTTCCGCGACCAGCTTGGCGTTGATCCCCGGCTCGGTCACGTCGGCGCGAATATCGACATCGCCAGCGCGGTCTGTGGTGAGGACGCGCGCGCCGTCGGCCGCCAGCCGCCTCGCGGTGGCGAGGCCTATGCCCGATCCGGCACCCGTGACGAGCGCGGCGCGGTCTTCGAGGCGCTCCGCCATCAGAGCGAGCTGCCGCCATCGATCCGGAACTCGGCTCCGGTCGCGAAGGAGGACTCGTCGGACGCGAGATAAAGGACGATCGACGAAACCTCTTCGGGCCTGCCGAGCCTGCCGACGGGATGCGTGGCGACGAAACCGGCGTAGAGCGCTTCGGGGTTGTCGACCTGCGCCATTACCTTGTCGATCATCGCGGTGTGGATCGCACCCGGATGTACAGAGTTGCAGCGGATGCCATAGCCTTTGGCAGCGTAATGAAGCGCGACCGACTTGGTGAGGTGGGTGACCGCCGCCTTGGCCGCATTATAGCCGGCGAGGTCGGCCTGCGCGCGGACGCCGCACATCGACGACATGTTGATCACCGAACCGCCATGGTCCTTCATCTTCGGAATGACATGCTTGCAGCCGAGGAATACCCCGTCGACATCGACGGCGAATTCGTGGCGAAAGGCCTCAAGCGTCAGGTCCTCGATCGACCCCATGGTGGTGATGCCGGCGTTGTTGACGAGGATGTCGATCCGGTCGCAGGTGCCGAGCGCGGCAAGCCATTCGCCTTCGTCCGACACGTCGAGCTTCACGAAGCGCTGGCCGAGTTCGGCGGCGAGCGCTTCGCCCGCTGCGACGTCGATGTCGGCGATGACGACGCTCGCGCCCTCCGCAACGAAGCGGCGGACGATATCGAGCCCCAGCCCCGATGCGCCGCCGGTGACGAACGCGATCTTGCCCGCGATGCGGCCTTGCCCTGCCATCCTGACCTCCCTCTTTTTGTTACGGCACTATCATGCCGGCGACGGGGCGAGGGGACTAGTTATTGCGCTAGGTGCGGCGGACGCGCTGTCGGTTCCACATCGTGCCGGGACAGGAGAGGCGGCATGACGGACAGCTGGGACTATATCGTCGTGGGAGCAGGTTCGGCGGGATGCGTCGTCGCCGAGCAATTGAGCGCCGATCCGCAGATCCGCGTGCTGTTGCTCGAGGCGGGCGGCCGCAACGACAGCCGCTGGGTCGCGATCCCCAAGGGCGTCGCGAAGCTCGTCACCAACCCCGACCATATCTGGGCCTATGGCGTGTCGCAGCCGCGCGGCGACGGCGCGGCGCCCAGCGAGGTGTGGATCCGCGGCAAGGGGCTGGGCGGATCGTCGGCGGTCAACGGCATGATCTGGAGCCGCGGCGAGCCCGCCGATTATGACGAGTGGGAAAGGCTCGGCTGCACCGGCTGGAATGGCGACGCGATGACCGAGGCGTTTCGCAGCCTTGAGGATCATGGCCTCGGCGCGAGCGAAATGCGCGGGGCGGGCGGCCCGGTGGGGGTGGCGCCCAAGATCCACAGCTATCCGCTCGCCGAAACGATGGTGCAGGCGGGGGTCGAGATGGGGCTGAAGCCGGTCGACGACCTTAACGGATCGACGTCCGATCGCGTCGGTTTCTATTCGCACAATGTCCGGCGCGGGCGGCGCGAGAGCGCGGCGACGACCTTTTTGGCACGGGCGAAAAAGCGGCCGAACCTGAATGTCGTGACGCATGCGATGGCCGAGCGGCTGATGATCGAGAACGGACGGGTGACCGGGGTCGAGGCGAAGGTCGCGGGCCAGCCGCAACGTTTCCACTGTCACGGCGAAGTGATCGTCGCGGGCGGGACGCTGGAAAGTCCCTTGCTGCTCCAGCGCTCGGGCATCGGGCCGGCCGATGTGATGCGCGCGGCCGGGGTCGAACCCGTGATCGACGCGCCCGACGTCGGCGGGCGGCTGCGCGAGCATCTCGGCTTTTCGATGCCGCACCGCCTGTCGCGCGATGTCGGCAGCAACCGCAGCTTCTTCGGCGTCGGACTGATGCGCGCGATGGCGCAATATATGCTGACGCGCGGCGGGATCATGGCGACCGGGCCGTTCGAGGTCGGCGCCTTCCTCAACCTCACCAGCCGCGACCTGCGTCCCGACCTGCAACTCTACCTCGGCGGCTACACCTTTGCGCTGGGCGACGAAAAGCACCCGGTGCCGCTGAACAGCATCGATCGCAAACCCGGCATGACCATCTATGGCCAGCTCCTCCGCCTGACGAGCGAGGGAAGCATCCATATCACCGGACCGGGCAGCGACGCCCCCGCCGATATCAAGCCCAACTGGCTGTCGACGCGCGAGGACGAGCGCACCGCCATCGCGGCGGTCCACGCGATGCGCCGCTACATGGCGCAGCCGGCGCTCGCCGATCTGGTCGAAAGCGAACTGCTGCCCGGCGCCGCGGTGCAGAGCGACGCCGAAATCCTCGCCGCCTTCCGCCGCCTCGCGACCTGCGGGCTGCACGGAGTGGGGACCTGCCGGATGGGCAGCGACAATCGCGCGGTCACCGATGCGCGGCTGCGCGTCAACGGCGTCGGGGGGCTGCGCGTCGTCGATTGCTCGGTGATGCCGTCAACGGTGACGGGCAACACCAATGCGCCCGCGATGGCGCTGGCGCTGCGCGCGGCCGAGCTGATCCGCGAGGACCGGCGGCGGTTGCGGGCGGTGGCCTAGGCCGCCTCGCGCTCCTTGATCCAGCCGATCCCGCGACGCAGCAGGTCGTAAAAGACCGGAAGGTCCCAGGCGCAGCGGTCGACCGTCGGCCACCAGTCCATCATTGGCTGCAGGTCGTAATGCCCCCGGCAATGGCCGAGGGTGAGGTAGAGTACTGCGCCTGCGCCATGCCGCTTGATGTAGAAGACGGGGTAGGTGCCGGGGGCATCTTCAGCTTCAACGAAGCCGGTGCCGGGGCCTGTGCATTCGGTGTCGAGCAGCACATGCAGGTCGCCATGTGTTTCGAGGTGATAGAGTTCGTCGGTGGTCTCGAACGGTTCGATGCCTTTGGTGAGCTGATGATCGGGGTCGACGACGCGAACCGTATAGGGTTCGATCGCCGGGTGCGTGATGAACTGCGAACCCAGAAGGTCCATCATCAGCGGCGCCCAGCGGGGGGCGTTCCACAGGCCGGTGTCGAGTAGACGCAGAATCGAGTTGGTGCCGTGAAGGGCGTACCAGCGCCCGCCTTTCGCCAGCCAGTCGCGGAGCGCTTCCTGCGCCGGCAGCGACGGCGTGACGTCGCAGGTGTAGGTGATCAGGATGTCGGCAGCGGCGATCGCGTCGATATTGTCGTAATTCTCGAACACCCGCGTGCGCACGCGCTCGTCCTCGGCCAGCAGCTTCAAGAGCTCGAGCCGCGCGAAATCCATGTCGTGCCACACGCCGCCGCAGATCAGCACGCAGTTGATGCGGGGCGGATGTTCGCTGTCGCTCATCGTCGGTCCTCTCCTCTATTATGGTGCCATCATGCGGGGGCGCTCCCGCCGCGTCACCTTGCTCAAATGATAGGTTCCCCATGCCCATGAAGCTGGCAAGAGGGCAGGCGAGAGGAGAGGCGCGATGCAGCAACGACTGCGAGGCAAGGTCGCTTTGGTGACCGGCGGAACGAGCGGGATCGGCGCGGCGGCGGTGGCACGGCTGGCGGGCGAGGGCGCGAAGGTCATCTTCACTGGCTCGAACGCCGAGGCTGCCGCGAAGGTCGAGTCCGGCACCGGCGCCGTCTTTCGCACCCACAGGGTCGAGGATGCCGCCGCCTGGCCCGCGCTGACCGCCGAGATCGAGGCCGAATATGGCCGGCTCGACATCGCCTTCGCCAATGCCGGGACCGAAGCGGGCGATGCGAGCGTCGAGGATATCGACATCGACGCCTGGAACCATATTGTCGGGGTGAACCAGACCGGGGTGATGCTGACCGTCCAGCATGCGATCCGTGCGATGGCCCGCAATCCCGACGGGCCGGCAGGATCGATCATCGTCAATTCGTCGATGAATGCGCACCGCGCGATGGGCAATTATGCGGCCTATTCGGTGACCAAGGCGGCGGTGGTCGCGCTCGTCAAGTCGGCGGCGATCCACTGCGCGGGCAAGGGATATAAAATCCGCGTCAACGCGGTGCTGCCCGGCGTGGTCGAAACCGACATGATTCGCGGCGTCATCGACCGGTCGCCCGATCCCGCCGCCGCGCGCGCGGCGTTCGAGGGGATGGCGCCGATGAAGCGCATGGCGCAGCTCGATGAGGTGAGCGCGCTGGTCGCCTTCCTCGCCAGCGACGAAGCGGCGTTTATTTCGGGCGCCGACTATGTGATCGACGGCGCGACGACCGCCGGCATGATGGGCGTTTAACGGCCTCAGCTCCGCTCGATCCGGTACAGGCCGCGATGCTCGCGTGGTTCACTGCGTTCATATTGCGACGGCACCGCGATCGTCGCGCCGAGTACCGCGGCGGCGTGCCAGGGCCAGCGCGGATCATAGAGCGCAGCGCGCGCGATCGCGACCGCGTCGGCATCGCCATCGGCGACGATCGCTTCGGCCTGCGCCGCATCGGTGATCAGGCCGACCGCGATGACCGGCATCGAGACCGCTTGTTTCACCTGCCGCGCCAGCGGGACCTGGTAGCCCGGTGACAGCGCGATCTGCTGCGCCGGGTGCAGCCCGCCGCTCGACACGTTGATCCCCGCGCCGCCGCGCGCTTCGAGCGCCTGCGCGAAGGCGACCGTTTCCTCGATCGTCCAGCCGCCATCGACCCAATCGGTTCCCGATACGCGGACGGTGACCGGCCCGGCGAAGGCCGCGCGCACCGCATCGAAGACCTCGAGCGGGAAGCGCATCCGGTTTTCGAGGCTGCCGCCATAGGAATCGTCGCGGCGGTTCGACAGCGGCGACAGGAATTGGTGGAGCAGATAGCCATGCGCGGCGTGGAGCTGGACCGCGTCGATACCAAGCCGCGCCGCGCGGGCGGCGGCGTCGGTGAAGGCGGTGCGAATGCGGTCGAGTCCGGCCGCATCCAATGCAGCCGGCGGGTTTTCGCTGTCGAGGAACGGGATCGCCGACGGTGCCACGGTCTGCCATCCGTTCGCGGCATCGGGGGCGATCTGGCCGCCGCCGTCCCAAGGCTTTGCCGTGCTCGCCTTGCGGCCGGCGTGGGCGAGCTGGATCGCGATCGGCATGTCCGAAAATGACCGGATCGTCGTCAGCACGCGCGCCATCGCCGCCTCGGTCGCATCGTCGTAAAGCCCGACATCGGCGTAGGAAATGCGGCCTTCGGGCGACACCGCCGTCGCCTCGATCGTCAGCGCGCCCGCGCCCGATATCGCGAGCTGGCCGAGGTGCATCAGGTGCCAGTCGGTCATCCGCCCGTCTTCGGCCGAATATTGGCACATCGGCGCAATCACGATGCGGTTGGCGAGGGTCATTGCGCCGACGTCGATCGGTTCGAACAAGCGTGCCATCATGCCTCCTTGGGTCGTTGCCTGCTATGTATCGCCGGTTGCGATCATGCACCTCACAGATTTGAGGCTTGCCCGGAAGGCGCAAGGGAACGCCGCATAAAAAAGGGCGGACCCGCGGGCCCGCCCTTTCTTGTTCGTCTTTTCGTTTTCGACGATCAGTCGAGCTTGAAGCGGAAGCCGACGCGGTACGTCCGTCCGAGCAGATCCGAGAAGCTGCTGTTCGCGGCCAGCCCGGTTTCGGGCAGGAGAAGCGGGTTGGCGTCGAACAGGTTGGTGACGTTGAAGAACAGTTCGGCTTCCGATGCGGTGCCGACCTTGATCTTCTGCGTAAGGTTGAGGTCGACGTAGAAGGTGCCCTTCACATGGTTGTCGGCATAGGTCGGGAACTGGCTGGACGATGTCGGGCACCCGCTGGTGCATTCGATCGCATTGGCCAGATATTTGCCCGAGCTGACGCCGCGGCCGGTCACCGTGCCCGAGAAGCTCGGGGTCGAGTAATTCAGGTTGGCGCGGAAGATCCACTTGGGCGTGCTCGCCTGGCCGCCGTTCGCGCCCACCGTGTTCACCGGCGTCGTGCCGGCGATGCCGGTTTCTGCCAGATTCTCGATGTAACGGGTCGCGGTGCCCTTCAGCGTGATGCTGCTCGCCTCGCCCACGGGGATGCGATAGGCGGCGTCGAAGTCGATGCCGCGCACCAGCCGGCGCACATAGTTGAACGGCTGGGTACGGATCAGCAGATAGGGCGTGGTCGGGGTCGAGCGAACCGGATCGGTGCTGATCGCGTCGCAGAAGGCCTGAACGCCTTCGTTGCAGCGGTTCACCACTTCCTGCGCGCTGATCGAGTCGATCGCATCCTCGAGATCGATGCGGAAATAATCGACCGACGCCTGGAAGCCCGGCAGGAAGCGCGGGGTCACCACGCCGCCGATGTTCCACGAATCCGCCTTTTCGGGCTGGAGCGCCGGATTGCCCGTCGTCAGGCCCGAATAGGGGAAGAATTGCGGGCCATTGGCGAGGTCCGGGGTGAAGGCGGGGTTGCGCACCGAATCGCTGTTCGCGGTGCCGGCCTGGAACAGTTCGTTCAAATTGGGTGCGCGGATATCGCGCGAGCGCGTCACGCGCAGGCGGATATCGTCGATCGGGGCCCAGGTCGCGCCGAGTTTCCACGTCGTGACATAGCCCGAGGTCGAATAGTCGGTCGCGCGCACCGCGCCGTTGAACTCGAGGCCGAACCCAAGCGGGATCAGCGTTTCGAGATAGGCTTCCTTCACATTATAGCTGCCCTTGAACGGCAGATAGTTGCCGACCGACCAGCGGTTCGACGTCGTCCCGTTGGGGTTGATGATCGGCTGGAACTCCGCCGGGACGGTACCGCGGATCTTTTCCTCGCGATATTCGCCGCCGATCGCGATGCTGACGTCGCCCGCCCAGGTGGCGAAGGGGGTCAGCGACAGGTTGGCGCCGGTGACATATTGTTCGAGCACCTGCTTGCGATAGGGGTCGCCGAGCACATAGTCGATCGCCGCCGGGTCGGCGACACCGATGCCCAGGCGGTTGAGCGGCACGCAGCTCGGGTCGTTGTTGGTGGTGTCGGCGTCGAGGTTGATCAGGCACTGGATCGACCCGACGGCATAGCCGCCGGCGTTGCCGGCCGGCGCGAAGGCGGCATTCGTCGCATTGGCCATCCTAGTGACGTGCATGATGTTGCGAAGCTGTTCGCGCACGTCCGAGCGGCCGTATTGACCGTAGATGTCCCAGCGTGCCGCCTTGCCGAACGCATCGAACTCGCCCTCGGCGCCGATGACATAGCGCTGGACCTGGCGCTTGTTGTTGATCCCGCGGAAGGGCAGGTCGGCGGCCGTCGTGGTGATGCTGACGCTGGTAACGCCGGCCAGGCGCGCGGCACCGAGCGTCTGCAGCGCGAAGGCGTTACAGGTGATCGGGGTCGGGACAACCGTACAGCCGGTGGTGTTGAGCGTCGCCGAACCGAGGTTCGGACCGGCGTTGAAGAAGACTTCCTGCTTGTTGAACGAGCCTTCGGCGAACAGCGTGACGCCGTCAGAAACGTCGAAGCTGGCGCGGCCGTAGAAGCCGTAGCGGTCGTCCTTCGGCGCAAGGCCGATGCGACGGCCCGAATCGTTGAGACGCCAGTCGCCGCCGACGGTGCGGGTGACCGCCGCCGCGCCGCCGAGAACCGGCGAGTTGAACGAGCCATATTGATAGGGGATGACTTGGCCATTCTGACCGAAATAGAGGCCGCGCAGTGAATTGGCGGTGGCCCCCGCCGAACCGGTGATGAAGCCGCCGGGTGCCTGGTTCGTCTGGCCGGCGTTCTGGTAGAAGGTGATGAAGGCCGGCTGGCCGTTGGTTGCGGTATAGGCGGGGTTGGCAAAGGCCAGATAGCCCTTGTGGTTCCACGGCCGATCTTTCGGGTCGACCTCGTAAATGCCGTCCTGATGCGCGATCTCTGCGTTGAAGACGACATGGCCGCGACCGTCGGCGAACGACTTGCCGCCCGCGATGCTGCCCGAATAGTTGAAGCCGTCGCCGACATGGGTGACGCCGATGTCGCCGGTGATCCGCAGCCCCTCAAGCTTCTTGTTGAGGATGAAGTTGACCACGCCGGTGACGGCGTCCGAACCATAAGCCGAAGAGGCGCCGCCGGTGACCAGCTCGACGCGTTCGATCAGCGCCTGCGGGATCGTGTTGATGTCGACCCAGCCGAAGATCGTCGACCCGACCGAGCGGCGACCGTCGATGAGGACGAGCACGCGGTTCTCACCGAGATTGCGCAGGTTGAGCGCGTTGACGCCCGCCGAACCGTTGGAGATGTTGAGGCGCGAGTTCGCCGGCTTGGTCGAGCCCGCGAGTTGCGGCAGCTGGTTGACGAAGTCGGCGATATTGTTCGACGGCGAGGTGTTCTGGATATCTTCCTGCGTCAGCACGATGACCGGGGTCGGCGCCTGGAACCCGTCGCGTGCGATGCGCGAACCGGTGACGACGATCTGGTCGCCGGATGCGGCTTCGCTGCTGTCGGCGGGCGCGGCGGCCTCCTGCGCGAGCGCGGGTGCGCTGTGCACGAGGGCCAGAGCCGTCATGGCGGCGCCGAAGCGGCCCAGCGGCCGGCGAATTTGTCCAAAATCACGCATTTACAGAGTCCCCTTATACCGAGGGCCCAGCCGCACGCCGCCCTTGTGCGTGCCCCGGCATGCTGCGCCGGGTTGGCTTGCCCACTTTGTCCCACCTGGTCACCTGGCGGGTATTTTTCCCGCCATCTTATGTTTTTGGTGATAATCGTCCTGCCGGCCCGGCTATCGCCACATATCAAGGCGCGGGGACAGCCGGTTCCATGACAGCGAGGTTACAGGGTGGCCGCAGACCGTCAACCGCTTCGCGGCTAACCCGGCTATATGGACATATAGCCCGAGGGAATAGTACCGCTGGAATCGCCGAAAATGCGGTGCGGATAGCTTGCAGTTATAGGCGGTGGCCCGCTTGCTATGGGTTGGCGGCACCGCGCTGCGATAGGGTCGGGGCTTGTCATCATTTTTCGGGGAGGCCCTGTTGATCCAGCGCCGTGCGTTCCTTCTGGCTTCCGCCGCGCTGGTCGCGATGCCGGCGAGCCTGCTGGCGAAACCGCAGGTCAAGGGCGCCACGACGGCGCGGCTGTCGGGCGCGCGGGCGCCGATCGAGGTCATCGAGGACGAGCTGGGCGTGCCGCATATCCGCGCGGCTTCGAAATATGACGCCTTTTTCGGGCAGGGCTATCTGGTCGCGCGCGACCGTTTGTTCCAGATCGACATGGAGCGTCGCCGCGACATGGGTCGCATGGCCGAGGCTTTCGGCCCGCGCTTCGTCGCCGCCGACACGGCGGCGCGGCTCTTCCTCTATCGCGGCGACATCGACGCCGAGCTCGCGGCCATACCGCCCGAGGTACGCGAATGCGCCGAGGGCTATGTCGCGGGCGTCAACGCGCGCATCGACGAGCTGGCCGCCGATCCGTCGTTGCTGCCGCTCGAATATGGCATTTTGGGGATCAGCCCGCTGCGCTGGGACGTCCGCGACCTGGTGCGGGGCCGGGGTATCGGCATGGGCGACGCCGACGACGAGGTGCGCCGCGCGATGCTCCACGCGCGCGGGCTGCTCGACGCCGACCTGCTGATGGCGCCGCTGCGTCCGGCCTGGTCGTTCACGGTGCCCGAAGGGCTCGACACCGCAGCGGTGAGCGAGGCCGACCTCGGCCTGCTCGACCCTGCCAATCGGCCGGGGGGCTTCGAGCCGCTGCAGGACGCCTGGTTCGACCCCGAGGCGCGCCGCGAAGACCGTTTTGCGCTCGGCAGCAACGCCTGGACGGTGGCGCCGTCGCGCACCGCGACGGGGCGCCCGATCCTCGCCAACGACCCGCACCTCGGCATCGGGCGGTCGAGCCCGCGCCACATGTGCCATTTGTCGGCTCCGGGGCTCGACGTGATCGGCGCGGGCGCGCCGGGGCTGCCCGGGATCATGCAGGGGCACACCGATCGCTTCGCTTTTGGCCGCACCAATTTCCACATCGACCAGAGCGATCTGTTCATCCTGCGCACCAAGGAGGGCGACCCCGGCCGCTACTGGCACAAGGGCGAATGGAAGGCGTTCGAGAGCTTCGAGGACGAGATTCTCGTCAAGGGCGCGCCGGCCGAGCGCGTGACTTTGCGCTATGCGGGCGGCCGCCCGATCGTGTCGGCGGATGCGGCGCGGAACCGCGCGGTCGCCTTTGCCGCCGTCGCGATGCTGCCCGGCGCCAATGCGCGCTTTGCGATGATCGCGATCAACCTGGCGACCGATTGGGCGTCGCTGCGCAAGGCGTTCAAGCTGCACGTCTCGCCGACCAATTTCCATTATGCCGATATCGACGGAAACACCGGTTGGCAGACGATCGGCTTTACCCCGCGTCGGCCGAAGCACGACGGGCTGTTCCCCGCGCCCGGCGACGGCGATTTCGACTGGGCGGGCATCCTGCCGGTCGAGGATATGCCGCACGTCTATAACCCGGCCGGAGGCTGGTTCGCCTCGGCCAACCAGATGAACCTGCCGAAGGATTATCCGTATCGCGAGCGGATCATCAGTTTTAGTTGGAGCGATCCCTTCCGCTACGATCGCTGCGCCGAAGTGCTGCGCGCGCAGCCCAAGCACCGGATCGAGGACAGCATCGCGCTCCAGCATGACGTCCAGTCGCTGCCGGCGCGGGCCCTCGTCAAGATGCTGCCCGCCGCGCCTTCGGCCGAAGCTGTCGAAGCGGCGGCGCTGCTCAAGCGCTGGGATTGCGGGATCGAGGCCGACAGCGGCGCGGCCTTGCTATACGAGATGGTGCTGCCCTTGCTGTCGACCGCGGTTTACGATCGCGTCGTGCCCGCCGCCGCGCGCGACCTGGTGACATCGCTCAACCTGGCCGAGATGTTGCGCATGCTGACGACGCTCGACAAGCGGCTCGGCGACAACCCCGCCGCAGCGCGCGATGCGCTGGTCGATGGCGCCTTGGTCGCGGGGTGGAAAAAGGCGGTCGAGGTCGGCGGGGCCGATCCGGCAAGCTGGCGCTGGGGCGACCTGCACCGGGTGACGATCGAGCATCCGCTCGCGGCGTCGAACCGCAAGATCGCGGAAGCCTTTCCGAAGATCATGGGCGGCCGTTCGGGCGGCGACTGGAACACGCCGATGGCACGCGGCTTCAACGCGCGGCGGACTTTCGACGTGTCGCACGGCGCGAGCTATTTGTTCGTCGCCGATGTCGGCGCGTGGGACAACAGCCGCTTCCTGCTGCTGCCCGGCCAGTCGGCCGATCCGCGCTCGCCGCGTTACCGCGACTTCTACCCGCTCTGGCTGGCGGGGACGATGCAGCCGCTCTGGTACAGCAAGGCGGCGGTCGACCGCCATGCCGCAGGGCGGCTGACGCTGACACCCGCTTAGGGTGGGGGCCTAAAGCGCCTCTGCAATCGCGACCAGCGCGCGGTCGACGGCGGCGGTGGCCTGGCTGTCGCGTTCGTCAGGGATATCGTTGGCTAGCACCGAGAAGATCAGGGTCTTGCCGCTGCGCGTGGTGAGATAGCCCGAGAGCGCGCGCGAGGCGTTGAGCGAGCCGGTCTTGGCGAAGAGCTTGCCCTCGAGGATCGTGCCCTTGAAGCGGTTCTGCAAGGTGCCGTCGCGGCCGGCGATCGGCAGCGTCTCGCGCCAGGCCATGGCCCACGGCTGGCGCGATATCCAGCTCAGCAGGCCAACAGCGCCGCGCGGCGAAATGCGGTTGTAGCTCGACATGCCCGACCCGTCGGCGAAGAAATATCCGGTCGCGGGGAGACCCGCTTCGCCCATCACCTTGCGCATCACCGCCTGACCGTCGGCGATCGAGCCGCTGCCCGAGGCGCGCGACACGCGGCGCAGCATCAGTTCGGTGTGGAGATTCTGGCTCTCCTTGTTGATGCGGATCATATTCTCGGCGAGCGACGGGGCGGGCAGTTCGGCGAGCATCGCGGGTTCGGCGGGCCATGCGGCGGGCGCGCCGTCGCGCGTCTTGGGATCGTCGGCGGCGGTCAGCGGCCGGTGGCGCGCGGCGATATCGCCATCGACCTTCACACCGCGTGCGCGCAGCAATTCGCCCATCCGCCAGGCGGCATAATGCGCGGGGTCGTCGATGCCGTAGCGCAGCGTCATCGGGGCCGCCTCCGCACCGATGGTGCCGGTGAGGCGGAGGACGCGGCTGTTCGGCATGCGGTCGGCGGAGACCTTGTCTTCCTTGCCCGCGACGGTCGTGACGTGATTTTCGATGCTGTAGTAGCCCGAGGTTTGAACGGCCGGAGCGGCGCCGGGCGCGCCGGGGGCGAGCCTGACCACGAGCTCATTGTCGTCGAGCGTCAGCGCCGAAATGCCGGTGCCATAGCGCGACTGGATATTGTTCCAGCTCATCCCCGGGCTCCAGCGTTCGTCGGGAAACCAGCTGTCGTCGCCGACGATGTTGCGGACGTGGCGCGTTTTCGCCGCGACCGCATCGGCGAGCGTCTGGAGGCAGTCGGTCTTGCAGTCGTCGGCGCTGGAAAGCACCGCATCGCCGCGACCGTGGAGGATGACGTCGATGGCGCCGCCGGTTCCCGTTTCGAGTCTTACGCCGGTCCCCTTGGCGGTCTGCTGAAGCAGGGGCAGTTCGGCATAGGCGATGGCGGTGGTGAACATCTTGGTGTTCGAGGCCGGGATGAAGCGCTGGTCGGGGGCGATCGACAGCAGCACTTCGCCGTCGAGCGTCGTTACGAGCAGGCCGTAGCGCGTGCCTTCGGGGCCGGTGGCGAGCGTGTGTTCGACCGTGGCGAGCAGCGGTGCGGTGGTGGTGGTCTGGGCCTGCGCCGTGGCAAGCGACAGCGCGAGGGCGGAGGCCAAAACCGTTGCGGGCGCGAAGCTCTTGATCGTCATGTTCATCTGTCTGTCCGTTCGTCGCATGCGGTGATGAGGGCGTTGCCCGTGGCGGGGCGTAGCGCCACGATGCCGCTGTCGAAGTGGCGGGTCGGGTGGACCCGGTTGGTGAGCAGGGTCCAGGCAAGGCCGCGCTCGAAATCGAGCCACAGGCCGGTGCCGGTGAAGCCGGTGTGGCCGATGCTGTCGGCCGAACAGGTGTCGCCGCCGTGCCAGCCGGCGAAGGCGCGTTCCCAGCCGCAGGTCCGGTGATTCGCGCCCGCGGTGCGAACCTCGGCCATCATCGCGGGCGACAGCATGTCGCCGCGCAGCATCGCGGCGGCGAAGCCCAGCACGCCGTCGACGGTGCCGAACAGCCCGGCATGACCCGGTGCGCCGCCGAGCGCAAAAGCGTTTTCGTCGTGGACTTCTCCCTTCATCACGCGGCCGCGCCAGCTGCAATTTTCGGTCGCGACGGCGGGGCCGGGGGGCGGGCCGAAACCGAGCCCTTCGCCGAGCGGCCAGGCGGAGAGCGGCGCGCCGGTGAGCCGTTCGATCGCGATGCCGAGGAGGATGAAGTTGATGTCCGAATAGACGGGCGGGCCGTGACGCCATTCGCGCTGGAGGACGAAAGCGCGCAGCCGCGCCGGATCGTCGCCATAGGTGTAGATGGGTTCGACCGCGGGCAAGAAGCTGCGGTGCATCAGGCAGTCGCGGAAGGTCAGCCGTCGCTCGGCGGCGTTCGCGACGTCATATTGGCGCAGGTCCGGAATCGCGTCGGTCAGCGGGCGATCGAGGTCGAGATGGCCCTGTTCGGCGAGGGTCAGGATAATCGTCGTCGTCGCGATCACCTTGCTGAGCGAGGCGAGGTCGAACCAATGGTCGCGGGTCAGCGTCTCGCGCTCGGGGACGAGCGCGGCCATGCCTATAAAGCGTATGGCATGATCGCCGCTGGCATCGACGACGCCGAGCGCCGCTCCGGGGATGCGGCCGCTTTCGACGGCTTCGAGGGCGGGCGCGAAACCCGCGTCGCAGATCGCCGCCAGCGTCATGGCGTTGCGCGCGCCTTCACGCGGACAATGACGGGCAGCAGGAAGATCGCGGCGAAGCTGAGCGCGCCCGACAGCAGGAAAAAGCCGTCATAGCCGATCTGCGTCTGCATCGATCCCGACGCGCCCGCGAGCAGGCGCGGAAGCAGGAAAGCAAAGCCCGAGAGCAGGGCATATTGCGCGCCCGGATAGGTCGGGCTGACGAGCATCGAGAGATAGATGACGAACACCGCGCCCGCGAAGCCGTTGCCGAACTGGTCGACCGCGACCGAGGTGTAGAGGATGAAGGACGATGGCTCGCTATGCCACAGCCAGACATAGATCCAGTTGCCGAGCGCAGCTGTCACCGCGCCGATGCCGAGCGTCCAGCCGAGCGACAGCCGCGTCGACAGCCAGCCGCCGAGCGCGACCCCCGCCATGCTTGCCGACAGCGCGACGACGCCGTCGGCGACCCCGATCTGGTCGAGGCTGTAGCCTGCCTCGTTCCACAAGGGGTGCGACAGCGTCAGCGTCAGCACGTCGCCCATGCGATAGAGCGAGACGAAGGCGAGCACCGCGAGCACGGCATAGCCGTAGCGCCAGAAAATCTCGACATAGGCGGTGGCGAAGCCCGGCTTGCTGGTCAGCGCGGCGGCGGGCAGACGGTTGATGCGCGGCAATGCAAGCGCCAGCGCGACGAAGGGCAGCAGCGCGATGGCGAGGACGACGGGGGTGACGTTGCTCCTGGCCGAGATGCCGGCGCTTTCGGCGGCCGACAGGAGGAGCCAGCCGACCGCCGCCGTGGCGAGCGCCGCCGCGAGCAGGATGGCGAGGCTGGCGAGGGTGCCGCCGACCAGCGAGGTCAGGCGGCCGCGCGTGCCGGGCTGTTCGGGGCGCATCGCGGCGAGGATCGGAAAGGGCAGGAAGGCGGCGAAGGCGATGACGAGATAGGCGATCGTCCAGTCGGCGCGCGCCGCGACGAGGATCGCGCCGCTGCCCGCCGCGACCATCGCGCTGCGATAGCCCCACAGGTTCGCGGCAACGATCGGCGCCTGTTCGGCCTGCGTCGGCGCGAGCTCGATGCGCCAGCCGTCGGCGGCGACCTCCAATGTGGTCGTCCAGAAGGCGAGCAGGATCGCGAACAGCGCGGTGAGCGGCAGGCTCTTGTCGTTCGATGTGAAGGCCATGGCGACCATCGCGGTGAAGATGCCGAGCTGCGACAGCATGATCCAGCCGCGCCGCCGGCCCCAGAAGCGCGCGAAACCCGGCACGTCATATTTCTCGACCAGCGGCGCCCAAGCGAATTTGAAGGTCGGGAGCAGCGCGATCCAGGCGAAGAAGCCGATGATGACGATGTCGACGCCATGCTTCGACAGGCGCAGCGTGAGCACCGCGTTGAACATGTAGAAGGGCAGGCCGGCGGCGAAGCCGAGCAGCAGGTAGAGGCCGAACAGGCGGCGTGCGGAGGGCCTGGCTGGGAGGTCCCGTTCGCCGACAGGGACGGCGTTTGCCGTCATCGCGCCGGTTCCGCCTCGGCGGACGGTGCATCGACCGCCTTTTCCCAGCGCGCGACGGTGCTGGTGACGGTGAGGTTGGCGCTCGCGCTGGCGACGGTGCGCGTCATGTCGAGGAGGCGGTCGAAGGGCAGGACGAAGCCGACGACGAGCGCGGTCTGTTCTGCCGACACGCCGACCGCCGAGAGCACCGCAGCGAGCATGAACAGCGAGGCCGACGGGATCGGCGCGGTGCCGAAGGCGGCGAGGGCGCCGGTGAGCAGGACGATAGCGAGCATCTGGAGGTCGGGTTCGACCCCTACCGCCTGCAGCGCGAAGATGCTGAGCAGGCCGACATACATGGCGGTGCCGTCCTTGCCGATGCTCGCGCCGATGGGCAGCACGGTCTTGGCGACGCCGGGGGCGATCTTGAGATCCTCGAGCGCGATGCGCAGCGCGACGGGCAGGGTGGCGGCCGACGAAGCGGTCGAGAAGGCGACCGCGAGCGCATCGACGATCGTGCGATAGAAGGCCAGAACCGGCCGCCGCGCGACGAGGGCGAGCAGCGGCACATGCACGATCAGGATCTGGAGCAGCACCCCGGCAGCGACCCCGACCGCGAGCCAGCCGATATTGGCGAAGACCGCGACGCCGTTATCGGCGACCGCCTTGGCGATCAGCGCGAGGACGCCGAAGGGGGTGACTTCCATGACGATGCGCACGACGTGGAACAGCGCCTTGCCCGCCGATTGCAGGAGGTCGGCCATCGGCTTTCCCTCGTCGCCGGCGAGGATAACGCCGAAGCCGAAGAGGATCGAGAAGAAGATGATCGCGAGCATGTCGCCGTCGACGAGCGACTGGACGATGTTGGTCGGGATGATGCCGACAAGCTGGTCGTGGAGCGACTTGGGGTCGCCGAGCGCATGCGGGACCGCGCCGGCGAGCGCGGCGCCCTTGCCGGGTTCGAGCAGCAGGCCCACGAGGATGCCGATCGACACCGCGAAGAAGGTCGTCGCCGCGAACAGCCCGACGGTGCGCGCGCCGACCGACCCCAGCTTGCGCGGGTCGGCGAGCGCGGTGACACCCGAGGCGATGCTGATGAAGACGATCGGGACGACGAGCATCCGGATCAGCCGGACGAAAAGTTCGCCGACAATCGCGATGGCTTCGCTGGCGGCGGGCCAGACGAGCCCCAGCATCACGCCGATCGCCAGCGCGCCGAGCACCCTTTGCCATAGCGGCACCGCGACCCAGCGGCGAAGCATCGTCGTCATTCCCCCCTTGGCCCCGATCCCGTCAAAGGCCGCCCCAGAAACCGGGCTGCGGCGGCGACATGATGCCATGCGCCGCGCGGACCCCGCCCGCGCGATCCTCGGCAAGCCAGAGCGGTCCGTCAAGATCGACGAAGCTGCTTTGTGCAGCGATCGCCCAGGCGGGGGCGATCGACAGCGACGAACAGATCATGCAGCCGGTCATCACGCCCAGCCCGCGTTCGCGCGCGGCGCGGGCGAGATCGAGCGCGGCGGTGAGGCCGCCGGTCTTGTCGAGCTTGATGTTCACGACGCCATAGCCGTCGGGCAGCGTGCCCAAATCGGCGGCGACATGCACCGCTTCGTCGCCGGCAATCGGGATCGCCGAGCGGAAGCCGCGCAGATCGTCGTCGGCGTCGGCGGGCAGCGGCTGTTCGAGCAGGTCGATGCGCAGTTCGATCAACAGGTCCTGGAGGCCCCGCACTTCTGCAATGGTCCAGCTTTCATTGGGATCGACGATCATCTTCGGGTTCGGCGCCGCGGCGCGGACGGCCTTGATCTGCGCGGCGGGGTCGTTGCGGTCGACCTTGACCTTGAGCAGCGGGGCGTCGGCGAGCGCGGCGGCAGCCGCCGCCATACGATCGGGGGTATCGAGGCTGATCGTCATCGCGGTGACGATCGGGCGCAACGGCTTTTCGAGCCCCAGCGCGGTCGCGATATCGCTTCCGGCGAGGCGCAGTTCGAGGTCCCACAGCGCGCAGTCGATCGCATTGCGCGCGGCGCCGGCGGGCATCAGGTCGAGCAGATCGTGCCGGGTCGCGCCCGCTTCGACCGCGCCGCGCGCCGCCTCGATCGCGAGCACCGTGCTTTCGGCATTTTCGCCGTAACGCGGATAAGGCACGCATTCGCCGCGCCCGGTGACGCCGTCCTGCGCGATCGCGACGGTCACGACCTGCGCCGCGGTCTTCACCCCGCGCGAGATGCGAAAGGGTGTGTGGAGCGGCAGAATCTCGCCGAATGTCGTCAGGCTGCGCGTCATATCGGCAGCGTCAGGCGGTTTCGGCGACGCTGGGTGCGGCCGTTTCGGTTTCGAGCAGCCGGTCGAGGATCGCCTCGACCCCGAAGCGATAGGGGTCGCTCGTCGGCAGGCCATATTCGGCCTCGACCTCGGCGCACAGCGCGCGCGCATCGGCTTCGGCCATCGCCGAGGTGTTGAGCGCGATGCCCACGACGCGGACATCGGCGTTGGTCAGGCGCGCCGCGGCCAGATTGGCCTCGATCGTCGGGGCGATGCCGGGCAGCGGATAATGCGGCAGGCCGCGCATATGCGGGCGCACCGGATCATGGCACAGCACGAGCGCATCGGGCTGGGCGCCGTGGAGCAGGCCCGTCGAGACGCCCGCAAAGGAGGGGTGATAGAGCGAACCCTGCCCCTCGATCAGGTCCCAGCCGCCATCGTCGCGTGCAGGCGAGACCTGTTCGATCGCGCCCGAGATGAAGTCGGCGACCACGGCGTCGAGGGGGACGCCGTCGCCCGCGACGAGGATGCCCGTCTGTCCGGTGGCGCGGAAATCGGCCTTCACGCCGCGCTGCTGGAGCGCGCTCGCGAGGCAGAGCGTCGTGTACATCTTGCCCACCGAGCAATCGGTGCCGACGGTGAGGAGGCGCTTGCCCGCGCGCTTCTTGCCGTTGCCGATCGGAATGTCGGGACGCGGGTCGCGGACATCGTGGAGCTGGCGGCCGAGCCGCGCGGCGGTTTCGACCAGCCGCGGTTCGGCATTGAGCCGATGGTGTAGCCCCGACGCGATGTCGAGCCCGGCCTCCATCGCCGCAAGCGCATCGACGATCAACGCTTCGCCGAGCTTGCCCCCGGCATTGGCGATGCCGAGCACCAGCGTGCGCGCACCGGCGGCGTGCGCGGCGGCGAAATCGAGGCGCGGCAGGTCGAGCGTCAGCGGGCAATCGTCGTGGCGAAATTCGCCGACGCAGATGTCGGGCCGGAACACCGCGAGCCCGCGCGAGGTCTTGATGTCGGCGGGGTCGCTCGAATGGCCGAGGTAGAGAAGATAGGGCGTTTCGATCATGGGTCAGGAACCTGCGTGATAAGAAAGGGGCGACAATATCCTCACCGGCGGCGCGACCCCAATATCTAGCGCCCGCTATCCTATAACCGAGCGCTATAGTCCTTCGATCACGGTCGCGAGCACTTCGAGGAAGGCCGAGGCGGTTCGCGATGGCGGACGGTTCTGCAGATAGACGGCGTTGATGTCGAAGGTGATCGCGGGCTGCAGCGGGCGGCTCACCAGCCCGGGCGGCAGCGCGGCATGGGCAGTGAAATTGTCGACGATCGCCATGCCGACGCCGGCGCCGACGAGCGCGGCCGCGACATAATAGGTCCGCGCCGACACCACCTCGTCGAGCACGACTTCGAGGCGGTTGAGTTCGCTCGATAGCATCCGGCCGATCGGGCCGCTTTGCGCGGGGCTGATGACCTTGTGCCCGCATAATTCGTCGAGCCGCACGCGCGCCGGCGCGCCGGGCATGTCGTCCTCGCGATAGATGACGACCAGCTCGCCTTCGCCGATGACCTGGTGCGCGACCGGCGCCGACAGCGGGACCTCGAAGCTGATCGCGATGTCGGTTTCATGCTCGTAGAGCTTGCGGACCATCTCGTCGTGATGGAGCGTCTGGAGGTCGAACATGACATTCTCATGCTCGCCGAGGAAGCGCGACACCGCCTCGGGGATCGCGCCGAGGCCGAGCGAGGGGAGCGCCGAGATGCGAAGCAGCCCGCCGCGTCCGTGGCGCAAATTCTGGCACGCCTGGCGCAGCGAGCGCACGCGGTCCTGGATGTCCGACACTTCGGCGAACAGGGTATGCGCGTCCTGCGTCGGGATCAGCCGGCCCTTCGACCGTTCGAACAGGGTCAGGCCGATCGAGCGTTCGGCGTGGCGCAGCACCTTGGTCACCGACGGCTGCGACACGTTGAGCGACCGCGCCGCGGCGCTGACGGTGCCGTGGAGGAAGACGGCGTGGAAGATCTCGATCTGGCGCAGGTTCATGCGGTGGGGCCTTGCAGTCGTGGCCCGAATTGGCGGCCGTCGGGCTCTCTATGCCATTCGGTTATAGGCGGTGCAACAACGCTGGCTAGACGCGGTATGGACTGGGGAGCCATTCTCGTTGCCGAAGCGCTGGTCCGCACCTTATGCCGGGCGCCGCTGTTGAAGGATTTCGCCGATGACCCTGCCGCCTGCTCCGCGCCATGTCCGCTGGACGATCGCATCGCTGTCGGCGACGGCGGCGCTGGCCGTCGGCGCCTTCTGGGTGGCGGGCGCGGCGGCAAAGCCCGACGAGGCGGTCGATGTCATCATCCGCGGCGGCACCATCTATGACGGCGGCGAAGGCGCACCCTATGTCGGCGATGTCGCGATCCGCGGCGACCGGATCGTGCATGTCGGACCGGCGGGCGGCTATTCGGCACCGCGGGTGATCGACGCCAAGGGCATGATCGTCGCGCCGGGGTTCATCGATCCGCATACCCACGCCGACAGCTTCATCCGCTCGCCCGACAAGGCGGTGCGCGTCAACGCGGCCTGGCTGACGCAGGGGGTGAGCAGCGTCGTCATCGGTGTCGACGGGTCGGGAACGCCCGATGTCGCCGCCGACGCAGCCAAGCTTGCCGGGTCGGGGATCGGCACCAATGTCGCGCTTTTCGTCGGCTTCGGTTCGGTGCGCCAGCGCGTGCTCGGCCAGGATGCCCGCGCGCCCAGCGCCGCAGAGCTCGACCGGATGAAGGCGCTGGTCGCAAATGGCATGTGCGAAGGCGCACTCGGGCTTTCAACGGGCCTCTTTTATGCTCCGCAAAGCTTTGCCAGGACCGACGAGGTCGTGGCGGTGGCGCGCGAGGCGGCAAAGCGAGGCGGGCTGTACGACACCCACCAGCGCGACGAATCGAGTTACAACATCGGGCTGCTCGGATCGGTCGAGGAAGCGATCGAGATCGGCCGGCAGGCGGGCATGCCCGTCCATTTCGCGCATCTGAAGGCGCTCGGCGTCGACGTCCATGGCCAGGCCGGGGCGGTGATCGCGGCGATCGACGCCGCGCGTGCGGCGGGGGTCGAGGTCACCGCCGACCAATATCCCTGGCTGGCATCGGGATCGAGCCTCGATGCGTCGCTGCTGCCGCGCTGGGCGGTCGATGGCGGCGGCGCTGCGCTGCTGAAGCGGCTTGACGATCCGGCGACGCTGGCGCGGATTCGCGAGGAGATGGCCGACAATCTGCGGCGGCGGGGCGGGGCGAGCGCGCTGCTGCTGATCGCGCAGGGCTTTCCCTGGACCGGCCAGACGCTGGAGCAGGTCGCCGAGACGTGGAAGCTCGACCCGCGCGATGCCGCGCTGCGCATCATCCGCCAGAGCGTCGAGGCGAAAGGCAGCGAAGCGAAACGCGGCGGCGCGTCGGTCGCATCGTTCAACATGGCGCAGGCCGACGTCGACCTGCTGATGAAGCAGCCGTGGATGGTGACCTCGTCGGACGGGTCCGACGGCCATCCGCGCATGTTCGCGACCTTCCCCGAAAAATATCTGCGCTATGTGCGCGAGCGGAAGGTCATCGACCTTACGACCTTCATCCGCCAGTCGACGGGGCGCACCGCCGACATCTACAAGATCGACCGGCGCGGCTATTTGCGCCCGGGCTATTTCGCCGACGTGCTTGTCTTCGATCCCGAGCAATTTGCGCCGCGCGCCGACTATCTGCATCCGCGCGAGCTGAGCGTCGGGGTCCGGAAATTGTTTGTCAACGGCGTGCTGGCGGTCGAAGACGGCCGCACGACCGGGATGACCGCGGGGCGCGCCTTGCTGCGGTCCTGTCCGGGCGGATGCCCGGCAAAGTCCTGAAAAGTGCCGGGCGCGGGGGCCATCGACAATCTGCTTTCGCTTTGACCGCAAGTCGATAAGGTCCGCCATCATTTCAATCGAAGGACGCCGAGATATGCGATTTGCCAGTGCCTTTGCCGCGGTTTCGTTATTGGGGCTGTCGGCGCCCTGGATGGTTGCCGATGCCCAGGCGCAAACGAGCGAATATCGCGTATACATGCAGGATCGCGACATCGGACACCTGACGATCGAGCGCGCGCCGGGCAAAGCCAATGTCGACTATGATTTCAAGCAGAATGGGCGCGGGCCGACGATCAAGGAGGTGGTCGCGCTCGACCCCGAAGGCGCGCCGGTCAGCTGGCAGATTTCGGGGCGCACGACCTTCGGCAATACTGTGCAGGAGAATTTCGCGCGCAAGGGCGGTGAAGTGCGCTGGACCGACCTTGCCGGGCCGGGGTCGCTGAAGGGCAAGGCGCTTCCCGCCTATTATGTGACGCAGAACGGATCGCCGTTCGACGTCGCGATCCTCGCCAAGGCATTGCTCGCCGATCCCGACCACAGCATGGCGGTCGCCCCGGCCGGCACCGCGATGCTCGCCGAACGCGACCGGCGCACCATCGCGGGCGCCGACGGCCCGTTCGAGGCGATCACCTATGAGCTCTCGGGGCTGTCGACGACGCCGACCTACATCACGCTCGATGCCAAGGGCGAGATGATCGCGCTGCCGTCGCCGGGCTTCATCATCCTGCGCAAGGGGCTGGGGCAGGAGGCGTCGAAGACGCTGCAGGACATGTCCGAGGAACTGGCCTCGGCGCGTCTGGCACGGCTTCAGAAGGAGGCCGCGCATCGCTTCGACGGGCCGGTGCGCATCCGCAACGTGCGGATTTTCGACCCCGCCGCCAAGGCGATGAGCGAACCGCGTGACGTCGTTTTTTCGGGCAACCGGATCAGCGAGATCGTCGCGGCGGGAAGCGCGGCCACCCCAGGCGAGACCGAGATCGACGGGGCAGGCGGGTCGTTGATCCCCGGCCTCTATGAGATGCACGCGCATCTGGGGCCGGAGGATGCGCTGATGAACGTGCTCGCGGGGGTGACCTCGGTGCGCGACATGGGCAATGACAATGCGGTGCTCGACCAGTTGGTCAAGCGGATCGAGAGCGGAGAGATCGCCGGGCCGCGCGTGACGCGCAGCGGCTTTATCGAGGGGGTCAGCGACTTCAGCTCGGCGACCGGGCGGCTGGCGCACAGCGAGCAGGAGGCGATCGACCATATCCGCTGGTATGCCGCGCGCGGCTATTGGCAGGCCAAGCTCTATAACTCGATGAAGCCCGAATGGGCGCCCGCTGTGGTCAAGGAGGCGCACCGGCTGGGGCTGCGCGTCGCGGGCCATATTCCGGCTTTTTCCGATGCCGATGCGATGATCGCGGCGGGCTTCGACGAGATCACCCATGTCAACCAGTTGATGCTCGGCTGGGTGCTGCAGCCGGGCGAGGATACGCGCACCCTGTTCCGCTTCAAGGCGATGCAGCGCTTCCCCGAACTCGACCTCCAGTCGGCGAAGGTGACCAAGACGCTCGACGCGATGGCCGCGCGCGGCGTGACGCACGAGCCGACGATCGCGATCCACGAACTCGGGCTCACCGCGCTCGACGGTCAGCCCAATCCCGGCGCGCTCGACTATTTCGACCATATGCCGCCGGCCGAACAGCGCCAGCTGAAACAGGCGCTGTTCGGCGCCGAGAACCCCGCCGAGCGGGCACGCTACGTTGCCGCCTATGCCAAGATCATCGCGACGCTGACCGAAATGAACAAGCGCGGGATCATGCTGATCCCCGGCACCGACACCGGCGGCGCGTTCACGCTGCACCGCGAGCTCGAACTGTTCACCAAGCTGGGCATGAGCAACGCCGATGTCCTCGCGCGCGATACGCTCGAGATGGCCCGCTATATGGGGCAGGAACAATCGCTCGGGTCGGTCGAGCGCGGCAAGCTCGCCGACTTCCTGCTCGTTTCGGGCGATCCGGTGAAGGATTTCAAGGCGATCAAGGCGATCTCGATGGTGGTCAAGGACGGCACCGTCTATTTCCCCGATGAGGTCTATGCCAAGATCGGGATCAAGCCCTTCGCCAAGCCGTTGAAGGTCACGCCCGCGAAATAGGCGGTTCCGGTCGGCGATCGACCCGGCCTCGCGGTAAGCCGGGAACCAAAGATTGTTCGGGTTGTGGTCATGGCCTGCTGTGGGGCATGCGGTTTCCATGCGTTGGGGAAGGAACGCCGCGATGACCATCAAGCATAATATCCTGATCGTCGACGACCATGCGATCACGCAGAGCGGGATCAAGCTGCTGTTTGCGGGGCATCCGCGCTACGCCGTCGTCGGCGCGCTCGATCGCGGGGCGATGGTCAATGCCTTTGTCCAGTCGCAGCCGGTCGACCTCGTCATCCTCGATCTCAACCTGCCCGATGTCCGCGGCATCAACGTGCTCGCCGAAATCATCGGGTCGCGCGACATGACGGTGATCATCCTGACCGGCGAAACCTTGCTCAATGAGATCGACTATGCGCTCAAGCTCGGTGCGCGCGCGGTGGTGAGCAAGGCAGATCCGCCCGACCAGATCATCGCCGCCTGCGACGCGGCGCTGGCGGGCGATATCTTCCTGTCGCCGCACATGCGTGAAGCGCTCGGCAAGTTCCAGCAGCCGCCGGTCGCGCTGTCGTCGCGCCAGATGGCGATCCTCCATTATCTGGGGCAGGGCGAGAGCAACAAGGAGATCGCCTATCGCCTCTCGATCGCGCAGCCGACGGTGTCCTTTCACATCGCCGAATTGCGCCGCAAGCTCGATGTCCCCAACAATCGCAAGATCGTCGAGCGCGCGCAGGAGTTAAAGCTGCTCTGACCCCGCAAGCGCCGGGTGCTGCAGCAATTCGCGGTAGGGCGGCTTGATGATCATCACCCCGACGAGGTCGCTGAGCCGCCCGCGCGTGACAGTCGTGTCGTCATAGGTCAGCGCGATGAGGCGCTCGCGCGGGAACGTCGCGCTCGATAGCGCTTGGTCGAAGGCCTGGCGCTGGTCGAAGTCGAGGAGCAGGCGCTTGTCCAGCCTCACCTGTATATCGTCCGCCGTACAGGGCGTCAGCATATCGCAGGCGAGCGGCAACATGATGCGGAGCGTCGTCCCTTCTGGCGAGGAGTGCGTAATTTCGAGCGAACCCGATAGCGCTTCGACAAGCCGCCTTGCCGAGCGATAACCCGAGCCGCTGCCGTCGATGCCTTCATTCGCGCGCAGGCGCGTCGCGCCGTCGCCGTTGAGCGTCTCGACGATATCGGACGCCATGCCCGTGCCGCTGTCGGCGATCATGATCACCGCCTGATCGTCGTCGCGGCTGAGGGTCACACTCGCCCCGCCGGACACAGTATATTTATAGCAATTGGAGAGCAGGTTCGTCAGCACGCGCATCAACAAGGGCTTGTCGGAAATCATCATGACGTCGCCGGCAACATGCGTTTCCAGCGTCAGCTTCTTGTCGGCAAAGGGCGTCTTGAACATCATCTGCAACGGTTCGACGAGGGCGCGGCCGTCGAAGGCGCTGAGCGCGAGGAAATGCGTGTCACTGCCGACGATATTGGCGCCCGACATGGTGGTCGAGACGATCTGGCTGAGATAGGTCGACGAGCTTTGCAGCATGTCGGTGAGGTCGGCGTTCGCACCCCGGTCGTCGCCGCGCCTGAGCACGTCGATCGCGGTGTTGAGCGCGAGGATGACCTGCTTGCTGTCATGGCCCGAGGCATGGAGCAGCGCATTCTGGCTATTCACCGTTTCAAGCGCGAAGGCCTTTTCCTCCGCGAGCCGCGCGGCGCGCTCGCTCATCGCGACGCGTTCGGCCATCGAGCGGGCGTAATTGCCGTCAGCGACGAGCTTGTCCTGCTGGATCTTCTTGAGGTTGAGCCCGAGCGCGAGCGTCACCATGATCGATTCGAACAATCCGACCGGCCCCGCGAGGTGCCAGTTGATCGGCAGCCAGCGGAACACGCCCATCGAGGCGATGGCGGCATAGACGATGAACAGCGCGAGGCTGGCCCAGCCGACGAACAGCGGCCAGAGTTGGCGCCCGAGCCGGCGCATCGCCGCATAGCCGACGAAGGGGAGGAACAGCGCGCCGCCGATCGCGACGAGCCAGCCGCCGATATGGAGCATATGGCGGAACGCCGGCGGATAGAGTGCGAGCGCGGGCTGGAGCAGCATGATCAGCAGCGCGGCGCCGATCAGCACCCGCAAGGCCATATCGCGCCGCGGGAAATAGGTCGGCGTGTCGATGAAGCTGCGGCCGAACTGCGCCATCGCCGCGGCGAAACCGCATTTGAAGATATCCTCGATCGCGACCCCGACCAGCGGATGGTCGGCGAGGAAGAAGATGGTGAAATAGCCCTCCGAATGGACGGTATTGAGCGCGAAAAAGGCCTGCGCCACCGCCAGCCAGACAAATTCGCGATGCCCGGTGATCGAGAAGAAGAGGAAGTTGAGCAGGATCAGCACGACGGCGCCGAACACGACGCCCGACACCATCGCGATGTTCGATCGTCGTTCCTTGAAGAAGGTGCCGTAGCTGTTGATCTTGAGCGGCAGGTAGGTCGAGTTTTCGGACAGGAAATCGATCAGCAGCCATTTTTCCTGCCCCGGATCGAGCACGAATTCGGTGCTGAACGCCTGGTAGGTCTGGAGATTGTCGCCAGCGGCTTCGGGATCGGCGCCGTCGACGAGCAGGTCGAGATTACCGTTGGCCACCTCGTAGAGCCGGAAGTAGGCCAGCGAACCGCGCCCGGTGGTGAAAATCCAGCTTCCCTGATTCTCCCCCATATTGCGCACGCGCACCGCAACAACGGTCTTGCGGCCGGGCGGTCCGAAATGAATCGTCGAACCCGTGACGCGCTGGAGCGGGCCGGCGAGCAGGTCTGCGGGGGCGGTTTTGAGCGGATCCGCGTCACCGACGCGGTAGCGGACATAGGGCGCGAGCGATGGCGCATCCTGTCCGGGCTGGAGCGCGACCGTCGGAATCTCCTCCGCAGCGGCCGCCGCGGACGGCGAGAGGCCCGCCAGCACGATCGCCAGCAGGACGAACCAGAATCGTGCGGGCCAAAAGCGCTGCGACATCCGCCAAAAGCTGTCGCGCGCATAGCCGGTAATGTCAATTTTCAATTAGAAAATAAGCCCCTAGCTCGATCGGCTGGCACGGGTGCGACGACGGACGGCCCCCACTCCGCCGTCGTCGCGTCCCGGCGCCGCACAGGGTCTCGCGGTGCGGTCGGGATGGGTGTTGCTGAAGCAAAGGGCCGACGCCCGCCATCCTAAAAAACATTGGGTAGACGCTCTGCGTGCCGGGGAATTAGCAAGCAGAAACAACGCCAAGCGGGTTGGTCGCGCGGTTGGCAGTGGGGGCGCAGCAAAGAGCGGGATCATCGGGTGGAGCGCAAGCATGCGGTCTCCACCGATGCTGCCGCTTGCCATGTGATTTCATTCGGGAGTGACCAGAGCATGTCGAAATATTCCAAATCGCGCCTGATGGCGACCAGCGCCATCGCGGGCCTGTCGATCTTGCAGGCGGCGGCGCCGGCAGGTGCCCAGGAAGCGTTCGGCATCCACAATGACCAGCCCGAAACGCTCGAAGTCGTCGTCGCCGAGGATGAAGAAGTCGAGGGCGATATCATCGGCGTCTACGCCGACAATGGCGCGGTGGTGGTCCGGAACGAAGGCACGATCCGCGGCGAAGGCACCGATCTCGGAACCCCCGGACAGCGGCCGAGCGGCGGCATCGTGATCGCGCAGCCGGGGTCGAGCGTCACCAACGGCGGCACGATCATCGGCGGCTCGAACGGCATCACGACCAGCTATTTCTTTGGCGAGGACGAAGAGGGTGAGGATCTGCCGCCCGCGCCGCTTGCCGCCGACACCAGCGTCGTCAATTCGGGCCTGATCCGCGGCGAGGCGGGGAGCGGCGTCGCGCTCACCGGTGGCGGCAGCGTCGAGAACAGCGGCACGATCCAGGGCTTCACCGGCAACGCCGGCAATAACGCGCTCGGCACCGGCGTGTCGGTCAGCGACTTCCCCGATCGCATCGCCGCGGGCGCGGCCCCGACCGGGTCGATCAGCAACAGCGAGACCGGCCTGATCGAGGGCACCGTGTTCGGCGCGGTGCTGCAGGGCGGCGGCACGATCGACAATGCGGGCATCATCCGCTCGATCGGTTTCCCCAATCCGCAGCAGACGACCGCGCCCTTCGGCGTGGTGATGGGCGGCATCGCCGGCCAGGAAGAACGCAGCGCGACGCTGAACAACGAAGGCACCGTGTCGGGCTTTTTCGGCGTCCTCGCGGGCGGCGCGATCGGATCGGTGACGATCAACAACGACGGGCTGATCAGCGCGCAGCAATCGGGCATCGTCAGCACCTTGTTCGATGGCGATGTCATCATCAACAATGGCGAGGACGGCCAGATCGTCTCGAACGGCCCGGCGATCCTGGTCAGCAGCGGCACGCTGACCCTCGACAATGACGGAGTGATCCTCAGCAACAATGGCTTCGGGCTCAGCATCCTGACCCCCGATGCGACGATCGACAACAGCGGCATGATCCAGGGTGCCAGCTTCGGGATCACCACCAACGCGCGTTCGACGCCGGCGGGCCTTGAAGAAATAGCGGCCAACACCAGCATTACCAACAGCGGCACGATCGTCGGGCTGAACAACGACGCGATCCGCCTGCAGGGCGGGGGCAGCGTCGTCAACAGCGGCACGATCGACGGCCGCCAGAACGTCCAGTCCGATGGCGTGTCGACGTTCGCCTTCGCGACGCAGGATCTTGCCACTTACGCCGCTTCGGTCACCAACAGCGAGACCGGCACGATCACCGGCGTGCGCGCCGGCGTCGCGCATTCGTCGGGGGGCAGTGTCGACAATGCCGGCGCGATCAACGGCGGCGGCGCGGGCGTGCTGCTCCAGAACGGGCTCGATGGCACCCCGGTTTCGGGTTCGGTCACCAACAGTGGCACGATAACGGGCGGCAATGGCGGCGCGGGTCTCGGCGGCGAGGGCGTCGTCGTTTTCGGCCTGTTCGACGAGGTGAGCATCGCCAACAGCGGCACGATCAGCGGTGCGGCGAGCGACGGCATCTATGTCGCCACGACCGCCGAAACGGCGATCACCGTCGAAAATAGCGCCGATGGGTCGATTACCGGCGGCTCGTCGGGCATCCAGGTCGACATCGGTGCGCTCGAGCTCGACAATGCGGGCACGATCCGCGGCAATGGCGTCGGCCCGAACAGCAGCGCGCCCGCCGGCGGTATCGCGCTGACCGGATCGTCGTCGACCATCGTCAACAGCGGCGACATTTCGGGCGCGCAGTTCGGCATCGTGACCTATGCTGGCCGCGATCCGGCGACGGGCGAATTCCCGGGCACGATCGTCGACACGACGATCGTCAACAGCGGCACGATCACCGGCGACACCGACGACGGCGTTCGCCTTGCGGGCGGCGGCTCGGTAACCAACAGCGGCACGATCCAAGGGTTGGCGCAGAACAACAACGGCACCACCGACGGCGTGTCGATCTTTGCGCATAACGACCAGGACCTCGAAACCTATTCGGCGACGCTGATCAACCTCGACGGCGGCACCATCGCGGGCATCCGTGCCGGTGCGGCGATCTCGGGCGGCGGCACGATCCTCAACGACGGCACCATCACCGGCGAACGGCAGGGGGCCTTCATCCAGGGCAATGCGATCGATGGCGTCGAGCGCGACGGCCAGTTCGGCATCGTCGTCAACACCGGCACGATCAGCGGCACCGGCGACTTCGGCGGCACCGGCCAGGGCGGGCAGGGGCTCGGCTTCGGCAGCAATCTCGAGGCCTCGACGCTGACCAATAGCGGCACGATCAGCAGTGCCTTCGCCGAAGGCGTGCAGCAGGGCTCGCGCGGCGATCTGGTGATCACCAACGAAGAAGGTGGCCTGATCGAAGGCGGCACCTCGGGCATCTACGGCGGGTCGAGCGGCACGCTGACCGTCGACAATGCCGGCACGATCCGCGGCAACGGCACCTATGACGGCTTCGCCGCCGCGCCCGACGCGGGCATCACCATCGGCACCGCCAATTCGGCTGTGACCAATAGCGGCACCATTTCGGGCGCCGGCGCGGGCATCACCACCGCCTATCTGTTCGACGAGGAGATCGGCGACCTCGTCCTGCTCGCGCAGGGCACGCAGATCGTCAACAGCGGCACGATCATCGGCGAGACCAACGACGGCGTGCGCCTGATCGGCGGCGGCACGGTGGCCAACAGCGGCACGATCATCGGCGAGGCGGGCGCTTTCACCGACGGCGTGTCGATGTTCCGCGGCAACGGCCAGGCGCTCGAAACCTATTCAGCGGTCGTGACCAATGCCGAGGGCGGCGAGATCAGCGGCTCGCGCTTCGGCATCATCCTGTCTGAAGGCGGCACGGTCGACAATGCCGGCACGATCACCGGCAATGGCCCTGGCGCCGTGCTGATCCAGCAGGGGCTTGCCATTCCCGGTCAGGATGTCGTCAACGGCTCGCTCAACAACAGTGGCACGATCACCGGGGTCAATGGTTATGGCGCGGTCATCTCGGTGGGCAACAATGCCACACTGACCAATGCGGGCACGATCACCGGCGCTGCCGAAGGCGCGGTGATCGAGGCGCAGGGCAGCAATGTCGAGGCCGAACGGGTTGGCACGATCGTCAACACCGGCACGATCACCGGCGGCACCCTCGGCGCCGCGACCGCAGGCTTCTTCGACAATGCGACCATCACCAACAGCGGCACGATCAGCGGCGGCACCGACGGCGTCGTGCTCGGCAATTTCGGGCAGGCGACGTTGATCAACACCGGGACCATCACCGGCGGCGACCGCGGCGTATGGGGCGACGACAGCGGCGCGGTGACGCTCGACAACGCCGGCACCATCGTCGGCGAAGGCGGCGTGGCGGTGCAGCTCGGCAGTTTCGACGACAATGTCATCCTGCGCACGGGCAGCAGCATTGACGGCGCCGTCGATGCGGGCGACGGTTTCGACACGCTGACCCTCGACGGCGATATCCTCGAACTCACCGACGCGCAGCTATTGACCGAATCGCAGGGCTTCGAGGCGCTCAACGTCGCGCGCGGCTATTGGTCGACATCGGGCTTCGTCGGTGAGTTCGGCGGCGTCGCGATCAACGAGGGGGCGGCGCTCCAGGTCAACGAGATCGACCTCGGCGAAGAAGGGCTGAGCTCGCCGATCGCGACCGCCTCGGTCGTGAACGACGGCCTGCTCGTGCTGAACTTCGACAGCGACGATCAGCTTTCCGACCTCGACGAACTGACGATATCGGGTAGCGGCGCGTTGCAGCTGATCGGGGGCGCGGTCTTCACCGTCGACACCGACACGCTGACCTACACCGGCGGGACGATCGTCTCGAACGGCGGGCTGGTGCTCAGCGGTACGCTGCTCGGCGACGTGACCACCGAAGGCGATGGCTTCTTCCAGCTTGGCGTCGGCGGGACCGAGGGCAATTTCTCGGGCAATATCGTCAACAACGGCAGCTTCATTTTCAACCGCTCGGACGATTACGACTTCCTCGGCGCCTTCTCGGGCAACGGGACGCTGGTGAAGGACGGCAATTCGGTCCTGTCCTTCCTCGGCGACTATAGCTTCACCGGCCTCACCAACATCCTTGGCGGATCGGTGCGGATCGCGGGTGTGATCAATCCCGAAACCAACTTCAATCTTGGCGCCGGCCAGCTGGACATCAGTGGTACCGACCAGACCATCGGCGGCCTGTCGGGCGGCGGTGAGGCGAGCGTCGTGATCGACGACAGCGAACTGACGGTCGACCAGGATGAAAACACCAGTTTTGCGGGCGACATCACCGGGACCGGCAGCCTCGTCAAGACCGGCGACGGCACGCTGAACCTGACCGGGACGAACAGCTATACTGGCCCGACGTCGGTCAACGGCGGCACGCTGGCGGTCAACGGCAGCATCGCGTCGGATGTCACCGTGAACAGCGGCGGCAAGCTGGGGGGCAATGGCAGCGTCGGGGACACCACGGTCACCAACAACGGCACGCTGGCCCCGGGCAATTCGATCGGCCGCCTGACCGTCAATGGCGATCTCGCGCTGGCGGCGGGCTCGATCTATCAGGTCGAGGTCAATGCCGCAGGGCAGGGCGACCGGGTCGACGCCACGGGGTCGGTGACCATCGCCAACACGGCACGGGTTGCGGTGCTCGCGGCAAACGGCAATTACAACCCGCGCACCGACTATGTCATCCTGACCGGTGCCGCCGGGGTCAGCGGGCGCTTCGGATCAGTGACCACCGACCTCGCCTTCCTCGATCCGTTCCTGCGCTATGGCAGCAATGCGGTGACGCTGTCGCTCTATCGCAACGATATCGACTTTGCCGACGTCGCGGTGAACTTCAACCAGATCGGCGTCGCCAATGCGGTGCAGGCGCTGGGCATCGACAACCCGCTGTTCGAAGCGGTGCTGGTACAGAATGCCGCAACCGCCTCGGCGGCGTTCGGGGACCTGTCGGGCGAAATCCACGCGAGCACGGTTTCGGGGCTCACCGACGACAGCCGCCACCTGCGCAACGCACTGCTTGACCTCAAGGGTCCCGAAGAGGGCGGCATGTTCGTGTGGGGCTCGGCCTTCGGCGGCTGGGGCGACTTCGACGGCAATGCCGCGCAGTTTGGCATGGACGCCAACCACAAGGGCTTCGTCACCGGCGTCGGTTATGGCGGCAAGGGTTTCGCGGCGGCGCTGTCCGCGGGTCTCGGCTCGTCGGACTTCCGCTTCGACGGCCGCGGCGACAGCAGCGACGTCGAGAGCAAATATCTGGCTGCCCACGCCACCTATGGCACGGGCGAAGGCATCCGCGCCGCCTTCGGCGTCAGCTATGCCTGGCACGATATCGACACCAGCCGCACGGTCACCCTGGCGCCGATCGCGCAGACTCTGGTGTCCAAGCGCGACGGCGACACGCTGCAGGTCTTCGGTGAGCTCGGTTATGACATCAAGGCGGGCAAGGCGGCGATTTCGCCCTTCCTTCGGCTTGCTCATGTCGACACCGATACCGACGGCGTGACCGAAACGGGTGGCAGCGGTGCGCTACTGGTCGGCGAGACCGGGCTCAAGACGACCTTCCTCAGCCTTGGCGCGCGCTTCCAGCTCAACGCCGGCGAAGGCGGCTTCCAGCCCTATGCTTCGCTCGCGTGGAACCGCGCCTTCGACGACCGGGCGGCGGTGTTCGGCGCCGGTTTCGTGGCGGGCGGTCCAGCCTTCGGCATCATCGGCGCGGAAATTCCCAAAAATTCGGCCGAGGTCGAGGCGGGCTTCGAATATGATGCCGGCCAGTTCCGGATCGGCGCGGCGTATAGCGGCACGCTCGCCTCGGACCGCAACACCCACGGTGCCCGCATTACTGCCAGAATCGCCTTCTGATCTAGCGACCCGATCTGTTTCGGTTCCGGTGGTAAAGAGGCCGGCGCGACCCGGGTCGCGCCGGCCTCGTCATTGCTGGCGCCTGCATGGCGGTCTTGGTCGGATAACGTGCAGAGGCCCGGCTGCCCGCAACCGGCCATCCGATTTGAGGCACAATCCAGAATGGAATAATCGCCGCAGCGGAGTTGCGCCTCTTTATCTGCACCGACCCACAACGCAGCGTCTCGCTGTAAAATGGGAGCGGAATGGATGAACGACGGTATACAAGACATTGCTGCGCTTTGGGATCGCGAGATGATCCGCGATTGCCTGTTCCGCTATTGCCGGGGAATCGACCGCGCCGACGAAGCGATGCTGCGATCGGCCTGCTGGCCGGGCGGCACCGATGATCATGGCGCCTATAACGGGACGACCGATGGCTTCGTCGACTGGGCGATGCAGACGCTGCCGCTGATCGAGCGCGGCATTCACCAGCTCCACAATATCCTGATCGAATTGCGCGGCGACGAAGCTGCCGTCGAAAGCTATTTTACCGCGCTACAGCGGCAACCCGGGGGCGAAGGCGGGTTGGTCGAACTCACGATGGTCGGCCGCTATGTCGACCGGTTCGAAAAGCGCGGGCAGGAATGGCGGGTGGCCGACCGGGTCGTCGTCTTCGACTGGGTCGACGAGCGCCCGGCGCCCGACAAGAGCGAGGCAGAGCGTTTCGCGCATCGCAAAACGGTGGGCACGCCTTGGCCGCATGATCCGGTCTACAAGCTGTTCGGCACGGGTGTGAAAGGAGAGGCATGATGGGGATCGAGACACTGGCATGGGAGCCGCTGTTCGTGATGCGGCTGAACGTCGCTTATGATCAGGCGCAGCCGATCGGCGGCGAGAGCCGGATGGGCATATTTCCGGTGCATGGCGGGACGTTCGAGGGTCCGCGCCTGCGCGGGCGCGTGCTGCCCGATGGCGCCGACTGGGTGACCTGGCGCGGCGACGGCACGATGATCATCGACGTCCGCACTTCGCTTGAAACCGACGACGGCGCGCGCATCGCGATGCATTATACCGGGCTGATGACGCCGACCTCGCCCGAGGCGGCCGAACGCTTCGCGCGGCGCGAGCCGGGGCCTTACGAAGATCTCTATCTGCGCACCACGCCGCGCTTCGTCACCGGCCACCCCGATTATGACTGGCTGAACCGGACCGTAGCCGTCGCCAACGGCATGCGCACCGACGACGGCCCGATGTATCACGTCTTCGCGATCAGCTGACCGCGCCCGCCGCCGCAGCGAAATGATCGCCGTGGCGTTTGCGCAGCTCGGTCTTGAGCAGTTTGCCCGTCGCGGTGTGCGGTAACTCCTCGACAAAGACCACATCGTCGGGAAGCCACCAGCGCGCGACCTTGTCGGCGAGGTGCGCCATGATCTCGTCCTTGGAGCAGGCCTCGCCGGCGTGAAGCTGGACGAGCAGCAGCGGGCGTTCCTGCCATTTGGGGTGCGCGACGCCGATCACGGCTGCCTCGGCGACCTTGGGGTGTGCGACGGCGGCATTCTCGAGATCGATCGATGAAATCCATTCGCCGCCCGATTTGATGACGTCCTTCGCGCGGTCGGTAATTTGCAGGAAGCCGTCGGGGTCGATCTTGGCGACGTCGCCGGTGTCGAACCAGCCGCCAGCGTCGAGCGCGCTGCCCGCCGGCTGGCCGTGATAGGCATTGAGCACCCACGGCCCGCGCACCTTGAGCAGGCCTGCGGCCTCGCCGTCGCGCGGCAATTCCTTGCCGTCCTCATCCTCGATACGCAGTTCGATGCCGAAGACCGAGCGGCCTTGCAGCGCGCGCAGGTCGATCTGCGCCTCTTCGCCAAGGTTGGCATGATGCGCGAGCGGGCGGCAGACCGTGGCGACGGGGCTGGTCTCGGTCATGCCCCAGGCCTGCATCGTCTCGACTCGCAGCAGGGTGCGGAAGCGTTCGATCAGCGAGCGCGGGGTCGCTGCGCCGCCGGTGAAGATGCGGTCGAGCTTCAGCGCCTTACGATCCTCGGGCGCGCGTTCGCGTTCGAGATGATCGAGGAAAGCGAACCAGATCGTCGGCACGCCGAGCGAGAAGGTCACGTCCTCATCGCGTATCAACTCGTAAAGCGACACGGGGTCGAGCGCCGACCCGGGCAGGACGAGCTTCGCCCCCGCCATCGCCGCCGAATAAGGGATGCCCCAAGCATTGACGTGGAAGAGCGGGGTGACGACGAGGATCGAGTCTGCGGCGCCGAGCGACATGCTGTCGTTGGCAAGTGCGCTCATCGCGTGGAGTATGGTCGAGCGGTGACTGTAGAGCACGCCCTTCGGATTGCCGGTGGTGCCGCTGGTGTAACAGAGCGCGCTGGCGCTATTCTCGTCGATGTCGGGCCAGTGCGCGATCGCGCGCGGCCCGTCGGTCAGGCTTTGATACGAGATCGGATCGGCGATGGCAGTTTCCGGCATGTCGGCCTGATCGGCGAGGACGATGACGCGCTCGATCGTCGGCAGATCGGCGAGCAAAGGTTCGACGACCGGCAGCAGGTCGGGGTCGACGCACAGCACGCGCGCGCCGCCATGGTCGATGATGTAGCGGATCTGTTCGGGGAAAAGGCGCGGGTTGACGGTGTGGAGCACCATGCCCGCGCCGCTGACGCCATAATAAAGTTCGAGGTGGGGCAGGCGGTTCCAAGCCAGCGTCGCGACGCGGTCGCCGGGTTTCAGGCCGAGGTCGGCGAGGCCGGCGGCGATATGGCGCGCGTGGCGCTCGACCGTCTGCCAGTCCGAGCGTTCGAGCGAGCCGTCGGCGCGGCGCGACACGATTTCGCGTCGCGGGTGATTGGTGGCCGCGTGCCGGATCAGCATCGCGGTCGTCAATTGCTGCGCCTGCATCAGGCCGTGCATGAAACCTCTCCTTTAATGACTTGATTGGGCTCGACGATTGCCCAGCGGCGCGCCGGCGCGAAGCATGGGTAGGCGTGCGCGCCGACAATCACATTTGCGAAATTGCGCTGCCTGTCTGCTGCCCGCGAGCCAGTATCGATCTCGCGCGGCTAAGCCCGGTGCAACCGACTGGGAGATGCGACGATGAATCTGGACCTGGCACCCGAAGACCGGGCGTTTCAGCAGGAAGTGCGCGAGTTTTTCGCGAACTCGATTCCCGAAGACTGGAAAAAGACCGTCCGCGCCGGGCTGCGCCTGTCGCCCGAAAACCTCGTCGCCTATCAGCGTCGTCTCGCCGAACGCGGCTGGGGGGCGCCGACCTGGCCGAAAGAATATGGCGGGACCGGCTGGACGCCGCAGCAGCTTCACATCTTCTGGTCCGAAGCATCGGCCGCCGATGCGCCGGCGCAATTTCACCAAGGTCTCGAACTGATCGGGCCGATCATCTTCACCTATGGCAGCCAGGCGCAGAAGGATTTCTATCTGCCGCGGATCATCAGCGGCGAGGATTGGTGGTGCCAGGGCTATTCGGAGCCGGGCGCGGGGTCCGACCTTGCAGCGCTGCGTACCCGCGCCGAGCGCGACGGCGACGAATATGTCGTCAACGGCCACAAGATGTGGACCAGCTATGCGCATGTCGCCGACCGCATGTTCATCCTCGCGCGCACCTCGACCGAGGGACGGCGGCAGCAGGGCATTTCGCTGATGCTGGTCGATATGGACACGCCGGGCATCCGCATCAGCCCGATCCACACGCTCGACGAAAAGCATCACACGAACGAGGTGTTCCTCGACGATGTCCGCATTCCCGCGACCAATGTCGTCGGCGAGGAGGGCATGGGCTGGAATTACGGCAAGGTGCTGCTCGACCGTGAGCGCATGGTCGCGGCGGCGACAGCGATGTTCCTGCCGCAGACGCTGCGCGCGGTGCGCGAGGCGGCGACGCGTCGCAAGACCGCACATGGCTTGTTGATCGACAAGCCCGAGTTCAGGGCGAAGCTCGCACAGGTCGAGATCGAGGCGATGGCGGTGCAGGCGATGGTGCTGCGGCTGATGGCCGATGCGGCGGCGGGCGCGGACTCCGGCCCGCGCGGATCGATGGTCAAGCTGCGCTGGTCCGAACTGACGCAGCAGGCGACGGCTTTGTGGGTCGAAGCGCTGGGGCCGAAGGCGCAGCATTTCGCGGCGCTGGGCGACGACAGTGTGCTGCCCGAGGATATGCCCTTCGCGCTGAAGGGTGCGCTCTATGCGCGCGTTACCACGATCTACGGCGGGTCGAGCGAGATTCAGCGCAACATCATCGCGCGCCGCGCGCTCGGGCTTTGAGGGAGATTAGCGATGCAGTTCGCCTTTAACGACGAGCAGCAGATGCTGCGCGACAGCGCCGAGCGGTTCGGCGTCGAGGAATGGAATGCCGCGGAGCGATTGAAGCGGCTCGCGGAAGTTGGCGAAGGTGCCGCGCAGCGTTGGGGCAAGATGGCCGAACTGGGGTGGCTGATGCTGCCGATTGCCGAGGAAGAGGGCGGGCTTGGCGGTGGTCCGGTCGAGGTGATGGCGATCATGGAAGCTGTCGGCCGGCACCTGATGACCGATGCCTATGTCAGCCATTGCGTGCTGCCGGCGGCGCTGATCGCGGGCGGGGGCGACCATTGCGCGGCGCTGCTCGAGCAGATCGGGGCGGGGCAGGTGCGTATCGCGGCGGCGCTGATCGAGGAAGAAGGCTTTGATATTACGGCGATTTCGACCCTCGCAGCGGTCGATGGCGACGGCTTTCGGCTGACCGGCGCGAAGGCGCATGTCGAGGATGGTGCCGATGCCGACTGGTATCTGGTGTCGGCGCGCACGGCGGGCACTTCGGGCGAGCGTGACGGCGTCAGCCTGTTCCTGGTCCCCGCGAGCGCCGAGGGGCTGAGCGTCCAGCGTTTCCGCTCGGTCGACAGCCATCGCCATTGCAGCCTCACCCTCGAGGGCGCCCTGGGCATCCCGGTCGGCGCGGTCGGCGAGGCGGCGGACCGCATCGAGGCGGCGCTCGACCGCGCGATCGTCGCGCATCTGGCCGAGGCGGTCGGATCGATGGAAG
>NZ_LYVN01000006.1 GCF_001990265.1 Sphingopyxis sp. KK2
TAGCAAAGCGGCTGGGCGGGCGAGGGCGGGTGCGCCGCATCGCGTTCGGCGGGGGGAGTCCCAATGCGATCGCCCCGGTCGAACTCGTTCGTCTCCTCGACCAGGTCCAGACGCTGTTCGACGCGCATCATCCCGAGATTTCTATCGAGCTCGATCCGCGCGGCTTCTCGTCCGAATGGGCTCTTGTCCTCGCGGCGGCGCGGGTCGGCCGGGTCAGCCTGGGCGTCCAGACATTCGCCCCGCATATCCAGCAGGCGATAGGACGAATCCAGCCGCTTTCGCATATCGAACATGTCGTGGCTTCGCTCCGCCTGCGGGGGATCGATGCGATCAACTTCGACCTGATGTACGGCTTGCCCGGTCAAGGACTCGCGGATCTCGAGGCAACCCTCGCCGAGACGATCCGGCTGGCGCCGAGCCGCATTGCCCTGTTCGGCTACGCCCATCTCCCCGACATGATCCCGCGTCAACGCCGCATCGACGCGTCCGACCTGCCCGACATGAAACTTCGCTTCGAACAGGCCGAACTCGGATATCGCCTGTTGACCCACGCTGGCTACGTCCCCGTCGGCTTCGATCATTTCGCGCTACCCGGCGACCCGCTGGCAATCGCCGCGAGCGAGCGGCGCGTGAACCGGAATTTCCAGGGATTCACGGAGGATGATGCACCAGTACTGATAGGGCTCGGCGCGAGCGCCATCGGACGATTTCCGGACCTGATCGTTCAGAACGAGAAGAGGGCGGGGCATTATCGCGACATGGTGATGGAAGGGCGGCTCGCTTCGGTTCGCGGCGTTCAACTCGACGCTGACGAGCAGCGTCGAGCCGGCCATATACGGGACCTTTTGTGCACGCACCGCACGCATTTGAACGCGTGCGAACGCGCTGTCGCACAAGGGGGCCTGGCCGAATATGGACAAAAGGGGCTGATCAAGTGGGAGGGGACAGATCTCGTGATCAGCAATCGCGGCCTACCCTATGCACGACATGTCGCCGCCGAATTCGATCGCATTCGCGGTAAGTTGGTCTCCACGAAGCCCGCGAGCGTCTGAAGCGTTTGACGATCTTCCCAAAGCGGATTGTCGATGATCGGCCAACTCCGCTTGCTCGGTCATGTCTTGTCGCCGCCAAACGGCCGCGCGACCTCCGATTTGGCCTCGCAAACAGTATGGTGCTTCTCACACTCTCTGGTGCTGTCGGTCGCCTGACGGCCGCACTGCGCGGCTGATCAGTCTTCGATGATCGATGCGAGCGCGCGGGCGACGCGGCGCAGCGTGTCGGGATGCGACCACATCGGGTGGTCGCGCGACCGGTCGGCGAGCTCGGTTTCGCGTCCCGCCAATATCCCGCCGATCGCGCCGCCCATGAACACGAGGCGCTGGTTGAGCAGGTCCGCGGGCAGGTCGGGCATCAGGCGCCGCACCTCGTCGAGGCAGCGCTGATAGCCCGAGTTCCAGCGCCCCGCGAGCGCGTCCATGAACAGCGCGCGGTTCGACAATTGCAGCCCGACGACGAAGCGGTTGTAGCATTCGCCCCATGCTGGCGGATCGGGGTCAACCGAAGTTTCGACCAAAATCTCCATCACGTCGACAACGCTGTGCAGGTCGCCGTCGGCCTTGGCGCGATCGAGCGCGGCGTTTCGGCGCGCGTCGATGGCTTGGGCGCCGTCGACGACCAGTTCGCGGATCAGCGCGTCCTTCGACCCGAAATGATAGGTGATCGCGGCGTGGTTCTTCTGCCCCGCCGCCTCGGCGATCTGGCGCACAGTCACGCCATCGATCCCGCGCTCGGCGAAGAGTTTAAGCGCGACCGCCTTCAGATGCTGCGGTGCCTCAGAATGCGCGGTGGAGGGGGCACGGGCCATGCGGCGCATTTGCCATTGACAGCGGCACGCGTCAAATGCATTTATCCAAATGGATAAACGAAGAGGGATGAGGATGATCGAGGGAGTCGACCTCGCAGCGCTCGAGCGCTGGATGGACGGGCAGGGCGTCGGCACCGGGCCGATCGCCGATGCGCGCCTGCTGTCGGGCGGCACGCAGAACATCCTGATGCGCTTCCGCCGCGGCGATGCCTCCTATGTGCTGCGCCGTCCGCCGCCGGTGCCGCGCGCCAATTCGAACGATACGATGCGGCGCGAGGCGCGGGTGCTCGCCGCGCTCGACGGCACGGCGGTGCCGCACCCGCGCCTCGTCGCGGCTTGCGGCGACGAGGATGTGCTCGGCGTCGCCTTCTACCTGATGCAACCGGTCGAGGGCTTCAATGCCACGCAGGGCCTGCCTGCGCTTCACGCCAGCGACGCGGCGGTGCGTCACCGCATCGGACTGTCGATGGTCGAGGCGATCGCCGCGCTCGGCGCTATCGACTATCGCGCGGTCGGGCTCGACGGGTTCGGCAAGCCCGACAACTATCTCGAGCGCCAGGTCGGGCGGTGGAAGGCGCAGCTCGCCAGCTATGCCGATTTCGCCGAATGGCCCGGCCCCGAAGCGATCCCCGGGGTCGAGCGCGTCGCCGACTGGCTCGACGCGCACCGCCCGGCCGATTTCCGCCCCGGCATCATCCATGGCGATTTCCATCTCGCCAATGTCATGGTGCGCCCCGACAGCGGCGACATCGCCGCAGTCGTCGATTGGGAATTGAGCACGATCGGCGATCCCTTGCTCGATCTCGGTTGGCTGCTCGCGACGTGGCCCGAGGACGACATGCCGCGCGCGACCGATGTCGCGGTCACCCCGTGGGAGGGCTTCGCAACCCCCGACGAACTGGTGGCGCATTATGCCAAGGTAAGCGGCCGCGACCTGTCGGCGCTCGACTGGTATGTCGTGCTCGCCTGCTACAAGCTCGGGATCATCCTCGAGGGGACGCACGCCCGCGCCTCTGCCGGCAAGGCGCCGAAGGAGACCGGCGACCGCCTCCACGCCCACACACTCGACCTGTTCGATCGCGCACTGCGCCGCATCAGCTGAAGGAATGACGATGAAAGACGACACCGATTTTACGGGCCGGCGGGTGCTGGTCGTCGGCGGATCGAGCGGGATCGGCAACGGCATTGCGCACGGCTTCCGCCTGCGCGGTGCCGAGGTGCATGTGTGGGGGACGCGCGCGGCGGCGAGCGATTATGACGCGGCCGACGGATCGGACCTCAATGGTCTTGGCTACAGCTGCGTCGACGTCGGCGACCCCGATGCGATCGAGGCGGCACCGCTGCCGTTCGGCTCGCTCGACGCGCTGATTCTGTGCCAGGGCACCGTCGTCTATCGTCGCGGCGAGTTCGAACGCGACGGCTGGGACCGCGTCATGGCGGTCAATCTCGACAGCCTGATGCACATATCGCGCAAATTCCGCGCGCAGTTATCCGACGCGGGCGGCTCTATCGTCATCGTCAGCTCGATCTCGGGGCTGAAGGCGAATATCGGCAACCCCGCCTATGCCGCGTCGAAGGCGGGCGCCATCAGCCTGACCAAGACGCTGGGACAGGCCTTCGCTGCCGACGGCATCCGCGTCAACGGGCTTGCCCCCGGCCTTGTCGACACCAAGCTGACCAAGGTCACCACCCAGAATCCCGAGCGGCTGCAAGGCACGCTCGCCCACATCCCGCAACGACGGATGGGCACCCCCGAGGACATGGCGGGCGCCGCGATCTTCCTAGCATCGCCGCTCGCCTCCTATGTCACCGGCCACACGCTCATCGTCGATGGCGGCCTCTCGCTCTAAAAATGCTCTCAGGAAAGGCAGACAGATGAATTTCGAATATAGCGACAAGGTCGCCGGGCTGATCGCACAGATCGAAGCCTTCATGGACGAGCATATCTATCCGAACGAACAGGCCTATTACGACTTCGTCCACGACCAGAACAACCGCTGGCAGGAATGGCCGGGGATGGAGGCGCTGAAGGAAAAGGCGCGCGAACAGGGGCTGTGGAACCTGTTCCTGCCGCACGAATATGGTGCATTCTCGCCGGGGCTCACCAACCTCGAATATGCGCCGCTTGCCGAAATCTTCGGGCGCGTGCCCTGGTCGAGCCAGGTGTTCAACTGCTCGGCGCCCGATACCGGCAATATGGAAGTGCTCGCGAAATTCGGCTCACCCGCGCAGCAGGAAAAATGGCTGAAGCCGCTGCTCGCCGGCGAAATCCGCTCGGCCTATGTGATGACCGAGCCGCAGGTCGCCTCGTCCGACGCGACCAACCTCGAGCTGTCGATCATTCCCGACGGCGACGATTATGTCATCAACGGGCGCAAATGGTGGATTTCGAACGCGATGCACCCGCGCTGCGACCTATTCATCGTGATGGGAAAGACCGACTTCGACGCCCCGCGCCACGCGCAGCATTCGCAGATCCTCGTCCCCCGCGACACGCCGGGGGTCATCGTGGTCCGCAACCAGACGATCTTCGGGTCCTATAATTCGCCGGGCGGCGAGTCCGAACTGCGCTTCGAAAATGTCCGCGTGCCGAAGGAAAATCTGATCCTCGGCGAAGGCCGCGGCTTCGAGATCGCACAGGGGCGCCTCGGGCCGGGCCGCATCCACCATTGCATGCGCTCGATCGGGCAGGCGCAGCGCGCGCTCGAATATATGGCGCGCCGCGTCGACAGCCGCGTCGCCTTCGGCAAGAAGCTCGCCGACCAGAGCAGCATCCGCCAGGACGTGGCGAAAAGCTTTTGCGAGGTCGAAATGGCGCGGCTGCTGACCTTGAAGGCCGCCGATGCCATGGACCGCTTCGGCAACAAGCAGGCCAAGGATCTGATCGCGGCGATCAAGGTCGTCGCGCCGACGATGGCGCAGACCGTGTCCGATCGCGCGATCCAGGCGCATGGCGGCATGGGGGTCAGCGAGGATACGCCGGTCGCCTATTTCTTCACGCTCAACCGCTACGTCCGCCTGACCGACGGACCCGAGGAAGTGCATATGTCGCAGCTCGGCAAGCAGAAGATCGCCGAATATGTCGCCGCGAACCGGCGCTGATCGGAAAGGGGAGCCAAGGCCATGAAAGCCCTTCGCTATTACGGCGCGCACGACATCCGCTACGAAAGCATGGACGATCCGACGCCGCAGTCGGATCGCGATGCGATCGTCAAGGTCACCGCCTGCGCGATCTGCGGCAGCGACCTGCACATCTATCACGGCCACGGCTTTTCGGAGGATGTCGGCTTCTGCGTCGGGCATGAGGCGGTGGGCGAGGTCGTCGAAACCGGACGCGGCGTGTCGCGGCTGAAGGTCGGCGACAAGGTGATGATCCCCGCCGCGGTCGGCTGCGGGTCATGCCGCCAGTGCCTCGCCGGCGTCGTCAATCTCTGCGAGTTCGGCATGGGCTCCTGCTACGGCCTGTCGGCGAAGCTGCAGGGCTCGCAGGCCGAGGCGGTGCGCGTGCCCGCCGCCGACGTCAATGCGGTACTGATCCCCGACGGCGTGTCGGAGGAACAGGCGCTGCTGATGACCGACGCGCTCGCGACCGCCTGGTTCGGCGCGCGAAATGCCGACATCGTGCCGGGCAGCAGTGTCGCGGTGATCGGCCTCGGCCCGATCGGCCTGATGGCGGTCGAGAGCGCCTTCGTCATGGGCGCGCATGTCGTCTATGCGATCGATCCGGTCGCCGAACGCCGTGCCCTGGCCGAAGAGGCGGGCGCGATCGCGCTGCACCCCGGCGAAGCGGTCGAGACGATCCGCGATGCCACTAAAGGCCGCAAGCTCGACTGCGCGATCGAGGTCGTCGGGCGCGACGAGACGGTCGACCTCGCGCTGCGGCTTGTCCGTGCGCGCGGCACCGTGTCGGTGATCGGGGTGCAGCAGTCGCGGCGTTATGCCTTCCCGCTCGAACGCTTCTTTGCGGCCGGGCTGACTTTCCGCGCCGGGACCTGCTCGGTACCCGAGGAATTGCCGACGTTGTTCCCGCTGGTCCAGTCGGGACGGCTGAAGCCCGAGAAATATATCAGCCACCGCCTGCCGCTGAGCGAAGGCGCCGAAGCCTATAAGCTGTTCGATGCGCGCGACGCTGGCGCGCTCAAAATGGTTCTGACGCCAGATTGAATATCAAGCAGGATCGACACCGATCGGTATCGAGAAGAATGTTCCATCGTCCGCTTTTCACGGTTTGGACTCGAAACCCGAAAATCCCAAACCGGCCAACGACGGCCGGGTTAGCAACCTTTACCTGGCCCTTGCTGAACTTTGGCAAGGCGCATCCAAATTTGTCCACGGATTCGCTGCGAAGGAAAGGGGCGTGAAATTTCCGCAATGTTCCAAGGGGAAAATGGTGGACGCACTAGGGCTCGAACCTAGGACCCGCTGATTAAGAGTCAGCTGCTCTACCAACTGAGCTATGCGTCCCCACGAGGCTTCGTAAGGACAGGATGGTGGACGCACTTGGGCTCGAACCAAGGACCCGCTGATTAAGAGCGCGGTGGCCATTATTTTTATTTTTTAATGTTAGTTACTTAGGTGCATCCGTGTTCAATTCATTCTAATTCTGGCAACCGAATTCTAACATGCTCTACCATATCCTACGGCACAAATTCACCTACAACGGATATCGGGTTGAGTGTCAGTTCAGCGCCCGATTGTGGACATTCGGCGCGCGCCGTACGATGCCCGACAGTGGACATTCGTTGGATTGGCCGATGAGCTAGCCGTTCAAGGTCAAACGGCCGGCAAGAATCTCTCGGCAGATTGTCGATCCTCGTCCGGACGGGGGATATCATGCCGTCGGCCATAGGTTCCCGGAGAGCGCCTGGCCACTGGAAGACTGGCTACGCATCCGCTTCTTGGGAAGCTTCGCTGGAACTGACCTGTCGCCGGCCTCCATCGGTTACGGAGGGTCGAGGTTGGCCGCGCGCTCGGCAAGGGAGCCGAGCAGCTGGATATAGCCATAATGCTGCCGGACCTGATTTTGCTGCGCGAGTTCGGCCAGCGAGGCGCCGAGCGTCATGCGCGAGACGCCGAGCAGGTCCGCGAGCTGCTGCTGCGTCGCGCGGGCCACATCACGACCGGCTTCGTTCCGCGCCATGACGACAAGCATGTTTGCGAGCCGTTCGGTCGTGTTCAATCGTCGTTCGGCGTCGATGATGTTGAGTGCGCCCCCGAGCCGTTGCGCCAGGTTTGCCATCATCAATTCGGCCCATCTGACATCCGCGGCAATCAACCGGTGCAGCAAAGGCCGATCGATGGCGATCAGGCTCGCCTCGCCTTGAGCGATCGCATCATCCTGTCGCGGCATGCCGGTAAGGAAAGCCAGCTCCCCGAACATGGCGCCCGCAGCGAGAACTGCGAAATGGGTAAAAACGCCATCTTCGGAATGCCGGCCGATGGTGACATGGCCATCGAGGATCGCCCAGAAGACGTCTCCCGGATCGCCCCGATGCTGGACGAACTGGCCATCGGCGAAATGCTGGACCTTTGCGTACGCGGTCAGTTCCGCGAACTCGCGCGCGGAAAGTTCTGATCGCTCCGGCGTCGCTAAATGATAGCTCTTTGGCATTTCCGGACATCGAGTTGTGGCATTGCGTGCGCAATAGCAAGCCGCAATCTTTCGCGCATGGGGGAGGGGATGCGGTTTGCGGCAATCATTTGTGGGAAGCAGGCAGTGGACCGCGGGATGAAAAGCAGGCCTGAACATTTCTCGGTCGAGGATTTCCGCGTGCCCCGGGATTATCTCCGGCTCATTGCGGGAAAGGCTGCGAGCGAAGCGATGCTCGCTGCTACAAACGACAATGCGGGCGACAATGCAGGCGATGACGACAGCCTCTCGTCGATCACCTTCGTCAATCTTTGCCTCCATTATTTCCGATCGACTTATCGTGAGAGCCTTGCCAACGGACCCGAGGTCCGGTTTGGCGCGTTCGGCCTGATCGTGTCCGCCGCAGGACAGGGATTGAGTTTCGCCGATGCGCTCGAGCGCACCGTCGGCGCGATCGAGATTCTGCGCCCCGAACTTTCGGCGAAAGTCACCAGCAATCCTACCTCGCTGGCCCTGTCCCTCGAACCGAGGCAGGGCGGACCGGCGGCAGAAGTCGGCGTCGAATTTCTGGCCATGTCGCTGCAATGCGCGTTTCGGTGGCTCACCGGTAGAAGGCTACGGCCGGTCCAGGTTCGCGCGGCAGAGCCCGCCGCACGGCACGAGGTGTCGATGCTCAACATTCTGGCTTGCCCCGTCGTCCGGCGCGGTACCGGCGTGACCATCTATTATGATCGCGCGGATGGCGCGCGACCGCTCCAGCCGCAAAAATATGATTGTTGGGCGAGCAAGGAACTTCCCGAATTCCGCGCGCTGCTTCGCGAATTCGCCGACAAGATCAACCGGCATGAACATGTAGCCGAAAGCCCGCTCGTCGCGCGCGTCGACGAACTCCTCACCACGGGCGTCCATCTCGAGGCCGAGGTCGCGGCGCGGCTTCATATGAGCCCGGCTTCGCTGCGACGCCACCTGTCCGAATATGGGACGTCGTTCCGGGCGCGGCTCGACCGGATGAAGCGCGATACCGTCGAGGCGCTGCTCCAGACCGATATGCCGCTCGAGGCCATCGCGGCGGACACCGGATTCTCCGATGTCCGCAGCCTGCGCCGGGCGTGCGTGCGCTGGTTCGGATCGCCACCCGCCTCGTACCGCCGGAGCGGACCAAAGGGGACATAAGGCGAGGGGGGGCATTTTAAGCGATAAAGTCCCCCCACTTTGCGCGCTCGGGTCATTGTTGGCCGAAAAACAAGGCCATATCGAAAGAGTATTCCGGAAATGGCGGGCCCTCCCCGGGACCAGGGACATCGCCAAGCGGGATTGCGTGCCGGCTCACTGACCGGAGTATTTGGGAGGACTTTGATGAATTATGTGGAACGCGCGGCATCGCCGCGTCGGCGGGGTCTTGTTGCACGCCTGCTGTTCGGGGCAGCGCTACCGGCCATCGCAATCGCCTTCGCCATGCCTGCGCACGCGGCCGAAGATGGCGCAAGCGCCGACAGCGCCGACGCCGCTGCAACCGATGCTGATAAGGACATAATCCTTGTCGTCGGCGAGCGTCTCGAAACGAACCTCATGAAAATCCCGATGGCGATCCAGGATATTCCTGCCGAACGCCTGCAGGATCTGAAAATCAATTCGGTCAAGGACCTCAATCTCGTTGCGCCGTCCTTCACCGTGTCGCGCAGCTATCAGGGCACGCCGCAATACAGCATTCGCGGCATCGGCTTCAACGCGATCAACATGTCGGCCTCGCCGACGGTGACGCTGTATCAGGACGATATCGCCTATCCCTATCCTTTCACGCAATTGGGTCCGGTCTTCGACCTTGGTGGCGCGCAGGTGCTCAAAGGACCGCAGGGCACGGTGTTCGGCCGCAATACGACCGCGGGGGTGATCAACCTGACGTCGAACCAGCCGACCGAGGAATATACGGGGTCGCTCGCGATCGACGTTGGCAATTATGAGACATTCAATCTCGAAGGCTTTCTGAGCGGACGGGTTTCGCCATGGCTGAAAGCGCGCCTCGCTTTCCGGACCGAGCAAAGCATGAAAGGCTGGCAGCGGAGCGAATCGCGTCCCGAAGACCGGCTGGGCGAGGTTCACAATACAGGCGCCCGCCTGATCCTCGCGGCCGATCCGTCGCCGGGGCTGGACATTACGCTGACGCTGTCGGGATGGAAGAATGAATCGGACACCCGCGCGATGCAGGCGATCGGCCTGACCCCCGGCGCAGACCAGAAATATGGGAATGGTGCGGCGGCGCTCTCGACGAATGACACTTTGAGGGAGTTCGTTGGCGCCCCTTGCCCGGCTGACGATACAGAATGTTATAATGGCGGATATGATTTTGAGCTTGAGGAATATGTCTATCCGAAGGATCATATCCGCGAATGGGACAACCGGACAGCAGACTGGTCACCTGCACATAAGACGTCATATCGACACGCTGCCGTTCGTGGATATGATCCTGACAGCTTTATCTATAATCATCCCTTTTTTCAGGATGTGGTGCCGGGCCGCGCCGACGGTATTGGCAACAGCGAAGCTTTGCCGGGCAAGCTGAACGAAAATACCAGCTTCTGGTCCACCAGCCTCGATATCGGATATGATATTTCCGATGGTCTGCGGCTGATATCGCTCAGCAACTTCCAGAAACTCAGCCGCGATTCGCTGCAGGATGTCAGCGGTGCACCCTATGAAGTTCTGATCCAGAATCCCAAGGGATCGATTCAGTCCTGGTCGCAGGAACTGCAGCTGAAGGGCGATACGGGTCCGGTCAAATGGTCGGTTGGCGGCTATTATGGGAAGGACAAGATCGAGGAAAATATCCGGAGCAATATCTTTAACAACTCCAACTCGCAGGCGGTTCGGCGATATTTTTCCAATGGCGCGAACGTCGCCGAGGGGCTCCCCGGATATGACGAGTATATCGAACAGGTTAGCGACGACGATCGGGCCGGTGCGTTCCGCTCGCTTCGCGATGTGGGCCAATTCGACGTCGAGACGAAAAGCCTTCTCGCCAACGCCGAATGGGCGGTTACCGATACGCTGACCCTGAGCGGAGGCGCCCGTTACACTTGGGATCGCCTCGAATTCCGGGGCTGTACAAAGGACGTCAACGGCAACGCCCTCCTCGGCGCCCACTCGGGGGTGCTTTACCTGATAGAAAGGGCGTATGGAAAGGCAGCCATTCCCGACGCTCCGGCCAAGCCGAACGAATGTCTGACCATGTATCAGGATGGCACCCGGATTGACGACGAAAAGGGAGAGGTTCCGCATTTTGAGCGCGGCGAGGTCCACAATATCCAGAAAGAGAGCAATTTCTCGTGGCGCGCGGCATTGAGCTGGCGGCCTGTCCCGGAATTGATGGCTTATGCCTCTGCCTCGCGCGGGTATAAGTCGGGGGTCAACCCGCTCAACACCGCCAATTCCGAAAAGCAGGATGCTCCGGTAAAGCAGGAAGAACTAACCGCCTACGAAGCCGGTGCCCGCCTCGATATCGATCGCTTCCGATTGGGTGTCGGCGGCTTCTATTATGATTATCGCGATAAGCAATTGTCGGGATATTACAAGGATCCAGTGTTCACGACCCTCGCAGCGCTGGTCAATGTGCCCAAATCGAAAGCCTGGGGTATCGAGGGAGACCTGAGCGTCGAGCCGGTGCGGGGCATCACCCTGTTTGGTAACGCTCTCTATCTCAAAACCAAAATCCTCGAAACCGACCCAACTGCAGTCAACGAACTGGGACGTTTGGCAAGCTACAATGGATCGGGCTTCGGCGTTCCCAAATGGGCATTGAGCGGCGGTGCGTCGTTCAACACCTCACTTGGTGAGGCACTTGGCCTGCGTGCGACGGTGAACTATCGCTGGCAGTCAAAGACGATTGGCATGCGAAGCACCCAGTTCGCCTATGAGGAATTTGGTGAAAAGATACCGGAACAGTCCAGCCCGAAGGAGCATTATTACGATATCAAGGCTTACGGGTTGCTCAACGCGAACATCACCTTGTTCGACGGCGACGACAATGACTGGGAATTCTCGATCTGGGGTCGCAACCTGAACCAAACCGACTATGCCATCGGGGTCAAATCGAACGCCACGACGATCTTCCGCATTCCGGGCGATCCGCGCACCTTCGGCGCGACCTTCCGCGTGAATTTCTAAACCTCCACAGCCTGCGTTCGAACCCACCTCTCATTTTCGGGAACGCAGGATCACTGCTGCCGCGCAAATATCATTGCGCGGTAGCATTTTTTTTCGTGCCACATTTACCGGGCGCCAAGGTTCCCCATTTCCCGATATGCGGGGAAGGTCGCGCCCGATGCTTCTGGTTCATCATTTCGGTGGAGTCCGCTCTGTCCTTTTGACGACCGGAAGCGGACCGTCGGTAGAGGGGCAGGGCCGGTTCTTCCTGGCGCCAGAAGGCGCTGTGGCGGATATCTACATGGCTCGAAAGTGCAGGCGGTCGGGCTCGATAGCGCCCGCCTGACGCACAGCAACCGCGCCTCCCGTGTCGTGGGATCCCCCGTAAGCAGACCTACCCTAAACGGCCATCATTCGACCGCGATACCGCGAGCCATCGGGACCCATGGATATGCACCGGGGATGCCGGCATCCATATCCTTGTTCTCCGGAAAGATCGGCCACAGCAATTGCCGCTTGCCATTGCGTTCCCGGTGCCTCAGCAGAGCATGCGGGAATGCAAAGAAGTTATCATTTTGCGATGGCCGAGCGATCACGGCTTTCCGCGCGCGAGCTCGCGCAACTGGCCGCGCGCGCAAGGGTTCAGCATTTTTCTGGCGGACAATTCATTCAGCACCAGGGCGATCCGGGCGATGCCTTCTGGGCGGTCGTCGACGGTCATGTCACCATCGGCCGTCATTCCGAAGACGGCGTCTTCACCCACTTCGCGGTTCTCGCCGCGGGAGACCTGTTCGGCGAGCTTGCCTTCTTCACCGATGTGCCGAGGCAGGTCGACGCGATCGCCGACGGCAGCGCCAGCATGATCGCCATCGATCGGCCCCTGCTGCGCCAGCTGATGGCCGCGGATGTCGGTTGGGCCGAATTGCTGCTGCGGAGTCTGTCGCGGCAGCTCGCGAGCGCGCTCGACACCATCGATGCCGACCGGCGATTGAGCGCGACCGAGCGGCTCGCCAATCTGCTTGTCACCATCGCGCGGAGCGATGCCGGCCGTGACATCGTTCGCGCGACGCAGCAGCAGCTCGCCGACCTGCTCGGTGTCTCGCGCGTGACGCTGGGCGCCGCACTGACCGACCTCGCGAAGCAAAATCAGGTCCGGCGGCACTATGGCTATATCCGGCTGCTTGGATCCCTTGCCGGGCGGGCGGCCGATCCAGATTCCGAATAGGCCGCGACAGACCCGATCCAACGATTGCGTTCACCGGGTGGCGGCAAAAGTCGCAAACTTGACAGACCGGCCTCGCCGTCCGGCGTAACCCGCTTCCAAACATAATGGGAGAGGAAGCGAATGGAAGCGCATCCGTACAATATTCCGGCGTCGGCCTGTCTCGCAGCGCTGCAGCGAAACGGGGTCGATCACTTCGTAACGGTGCCGGACTGGATCCAGCTCGCGCTGCACGAGCGGGTCGAGGCCGGGGTCGATGGGCTCGAGCTCGTCCGCTGCAGCAACGAGGACCAGGCCGTCTGCGTATCCGCGGGCCTCAGGATCGCCGGCAAACGTCCGATCACCGTCATCCAGAACCAGGGCCTCTATGCCTGCGTCAACGCGCTCCGCGCCGTCTGCCTCGATGCGTCGATCCCCGTGGTGTTTCTCGTCGGGCATTTCGGCCGCGAATTCGGCAATTTCGGGCAGGACCCGAACCTGTCCGAGCGCAACACCGTCAAGCTTCTGGAGCCCATTCTGAACGCGCTCGGCGTCCGCTTCTGGCGGCTCGAAACCGAAGGAGACCTTGCCGGTATGGATGAGGCCTTCGCCTATGCCGACAGGGAAAGCCGCAGCGCGGTCCTGATCGTTGGCGCCCCCACGGGCTGGAACTGAAAGGCGCACGACATGGACATCAACGAAGCCTGCCGCATCATCGAGGGCGTGCGCGGCGGCGCCATATTGGTCGCAACGATGGGCGCGATGGGCGCGTTCGACCAGCTCGGCGCCGCGCAGCCGCGGATCAATTCGGTCCCCCTGATGGGGGGCGCCGCGAGCATCGGGCTGGGGCTGGCGATCGGCCGGCCGGATCGGCGCGTGATCGTCGTCGACGGCGACGCGAGCCTGCTGATGCAGCTCGGCGGCCTCGCCACGGTCGCCGAACGGCAGCCGCGCAATTTCCATCATTTCGTCATCCGCAACGGCACGCAGTTTTCGGGCTTTTCGAACCTCGCGACACCTGCCGAAGATATCGTCGATTTTGCGGCGATGGCGAAAGCGGCCGGTTATCGTGGAGCGTCCAGTTTCTCGGACGCAGCCGCCTTTTCCGAAGCGCTTCCCGCGATCCTCGCGGAAGACGGCCCCATCTTTACCGAGCTTCGCGTCACTCCGCCGCCGCCGATCCCGGGTGCCAACACCCAGTTCGAGATCCCGCCGCAGCAATTCGTCCGGATGGGCGCCGAGGCGGTCGCCCTGTCGGCGTGGCTCGCGGAGCGCGGCAATGACTGAAATCCAGGCCGATATCATCGTCGTCGGCGCGGGTTCGGCGGGCGCGACGCTCGCATCGCGGCTCGCCGAACGAAACGCAGGGAAGATACTCCTGCTCGAAGCGGGCGGCGCGCGGCAGGATGATTTCTGGGTCCGCACGCCGATCGGCATCGCGAAAATCCTGCAGAACCCCGACTATGTCTGGCCTTCTCAGACCGTTCCGCAGGCCAATCTTGTCGGCCAAAATGTCTATCTGCCGATGGGGCGGATGCTGGGGGGATCAAGCTCGGTCAACGGCATGGTCTATGTTCGCGGCGATCCGGAGGAGTTCGACCATTGGCGCGACCTAGGGTGCGAGGGTTGGGGCTATGACGACCTGCTGCCCTATTTCCGGCGCATGGAGGATTTCCCCGAAGGCGATGGGGCGACGCGCGGACGCGGCGGGCCGGTGCATGTCACCTCGCTCGCTCCCGACGCCGATCCGCTGACCGAAGCGTTCGTCGCGGCGTGCCGCGAGGCCGGCATTCCGCAGACGCGCGACTATAATGGCGGCCGTGCGGGTTCGAACAGCGGCGGTTATGAAGGCGTCGGCTATCTCCAGCTTTCGACCGAAGGCGGCGAGCGGTGCGGCACCGCGCGGGCCTATCTGAAGCGCACCGCACGGAATACCGATCTTCGCATCGAGACGGGCGCCCGCGCGGCGCGCATATTGTGGGAGGGCAAACGCGCCGTTGGTGTCGAGTTCAGCCAGAACGGCAGGCTGGTCACTGCGCGCGCGGCGAGGGAAGTGATCCTGTCGGCCGGTCCGATCCGGTCGCCGCAACTCCTCGAGCTGTCGGGTATCGGGCAGGCCGCGCGCCTCCAGGCACTCGGTATCGAGCCGGTCGCGGAGCTGCCGGGGGTCGGCGAAAATTTCCTCGACCATCTGCAGTCGCGCATCACCTTTGAATGTACCGGCTCCGACACGCTGAACATGATCCTCGCGAGCCGGATCAAGATGCTGACGATGGGCGCCAAATATCTCCTCACGAAGAAGGGGCTGATGGCGACGCCGTCGGCTACCGCCCATGCGACGGTGCGAACGAGCCGCGAGGCGCGGCCGGCGGTGAAGATCCAGATCCATCATCTCAGCGGCGCGGATCGTTATGCAAATGCGAAGGGAATGGGGCTCGATCCGTTCCCGGGTTTCGGGATCGGCTTCTTCCAGCTCCGCCCGCGCTCGCGCGGCAATATCCATATCACGTCGGCCGATCCGGCGCTCGACCCCGCGATCGATCCCAATTATCTCGCCGACGAAGGTGATCGTGCCGACATGCTCGACGCGCTGCGCATTTCGCGCGACGTCGTCGCGCAGGACGCTATGCGGCCCTTCGTCGTGCGCGAGACGCGGCCCGGTCCAGAGATCGCCGACGATGCCGGCCTCCTCGACTATATCAAGCGGTCGGGACAAACCTCGTGGCATCCGATCGGGACGTGCAAGATGGGTAGCGACCCGATGGCGGTGGTCGGCCCCGACCTTCGCGTGCAGGGTGTCGAAGGGCTGCGCATCGCCGATTCCTCGATCATGCCGACCATGCCATCGTCGAACACCAATGCGGCCTCGATCATGATCGGCGAAAAGGCCGCCGATCTGATCGCCGGCCAGCGTTGAGCGCGCCGCGATGAACGCCGATCAGTCGTTCCAGCCAGGCAAGGCATGGCGTATCGCCCTGCTGCTTGCGCTGTTCATCTTGATCAACTTCCTCGACAAGATTGTCTTCGGCCTCGTCGCGGTGCCGATGATGGCCGAACTCGACCTGTCGCCGACCGAGTTCGGCCTGATGGCGGGCGGGTTTTTCTGGCTGTTCGCGGTCGGCGGCATCGCCGGCGGGCTGCTGGCCGACCGCTTCCCGACCAAATGGATCATCGCCGGCATGGCGGCCTCATGGGCGCTGCTGCAGTTCCCGCTCGCGCTGACCTCGTCGATCGCGGTCATCTTGATCGGGCGGGTGCTGCTGGGCATGGCCGAGGGGCCCGCTTGGCCCGTCGCCGTCCATTCGCTTTACAAATGGTTCCCCAACACGAAGCGCACCCTCCCGGCCTCGATCCTCGGCCAGACCGCCGGGGTCGGATTGATCATCGCCGGACTTCTCATCCCGCAGATCACCCACAATTTCGGATGGCGCGCCAATTTCCTGATGCTCGGTGCGCTGGGCTGTCTGTGGCTTCTGCTCTGGCTTCTATTCGGCAGCGAAGGCCGCCTGATAGATGACAACGAGGCCACTGCGAGCGAACGCGCCGGGTTCAGCGAACTTGCCCGAAACCGCACACTCGTCGCCTGCATCATTGCCCATTTCGCGGCCTTCTGGACCTTGGCACTTACGCTGACCTGGGTGCCGGTCTATCTCGAAACCGGGCTTGGCTTTGATGCGATCACCGCCGGTCATATGTTCTCGGCCTTCATCGCGATCAATGTCGTCTTCGGGCTGCTCATGCCCGGCCTGTCGCAAAAGCTCTCCGCAAGCGGCCATAAGAGCCGTACCGCGCGGGGGCTGCTGACCACCGCCACGCTGATCGTCGCGGCGCTTTGCTACATCGCATTGCTCCTGCCCGACTTGACCCCGACTTTGCGGATCATCCTGCTCGGTCTCGGCGCGGGGATGGCGCAGACGATCTATTTCACCGGCCCCGCGATGATCAGCGAATGCACGCCGCCGCGGCAGCGCGGCTTCCTGCTCGCGCTCGATAATTCGCTCGCGTCGACGGCGGGAATACTCGCCCCCGTCGTCACCGGCTATCTCGTCCAATATTCGGCGGGCGGGATGACGCGTGGCTATGATTTGGGGTTCGCGGTCGCGGGCGTCCTGCTGCTCGTCGCTGCCGCGATCGGCGCCAAATTCCTCCATCCGGAACGGTCGGGCTCGCGCGAAGCGACCAGCCTCGGTGCGGCGAGCGCCATTCCAACTCAAAATTAGAAGGCGGGCACGAAACCACGTCTTCGATCAACAGGGAGAGTCTTATGTCCAGGAAATTCGTCCATCTGCTCCTCGGCGGCGTTGCGGTCACGGCAGCCTGCCCGGTCTTTGCGCAGGACACGGCGACAGCCCCGGTCGCCGACGGCGATAGCGGCAGCGAGATCGTGGTGACGGCGCAAAAGCGCGCTGAAAATCTCCAGGATGTTCCCGTGTCGATCGCCGCTTTCTCGTCAGAGACACTTGCCGCGGCCAACATTGACGAGGTGGAAGAGCTTTCCGCGCTCACGCCGAACTTCTCGGTCAACAAGGCGACCGCCAGCGCGGCGGTCCGGATCAATATCCGCGGCGTCGGCGCATCGGGCAATACCGCGACCGAGCCCAGCGTCGCGGTCTTCCTCGACGGCATCTATGTGCCGCGCGCGGGATCGACGATCGCAACCTTCCTCGACATCGACGGCGTCGAGGTACTGCGCGGGCCGCAGGGCACGTTGTTCGGCCGCAACGCGAGCGTCGGCGCACTGTCGCTGCGGACCGCCCAGCCCGAATTCACCTTTTCGGGCGAAGTCACCGGCGAAGTTGGCAATGCCGATCGCTACCGCCTCGCGGGCCACGTCAACCTTCCCCTCAATGACAAGGTCGCCGTCCGCCTCGCGGCTGCCGGGAGCTGGTTCGACGGCTTCTGGTTCAACGAATATGACGGGATGCGTTACGGGCAGCAGGACGATGTCGCGCTTCGCGGCAGCGTGAAGGCCGAACTCGGCAATCTCGAATGGATCGTCAGGGCGGACTATACGAAGATCAGCGGCGACGGGGTCACCGACAGCGACTTCGACGCAAGCTCGGTATCGCCGACGCAGCTTGCGCAGTTGCGCACCATCCTTGGCGGTGACCTTCCCGATACGAATTTCAACGACCGCGTGATGAACTATGCCGTGACCGCCGATCTTGATGACCGGCAATGGGGCCTGTCGAGCGATGCGACGTTTTCGCTCGGCGACAGCAAGATCCGGCTCATCAACAGCTATCGCGACTGGCGCAACGACCAACTCGATGGCGATGTCATCTTCTTGCCGCTGCCGCTGCTCTCGCGCCAATCCTATTTCGATTCCAAGAGCCAGAACCACGAACTGCAATTCATCTCGCCGACCGAGCAATGGCTCGGCGGCAAGCTCGACCTCGTTGCCGGCCTCTATTATTTCGACGAAGAGTACCGGCTCGGTGAGGTCCTCAATCTCGGATCGCGTTTCTGCAATACGCTGCTCCCGGCGGGGGCCGCGCGAGACGGTTGCAACGCGTTCCAGACGACGACCGGCGGGGCGAATGCGACGACGCAGCGCATGGCGCAGAACACCACGAGCTACGCGGTTTACGGCCAGCTCAACTATCGCCTCGCCGAACCGCTAACCCTCGTTCTCGGTGGGCGCTGGACGCATGAAGAGAAGAGCGGCAGCTTCGCCCAGTCGATCGCGACCCCCGTTGCCTCGATCCTGCGCGCACCCGAAACGCTGACGCTGCCCGACCTCAGCGAGAGCCGCTTAACCTACCGGATCGGTCTCAACTTCAAGCCGACCGACGATGTGATGCTCTTCGGCAGCTATTCGACGGGCTACAAGTCGGGCGGTTATAACAGCGGCGGCGGCACACCGTCGCTCAGCACCTTCGACCAGGCGGGCAATCTCGTCTCGACGCGGCGGGTCTTCGGCCGCGAGACGGTCGACAATTATGAAGTCGGCATCAAGTCTGAATGGCTGGACCGGGCGCTGACGGCGAATCTCACCTTCTATCGGATGGACATCAACGGCTATCAGGATCGCAGCTTCGACGGCGTCAGCTTCATCATCCGCAACGCCGGGTCATTGCGGCAGCAGGGTTTCGAATTCGACACGGTGCTGCGTCCGTCGCGGAATTTCACCGTCAATGCCGCGCTCGCCTATCTCGACAGCGAGTTCACCAGCTTTCCCGGCGGGTCGCCGCTGCCGGGCCTGCCTGCCGGATCGGTGCAGGACCTCACCGGCACGCGCGCCAATTTCTCCCCGGCGTGGAGCGGGCAGGTCGGATTCAACTGGAAGGGAGATATCGGCAATTCGGGGATGAGCTGGAGCGCGAGCTCGAACGTCAACTTCGTCTCCGATTATCGCAACAGCCAGATTACCGACAACAACCCGCAGACGATCCAGGACGGCTATGCGCTACTGAGCGCGCGGCTGACGCTCGCGGGTGTCGACGATCGCTGGTCGGTGGCGATCTTCGGCAATAATCTCACCAACGTCCAATATTCGACCGTCATGTTCAACCAGACGCTCGCCGGCGCCTTCGGCCTCAACAATGGCGTATTCCCCGGTAGCACCGCCATTCGGCAAACGCACGCCAGCCCGCGAACCTATGGCGCGTCGCTGACGCTGCGCTTCTAACGCCAGTTGCTGTCCGGACTTACCCTCGCATGCGCCGAACATGTCGGCGTGTGCGAGGGGCATGGCATGCTGTGGTTTCTCGACTTTGATGTTGTGGACCCATCCCGAGGCGATCTAGGATCGTCGGAGGAAGGTGGCGGGCCATTGCCGGAACAGGATGCGAAGCGTGCGCGGTCGGTTTTCGACCGGGTGAAGGGCGAGGACTGGTATCTTCGCTGCAGCGACCGGGCGCTGGAGGCCTTCGCGCGCGCGGGCTCGACGCGGCGGATGACGCATGGCGAGATTCTCTCCCAGCGTGGCGACATGGTCGACGCTTTGGCGATCATCCTCGACGGCACTCTAGAGGTCAGCATAACGACTTTCGACGGTCGGCGTCATGTGCTGGGCTTCGTGGGACAGGGGCAACTCGTCAATCTTATCCCCATTCTCGACGATCAGGTCGCGATCCACGATTTCTACACGCACCAGCAGTGTGAGCTTTTCATCATTCCGAAGTCGGCGTTCATCGATGTCGTCGACAGCGAACCGGTTCTCGCACGCCATTTAATGCGCTTGCTGTGTCTGCGCTCCCGGGTCCTGTACGACCGGCTGGCGGACGCGTCGCTTTTGCCGCTCCGGTCGCGCTGCGCCCGCGCGATACTCTCGTTGCTTCCCGTCGCCGACGTGCAGCAGCCTCAGGCGGAACCAGTCCAGATACAGCTCGCGCAATGGGAACTGGCCGACATGGTCGGCGTGTCGCGGCAGACGCTCAACGCGGAGCTGCGGCGGCTGGAGAATCTCGGCGTAATCGAACGCAAATATTCGAACATCCGCGTCACGGATATGAGCGCGTTCATGGAGATTGCTGCTAGCGAATATTAACGACCGATGCCCAAGAAGGCGGGGTGCAATCATCCGCTTTATCCAGTTGGCGTCCCAAAAGCTGCCAGACCGCAATCGGCCAGAGCTAGCCGCCCGCCTTCTTCTGAGCGCGAAAGACATGGAGCAGCGGTTCGGTATAGCCATTTGGCTGCCTGCTACCCTCGAAAACCAGGGCCTGTGCCGCCCTATAAGCGAGGCTCTTGTCGGCATGTTCCGTCATCGGCTGATAAAGCGGATCGTCTGCATTCTGCGCGTCGACCTTCGCCGCCATATGCTCGAATGCGGCGTCCACTTCCTCCACGGTGCAGACGCCATGGTGCAGCCAGTTGGCCATATGTTGGGAACTGATCCGCAGCGTCGCGCGGTCCTCCATCAAGCCGACGTCGTGGATATCGGGCACTTTGGAACACCCGACGCCCTGGTCGATCCAGCGGACGACGTAGCCCAGTATACCCTGTGCATTATTCTCGAGCTCTTCACGAACATCCTCCGGCGACCAGTTCCGCCAAGCGGCCACCGGGATGGTCAGCAGGTCGTCGAGACCGTCGATCGGTTCCGCCGCCCGTTCTTTCTGGCGAGCGAACACATCGACTCGGTGGTAGTGCGTGGCATGGAGCGTCGCGGCCGTAGGTGAAGGCACCCAGGCGGTGTTGGCGCCCGTCCTCGGATGGCCGATCTTCTGGTCGAGCATGTCGGCCATCCGGTCGGGTGCAGCCCACATACCCTTGCCGATCTGGGCTTTGCCCGAGAGGCCGCAAGCAAGCCCGATCTGGACATTGCGGTTCTCATAAGCCTGAATCCAAGCCGATGTCTTCATGTCGCCCTTGCGGATCATAGGGCCCGCCAGCATCGACGTATGTATCTCGTCGCCGGTGCGGTCGAGGAAGCCGGTGTTGATGAAGACGATGCGGTCTTTCACGGCGTGGATGCAGGCGGCAAGATTGGCGCTGGTGCGGCGCTCTTCGTCCATCACCCCGACCTTGATCGTGTGGCGGGTAAGCCCGAGCAGATCCTCGATCGCATCGAATAGCCGGTTTGTGAAACCGGTCTCGTCAGGCCCATGCATCTTGGGTTTGACGATATAGACGCAGCCGGCGCGGCTGTTGCCGGCATCGCGTGCCAGATCGTGCATCGCGATCAGGCTGGTGACGATGCCGTCGAGAATGCCCTCGGGTGCTTCGTTTCCGTCCGGCAGCAGGACCGCCGGCGTCGTCATCAGATGGCCGACATTGCGTACGAACAGCAGGCTCCTGCCCGGCAGCACGACGTCCTCGCCGTCTGGCGCCGTATAGATACGGTCGGGATTGAGCGCGCGGGTCATGAGCGTGCCATTCTTCTCGAACGAATCGGTGAGGTCGCCCTGCATCAGGCCGAGCCAATTCGCATAAGCTGCAACCTTGTCCTCGGCATCGACGGCAGCGACCGAATCTTCCAAGTCGCAGATCGCCGTTAGCGCCGATTCGAGGATGACATCGGCTATTCCGGCCGGATCCGTCTCACCAATCGGATGCGCGCGGTCGAAGACGACCTCGATATGCAGGCCGTTGTGGCGGAACAACCGGCCCTTTTCGCTGCGACCGACATATTGACCGGGGTCGGCCAGAACGATTTCTTCGCTTGCCAGATCGGCCCAACTGCCGCCGGCGAGAGGGATGGCGTTGTCGAGGAATGCCTTTGCCCAGGCGACCACCCGCGCCCCGCGCGCCGCGTCATAGTTTTGGCCGGCAGGGGCTCCGGGGATGGCGTCCGTTCCATAGAGGGCATCGTAAAGGCTGCCCCAACGCGCATTGGCGGCATTGAGCAAGAAGCGGGCGTTGAGAATCGGGACGACCAGTTGCGGGCCGGCCAGGCGTGCGACCTCATCGTCGACAGCGGTGCTGCCGATGGTGAAGGGCGCGGGTTCGGGAACGAGATAGCCGATCTCGGTCAGAAAATGGCGATAGGCTCCGATTTCGAATTCCGCGCCCGCCCTGTCCTTGTGCCAGCCATCGATCTGCGCCTGCAGTTCGTCACGGCGAATCAGGAGCTGCGCATTCTCCGGTGCGAAGCGGGTGAAGATTGAGGCGACGCCGGCCCAGAAGGGCTGCGGCTCGATACCCGTGCCCGGCAGTGCGCGCTCTTCAATGAAATGCGCCAGTACTGGCGAGATCCGTAGCCCGGCTTTCTCGATCATGGTCTTCGTCCTCTCGTTGCCATACGGACATAGACCCGGATCGATCCTTTCGGTAGAGAAGCAATATGAATGTCACTCATTCTCTAGATGAACGAATGATAGGCAACGAATATCGACTGTTCGCTGCCGTGGTCGACGCCGCAAGCCTCGCGGGGGCCGGCCGAGCGCTCGGGATATCGCCCTCGATGGTGTCGAAGCGTCTCGCGGCACTCGAGGAGCGGCTCGGGACGAGGCTGGTGAACCGGACGACGCGGCGTCTCTCACTTACCGAACGCGGCGCCCGCTTCCATGACGAGGTGACGGCAATCCTGGCCTCCATGCGCGAGGCCGAGCGGCGTGTGTCGGACCGCACCGACCATCCGTCCGGTCCGCTGCGGCTTTCGCTCCCGACTTCGTTCGGGCGCCTGCACGTGGTCCCTCATTTGAAGGCATTCCTCGATACCTGGCCCGATATCGAACTGACGCTCGACATGTCGGACGGGCTCAGGGACCTCTTCGCAGAGCGGATCGATGTCGCCATCCGGATCACCGCCGCGATCACATCGGGCTTGACGGCGCACCACCTCGCGCCCAGCCGCCGTCTGCTATGCGCGGCACCATCATATCTGGAAGCATATGGCGCGCCGCGCTCGATTGCGGATCTCGGACACCACCGCTTGCTCGCGGCGACCGGGCAATTGCCCTGGCAGCTTGACGGCCCGTCGGGGCCGCGGATCGTCCGCGGCAGAAGCGCCGTGAACACCAATTCGAGCGAGGCGGTGCGCGAGCTCGCCCTCGCCGGCGTCGGTATCGCGCTGCGGTCGATCTGGGACGTCGGCACGGAACTTCGCGAACGAGAACTGATTCCGGTTTTGCCCGCCTATCAGGGCTCGCTCGAGACGGGCATCTATGCGGTCTATCCGGCCGGAGCACCGCCCACGGCGGCCGCCCGGGCGTGTATCGAGTTTCTGGAAGCGCTCTTCGCCCGGATGGAGTGGGCGGCAGGTGGAGGCTGAAACGATCGCCTCGGTATCGGGCGGGTGCTGCCGTGCCCGCTGCAATCAAACGTTGGCGACCACGACGGCGCGTGGATTGATATAGTTGTCGAGCGCCTCGGGGCCTCCCTCGGTACCATATCCGGAATCCTTGATACCGCCGAAAGGCAGTTCGGCGGTTGGCGTCGCCGGACTATTGACCCACAGCATCCCGACCTCGACCCGGCGAGCAAGAATATCCGCAGTTGCGAGGGATTTCGTGAAGGCGTAGCCGGCAAGGCCGAAGGAAAGGCGATTGGCTTCGAGGATCGCTTCCTCCAGACGATCGAAGCTGCGGATACCGGCGACAGGCCCGAAGGGCTCGTCATTGAAAAGACGGGCCTCGAGCGGCACATCGCTCAGCACCGTCGGCGCCCAGAAATTGCCAACGTCGCCGACCCGATTGCCGCCGGTGAGGAGCGTGGCGCCCTTCTCGATCGCATCCTGCTGGAACTCGGCCATCGCGGCCAACCGACGCGAATTGGCAAGTGGCCCGATCTGCGTACCGTCCGCAAAGCCATCTCCGACCCTGAGGTCGCGAGCGGCGGCCGCCAGCGCGTCCGCAAACGCATGCTTGATGCTCGAATGAACGAGAAAACGAGTCGGAGCGATGCACACCTGCCCGGCATTGCGAAACTTCGAGGCGCTCAGGCTTTTCACCGCGAGCCCGATATCGGCATCCTCGCAGACGATGGCCGGCGCATGACCGCCAAGTTCCATCGACACGCGCTTCATATGTTTGCCGGCTAGGCTCGCAAGCAGCTTGCCGACCGGCGTCGAACCCGTGAAGGTGATCTTGCGAATGATCGGGCTCGAAATCAGATAATTCGAAATCTCCGCCGGATCGCCGAACACGAGATTGAGCACGCCATCGGGAAGACCGGCATCCTGAAATGCCCGGATCAGTTCGGCGGGGCTTGCGGGCGTCTCTTCGGGCGCCTTCACGATCATCGAGCAGCCAGCCGCAAGAGCCGCCGAAATCTTGCGCACCACCTGATTGATCGGGAAGTTCCACGGCGTAAATGCCGCCACCGGCCCAACCGCGTCCTTGATCACCATCTGGCGGATCGCGATGTCCGTTCTGTGCGGGACAAGCCGGCCGTACAGGCGAAAGCCTTCTTCGGCGAACCACTCGATGATGTCACCGGCGGCCATTGCTTCGATCTTGGCCTCGTGCAGCGGTTTGCCCTGCTCCTGCGTGAGAAGTCGCGCGATCTCGTCGGCGCGTTCGCGCATGAGGCCGGCAGCTCTGCGCATGATCTTGCTGCGCTCAGCGGGGGTGAGGTCCCGCCAGATTTCGAAGCCGCGTTGGGCAGCATCGAGTGCGCGGTCGAGATCGGCGCGTCCGCAGTGAGCGACGCGGCCGATTTCCAGTCCCGTCGCCGGATTTTGCACCGCCAGCGAACGGCCATCGGCTGCATCCTGCCAACGGCCGCCGATAAACAGCCGGGTGTCCGGATAGGTCATTGACAGCTCCAAATAAGGTCTTGAGGGCCGCGCGATCGTTGCCGCAAGCGCGCGGGGGACGCGGTGGAAGGGGCGGCATCGTCACAAGTTCGCCGATCCTTCGGGCTTCGCGAAAGTCCGCAGCTATACGGCCCACGCGTCGCCGGGTCGAACGAAGCGGGAGCAGAAACGGGATCGCTTCTACCCCCGCCATGCAGCCCGTCCTGCGGACAAGATGCGACGATAGCTTTGCTTCGGACCGCGCGCGGACCGCGTCAGGCTAGGCCGGCTGCGATTCCTTGTTGCTCGCGGTGGCCGGTGCCTCCTTCTTCTTCAGCGGGACATGCTCTGGAACAAAATCCTTCCAAGTCTTGCCTTCGGGGACGAGGAAATGAGTTCCTGCAATCGTCATCGGATTGCTGTAAAGTGCCGATGGTTCCTCGCCGTTGGCGATGGCATCGGCGAGCCGCAGAAAGACGCGGTAGAGACGCGCGACACCGATGTCGGCGGGTGCCAGAATCTCCTTCGAGCGATCGCGGATCGCGCCCGAGGAGGAGAGGATCACGACATCTTCGGGAACGAGCGGCGGGATTCCGGTCCACGCCCCATTCTTCATCGCCTCGCGATCCTGACGGTAATTGTTCATCCGGTTCGGCTTGTCGGGAAGGAACCAGGTGTCGGGATGTGTTCCCATTTGGATCAGCAGTTCTTCGGTCAGGTTTCCGTCGCGAAGGATGGCGGAGCGCGTCGGTTCGAGACCGAGTTGCTTCTCTTCGTCCCACCAGACGAAATAGTGCAGGGTGCGCGTATCGGTCATCGGCACAATGATGCCGAGAAAATTGCCGTTGGCGTTGTGATAGTGGAACGGCGCAACGAAAGTCGCGAGCCGCACTTCATCGACCGTACCGCCGTCTTCGGTCGGCACTGCGCGCGTCGCGGCGTAATAGAGCCCGAAATCGGTTTCCTGGACCTCGATTTTAGGGGCCGCGACCGCTCCGGCATTCTTCACGGCGACCGCTACCACCGTATCCGAATCCCTCGCGAAGATATCCTTGTGCAGGATCGTCAGGTGCGAACTGTCAACGAGCGCTTCACCGAGCTGAACGAAATTGCATTCGTCGACGACGAAGGCCACGGCCAACCGATTTTCGGCAGGAACATCGAAATAGGGCCAATGCGGGAAGGGCGGCTCGAGCTCCGCGGGCCCCATATACATCCAGATCATGCCGCCTTCCTCACGAACGGGATAGGATTTGGCGCGGAATTTTTCCTTGAAGCGCGGGTCGAGGACGTTGGGCGTTTCCATGATCGTACCGTCGACCGCGAATTTCCAGCCGTGGAAGAGGCAGCGGATGCCGCAGCCTTCGACGCGGCCAAGCACGAGGCTGGCGCCGCGGTGACAGCATTGCTCGTCGAGAATTCCGACAACGCCATCGGTGTTGCGGAACGCTGCGAAGGTCTCACCCATGATCTCCAGCCTGCGAGGCGGACCATCGGGTTCGCTCAGCTACTCGCTCAGCAGGACCGGAATCCAGAACCGGCGCAGCGCTTCGCCCATCGGCGTGCCGCGGCCGGTCTGGCACATCTTCATATTGTCGGCGTGGGACAACATAGGATTCTCCTATTCGCTTGATTTCTGGAGGGGCGTTTTCGGGCGCAGCATTCAGTCTCTCTCTTTCGCTTCTCCGACGAGCAGCACCTCTTCGACGATTTCTAGGGCAGCCCGCGCATTTTGCGCGAGCGAAGGGTCGTCGCTTCCGATGTCTGCTAGAAAGCCGTGACCGGAGCCGGGAAATAGGTGGAGCCCGAAGTCAGGTGTGCGCTCGGCAATCTCCGTCAGCCGAAGGAAATTCTCGGGTGACTGCGATTGGTCCTGATCGCCGAACAGGGCAACATGACGGTGCGGCAAGCCCTCGAGATAGTCGAACGGCACGGGTAGCGGGTCGTCGTTCGCCAGCCCTTGCGGAAATCCATAGAGGCTTACCAGGCTCACCGGAATCCCGCGCCGGGCGAGTTCGAACACGTAAAGACCGCCGAGGCAAAAGCCGGCAACGCCGGTGATGCGCTGCTCGCCTATGAAATGCGCGAAGGCATCGACATAAGCGCGATCACGGACGCGGTGCCGACGCGCGAACGCCGCCTCGCGGGTAACCTCCGGCAAAGGGCCCAGCTCGTGGAAAGGGTCCATCAAATGCACGAATGCGCCGCGCTCGGCCATGTGCGTCGCCAATTGCTGGTAGAAGGGGCCGGCCCCGTAGATGTCCGGCAAAATGGCGATCCGGACCCTTTCTCCTTCGTCGCCGAACGCGAGGCTCGGCAGACCATCGTTCATCGCAACATATTCACCCGGCGGCGGCAACGCCGCCGATGCTTGGCCATGGCACATGATCCGCGCCCGTCAGGCCGCTGCAGCGGCGTGCGCCAAGGCAGGTGCGAGCTCAAAGTCGGTCTCGATCACCTTGATGCCGCTCTCGCGCACATCGGCATGAATCAATTCCGAGTGAACGCCTTCGCAGCAATCGCTGTCCACATACTCGCCGCCCTCGAAATAGGCCTGGGTGGTCAACGTGTGGAATCCGGGTGCGCGAACCTTGTAATGGACATGCGCGGGACGCCAGCTGTGCCGTCCCATGGCTTCCAGCAATGCGCCGACCGGACCTTGATCCGGAATTTTATAAGCGACGGGCACGGTGGTGCGCACTTCATACCCCCCCGCGGCATCGGTGCGCAGCTTCCCGCGATAGAAATCGCGCGGAATATTATTGTGGAAGCCGCCATAATGGCCGTCGGGCGTCGAATGCCAGACGTCGATGATCGCGTCGGCAACCGGCGCGCCGGCTAGGTCGAGGACCCGGCCGCGCAGCAGGAGCGGCTCGTGGCGGTCGTCCTCATAGGTCTTCAGCGCGCCCTCGACGAAGGGCGCATCGTCGAGGAAATAGGGACCCTCGAGCGTGCTCGTGCTCCCGCCGAAGTTGCGGTTCTCGATCTGGCAAATGGTCGTGTTCAGAAAGGCATCGATCATAAGCGGCAGCTCGCCGGCCTCGACGGTTTTCATGATGTAGCCGATGCCCTGCCGATACTCGTCGAAGGTCACGTCGTGCTTCATCAGCGCGCCGCGGATGCCCTCGACGATATCGGCCACGACCGCTTCCAAACGATTGCTCATATAACCTCTCTCCTGTGCGTCGCAGCGCCGCCACGACCGCATTCTTCCATTTTGAACTGCAAGACTATGGATTGTGGCGGATTCGGGAAAATACTTTATCGGCCGCCCGCCCATACCTCGACCGTATTGCCTGGAGGCGGATCGCATCAAATTGATCGCTGCCGAGCCGTGAAGATCAAATTGTTCGGAACCTCGATCCGTTCCCGCTCCCGTTCCCGGCCGGAGCAGGCCATGCGACCTTCGAGACATTCGATCCTTGAGGCGCTTTAATCCGTGTAAGTGCTGTGATCGGGCCGGACGCCCGCCCAGGCGTTTGCGATCAGGCGGCGCAGGAGATGCGGCTCGAGCGGGCGCGGATTGGCATAGGCATTCGCAAGCGCCAGCGCGACGGCCCGGTCGATATCGCTCTCCTCCATGCCGAGATCGCGTAGCGCCACCGGGACGCCGGCCCCTTCGGCCAGGTCGTAGATACGACCGGCTATCCCGTCGCCGCCCAGCGCGCGCTTGATGGCGTCGACGGCATCGCGTGCGGTGGGCGCATTATAGGCGAGCGCGTGCGGCAGAATGATCGTGTGCGTTTCGGCGTGCGGGAGGTCGAAGGAGCCGCCCAGCACGTGGCAGAGCTTGTGATGAAGGGCCATACTCGTCTGACCCAGGCAGATCGCGCAGAGCCACGCGCCGTAAAGCGCGTCGCGGCGCGCGTCCTTGTCGTCGGGCCACTGTGCGATTGTCGGTAGCCCACGATAGAGTGCCGCGATGCCTTCCTCGGCCATCAGCTGCACGATCGGATTGCCGTTGGTCGCATAAAGGGCTTCGACCGCGTGCGCCATCGCATTGATACCACTGGTAACCGAAAGCTTCGGGGGCAAGGTCAGCGTCAGATCGACATCGTATATCACCGTTTCGGGGAGAACCTTGGCCGTCACCTGGGTCGTCTTTTCTCCCGCTTCGGTCTGGCCGATGATCCGGGTCATCTCCGATCCGGCATAGGTCGTGGGAATGGCGATCTGGGGAAGGTCGGTTCGAAGCGCGATTGCTTTCGACAGGCCGATCGCCGACCCGCCGCCCAAGGCTACAAGACCATCGATCCGATGCTCTGCGACGATCGCCATGGCGTCGATGGTCACCTCGACCGGGGTGTGCATCCGCGCGCCGTGATAGGTGGCGGCGCACCGGTCGCCCAGAAGCGCGGCAACCTCCTCTGCTGCCGTTCGCTGGTCAGGTGTCGAAACTATGAGCAGACGTTCGCAGCCCAGTCGCTCTGCCTCCTCGGGTAACTTGCCGAGCGTCCCATGGCCGAACAGAACCCGATAGGGCTGACCTTCGAAAACAAACGGAATATTCATGCGATGACCTCGTGGCACTGGAGCCGGGTGCGACTGTCGCGCGCCTTCCGGCAACCCCGGCGCGAATGTGGATGACGACCACGCCGGCACGGCTGGAAGGCTCGCTCTTCGCCGGTCGTCATGATCCTTCGCCCCTGACGCTAGAGAGCGCTAGCCATGCGGTCCAATACTGTTGCTGGCTCCCGGCTATACGGAAGTGCTATCGCTTTCGGCCAAGCTCGCGAGAAACGCATCCACGACGGGCGGTCTGCCGTCGCGGAGGAAAACGCAGCTGATCGCGGAAACGGCTGCGGGATGCTCGATCGGCGAGAAGCAGATGCCAGGCCATGCGAGGCGGGCCACCGATTCCGGGACGATGCTGAGCGAATCGCTGACCAGCACCATGGCGAGCGCCGCAAATACATCTTCGGCGGGATCGGTCATCGCAGGCTGAACGTTTACGGTCATCAGAAACCGCAGGACCTCATCGGCGAAACCGGGACGGCCCAGCTGCGGAAATACCGTCAACGAGCGTCCGTGGATCTTCTCCAGCCCGTCAATCGGCGACGGCGGTTGCGCTGCATCGAGACGCTCGGCGAGGTACAGGCGCTCTTCGCCGATCCGCATGGTCTGGAGGTCGTGATCGACCGAATAATATCGGGCGAAGCCGATGCCCAGCTGGCCGTCGCGGAGCCGCGCGACCTGTTCGTCCTTGCTGGCTCTTTGTATCTTGACCGAGATATGGGGGCGGGCGGTCATGAAAGTGCGCACCAGCTGCGGAACGACCGTGTAGATTGTCGCTCCGAAATAGCCGATGTCGAGGCGCCCGAGCTCGCCGGCCTGCGCTGCCCTCGATTTTTCGATCGCGGTATGGCTGATATCGAGCAGGCGCTTCGCCTCGACGAGGAACAGCTTCCCGGCTTCGGTTACCTGCACACCTTTCGAGGATCGGACGAGCAGTTCGACACCGAGCTCGTCCTCCAACTGCTTGATCTGCCGCGTGATTGGAGGCTGCGAGACATGCAGCTTGCGCGCTGCGGCGGTCAGATTGCCTTCTTCGGCGACGGCAACAAAATAGCGTAGTTGGCGAAATTCCAAAACATGCTCCCATACCGTTCACGTATTGCGTGAGCCCTGCATTAGTATTTTTCTTCATCGAGCAACAGGGGCAACATTGGCCGACAAACGGAGCTGTCGGACAAACCGGTTCGATGGCAGCCGGGAAGCGAGACGAGCCCTGGTTCGCCCCGCTTCGGCGCAGGGGAGACAGATTTCAGATGACTTTGGTGACAGAGCTCACGCCTCCGGCGGCGAGCGCGCCCCCATTTTCCGACCATCCGGATCATGTAATCGCCGCCGTCACGGCGACGATCGTCGACTTGCCCCTTCGTCGACCGCATTTTCATGCAACCGGCACTCACGCCACGCAGTCGCTCGTTATGGTGGAGCTGGTCACGTCTGGCGGTGCCGTGGGCTGGGGGGAGGGCGGAACGCCGGGCGGCACGGCCTTCTGGGGCGGCGAGTGCGTCGAAACGATCAAGCTGATGATCGACCATTATCTCGCGCCGGCCGTCATCGGCATTAGCGTTTTCGACCAGGAGCGAATTCTTGCTGCGATGGACCGTATCGCGGCAAACAATCATTTTGCAAAGGCGGCGATCGATATCGCCGTCCACGATGCGGCCGCCCGCTTGATTGGCATATCGGTGTCGCAGATGTTCGGCGGAACGGCGCGTTCGACCGTTCCTGTCCTATGGGCTCTGGCAGCAGCTGCCTATGAGGCCGATGTCGCCGACGCGATCGAGCAGATCGAGGCCGGCCGCCACAGCGTCTTCAAGATAAAGATTGGCAAGGGCGATGCCGCCTCGGAAACCCGGCGCGCGCTGGAGACGGCGACGACCATTCACGATGCTCATCCCGATGCAAGGTTCGTCGTCGATCTAAATCAGGCGTGGGACGAGTCGACTGCGATGCGCTGGCTCGCGGCTTTTCAGGAGCGCGATTTCCTCTTCGTCGAGCAGCCCGTTCCGGCCTGGAACGTCGAAGGCATGATCCGTCTCGCGTCGCGCTTCGAAATTCCGATCATGGCCGACGAGGGATTGTGGGATTTCCACGATGCCTATGAGCTGATCCGGCGCGGCGCGACCGACATCTATGCCGTAAAGATTGCCAAGGGCGGCGGCCTGCGGCGGGCTTTCAAGGCCGCCGCCGTTGCCGAGGCTGCCGGGGTTCCTCTGTACGGGGGGATGGCGCTCGAGAGCTCCGTCGGGACGGCGGCAGGACTGCAGCTGTTTAGCGCGCTCCCGAACCTTCCCTTCGGCTGTGAGTTGATCGGCCCCAGGCTTCTGGCGGAAGATCTCACGGTCCAGCCGATCGCGTATCGCGACCGGGAAGTCGTCGTCCCGTCAGGCGTCGGCATGGGGGTTGAGATCGACCGTGATCGTGTCCGAAGCTTCACCCGGCGCAACAAATGACAGGGGATTCCGCTCTGATACTGGCTGCCGTGGCTGTGGGTGTGGCGACATATATCCAAGGCATCACGGGCGTTGGCTTCGGGATGGTAGCGATGCCTTTGCTTGTGCTGATCGATCCCGGCGCCGTTCCTGGCCCCGTGATAATCGCCGGGATTTTCGCTTCGGTGCCTTTCCTTATTGCCGGCTGGCGACAGGTTGCGTGGCGCGAGCTCGCCATTCTGCTTCCAGGGGTCGTGATCGGTTCGCTCGTCGCGGCGATTGTCATCAGCCTTGTCGCATCGAACACCTTGCGCGCTTTCGTTGGCCTCCTGCTCGTTGTCGTAGGAGGCGCAGCGGTGTTTTCGAAGTCCCGCGCGCCGGGTCCGGTCGCTTTCACTTCGGCTGGCTTCGCTACCGGATTCATAGGCACCGTTGCGGGCGTTCATAGCGCGCCGCTTGCGATCCTCTACCGCTACGACACGCTGGCGAAGGTGCGTCCGACTGCTGCAGCGCTGTTCGTTGCGGCCTATATCCTGTCGCTTGCGGGGTTGGCGGCGATTGCTCCGAGCCAGCTGGGATCGCCGACGATCGTGCTCGCAATGATACCGGGCGTCTTAGTTGGCCTTTTTGCTGCCAGCGGGCGGTTCGCCCGGCCGGCCGGCGGCATCATGCGCCCCATCATCCTCATGCTGTGCATTCTCGCCGGGCTACGTCTCATCGCGAGTGCCATGGGAGGCGGCATCCTTGCCGCGATGGCGATATGAGCGCGGTTCTCGATGCGTCCCGCGATTTCGAATGGTCGACGGACTCGGTTCGCGGCCCCTCGGCCCTGAGCTGCTGGATGGATCGCGTCGGGGCCTGCCTGACCGAAGTCGATATCGAGAGTCGGGCTTTCGGTGGACATCGCGCTCGCATCCAGCATTTCGAATTGGGTCCGGTGCAGCTGAATTTCCTGTCCGCCACCTCGCAGCGCATCGTGCACAGCAACGCGATGATCAAGCACAGCGCGAATGATTACCTTCTCCTGTTTTTCGAGAAGGGCGCCGGGAAGCTGCGGCATTATGATCTTGAAGTCACGGCTCCCGAACAATGTTTCATTCTCCTCGACAACCAGCAACCCTATGAGCTGCTCCGGGAAACCGGGGGGATCACACTGTCGATGCGTCTCCAGGATGCCTGGCTACGCCATTGGCTCCCCCACCCTAAGACGGCGGTCGCTACACCTATCTTTGCGGAAGACGGATGGGGATCGTCGCTGGCCGCGACGCTCAAGACGATCTCTCACCATGGCCTGGCCGACGCGATCCTGCCGCGCGGGGTCATCGCCGATCAACTCGGGGCATTTCTGGCGCTGATGATGGGTGGACGGTGCCAGGCCGTCAGCCGTCATCGGGGAGAATTGTTCGTGCGCCTCAAACGATCCATGCGCGCCAGACTGGATGATCCCGATCTGGATCCCGGAACGATTGCTGATGCTGTCGGAATATCCAAGCGTCATCTGCATGGCCTGTTCGCACAGGCGGGCACGACCTTTGGCGCCTTGCTGATCGAGATGCGCCTCGAGCGCGCCGCCGGCATGCTGCGTGATGGACGTTTCAGCGGGTATCGCGCGGCCGATGTCGCATGGACGTGTGGCTTCGCCAACGCGAGCCACTTCGCGCGGCGATTCCGGGCAAAATATGGCGAGACACCCGTCCGCTACCGCAAGGGGGACGGATCCGGATCCATTCGGGCGCGTCCCGTCGCGTCGGGCCGGACTCCTTCTTGCGCTTTGACGGCAGGGGCGCCTTCTGCCGGACACAAGGAACGCCCGGCGCCTGCCGGCGCTGCGGGGGCCGAATGAGCCCGGCTCGCGATTTCAAGCCGCGAAGGTTGCGCTCGGAGAGCATTTTTCGCGCGCTGCGAGGCGCGCAGCAAAGCCTGCGCGAAGATATGATCGAACGCAGGAGAACAAGGATTCTGGGACAGGAGACGATCCGCCGGTTGCTGTCGGAAGCGACGCGTGCCGCCCTTGCGCGGCGCCCAGCAAGAACCGGTTTTGCGCGTCGAGCGGGCATGCCCTTCGCTGCAACGCAATCTTTCTAGCTCGAAGAATGAGCACCCGGACCGAGGGGTGATCACAACAGAGGCCGATTCTGGCCCATATTTGGGGAGGTTAACTTGAAACGCAACCATGGACTGCTTTCGTCCCAGCGCGCGACCGTGTCCGCTCGCGTATTGGCCGTCGGACTTCTCGCAAGCCTGCCCGGCGTTGCAGTTGCTCAGGAAACGGAGGCGTCTCCGGCACCCGAGGCAGCGCCGGCAGATGCCGCCGAGCAGAGCGGCCTGCAGGATATCGTCGTGACCGCGCAGAAGCGGTCCGAGAATATCAACAAGGTCGGCATCTCGATCACCGCGGTCGGTTCCGAGGATCTGGCGGCGCGCGGCGTTTCCGATGTGAGCGACCTCGTCAAAGTGGTGCCGGGCTTCAACTATACGCCGAGCGCCTACGGCACGCCCGTCTACACCCTGCGCGGTATCGGCTTCTACGAAACCAGTCTCGGTGCGGCGCCCGCTGTCAGCATCTACGTCGACGAGGTTCCTCTGCCATTTTCGGCCATGGCGACCGGCGCGGCGCTCGATCTCGAACGTGTCGAGGTTCTGAAGGGTCCCCAGGGTACGCTGTTCGGCGGAAACTCGACGGGCGGCGCGATCAACTACATTGCTGCCAAACCCACCCCCGATTTTCGCGCCGGCGCCGACGTCACCTATGGCCGTTTCGATCGCGCGGAAATCAAGGGCTATGTCAGCGGCCCGCTGTCCGACACGCTCGAGGCGCGTCTTGCCGTCCAATATACGCATAGCGGCGACTGGCAGCGCAGCTATACGCGCGACGACAGTCTGGGAGAGGGCAACGTCCTGATCGGCCGGCTGCTTCTGAAGTGGGAGCCGAGCGATCGGCTGACGGTCAATCTCAACGTCAACGGGTGGCGCGACAAATCTGACACGCAGGCGGCACAGCTCGTCGCCGCCGTCAGCCCCAATGCCGCGGTCAGGGCGCTCCTCGACAATTATCCCGATGCGCCGGCGAGCAATCGCGCTGCCGACTGGGATCCGGGGAAGAATTTCGAGCGCGACAACGGCTATTGGCAGGCGTCGGCCAGGATCGATTATGAACTGGGAACGGACCTCGATCTGACGTCGATTACGGCCTTTCAGAAAATCAACCGCAAGAGCCTCGTCGAGGCCGACGGCACCGCGATCGAGACGCTCGCGGTGGCGGCGCCTGGCAGGAGCAAGGACTTTTCGCAGGAGCTTCGCCTGGCTGGCGAGAGCGGGCCGATCCGGTTCGTCCTCGGTGGCAACTATGCCTATGATTTCATCGACGATTCCCTGATCACCTCGGCGATGACGAGCAGCTTTCCGTTCGATGTCGCTCGCGCGGTTTCGATCCAGAAGGTCAATACCTATGCCGTGTTCGGGAACATCGATTTCAAGGTAACCGACACCGTGACGTTGCAGGGGGGGCTGCGATACACCGATCAGCGTCGCAGCTTCGAGGGCTGCTCCTATGACTCGGGCGCGGGCGACCTCTCCGCGGTGATTTCGCGCTTCGCGACGCTGCTGAGCGGCATCCCGACGACGCTGCCGCCCGGAGCCTGTATCACGCTGTCGCCGACCTATCGACCCGGCGTCGTTTTCAACAATCTCAACGAGGACAATGTCTCGTGGCGCGCGGGCGTGAACTGGCAGGCGGCGCCAAGGGCCCTGATCTATGCCAACGTCAGCAAAGGTTACAAGAACGGGGCCTTCCCCACGACGGGCGCGACGGCGTCGCTTCAGCTTGCGCCCGCCAAGCAGGAATCCGTCCTCGCTTACGAGGCCGGTTTCAAGCTGACATTGTTCGATCAGACGCTCCAGTTGAATGGCGCGGGCTTCTATTACGATTATCGGGGCAAGCAGCTGCGCGGCAAGGTCATCGACCCCGTGCTGGGTCCCCTCAACGCTCTCGTCAACGTGCCGAAATCGCGGATCGCCGGCGCTGAGCTGCAGGCAATTTGGCAGCCGACCGAGGGGCTGAACATCAATATGGGCGGTACCTATATCGGCTCCAAGATTCTCGGCAATTTCATCAACTATGACGCCCTCGGCGTGCTGGGGCCGCTGTCCGGCGATCCTTTCCCGCTGACGCCGAAATGGCAGTTCGTCGGCGACGCGCAATATGAGTTCCCGGTCGGCAACGACATGAATGCCTTCATCGGCGGCGCGATGAACTATCAGGGGCGTACCAATGGTGGCCTGGGCGATCTCGCGCTTTTCGACATGCCGGGCTATACGCTCTACGACGCCCGCATCGGCGTGAAGTCGCCCGACGACAAATGGCGCGCGTCGTTCACGGTCCAGAATTTGACCGACAAATATTACTCGACGCTCGTGAACCTGCCGACCGCCGATGCGGTCATCCGCTACACCGGACGTCCGCGGACATGGGCCTTCAACCTGTCCTACCGGTACTGAGCCCGCGCGATGCTGGTTCCGGAATATCAGGGCGTCTGGACGCAAGCCCCGGCTACCCTGAGCCGTCTGCGTTGCGCCATCTGCCACGGTGAGGTGCGTCGATGACAGTCGGCCCCCAATCGATCGTGGTGGTTGGCGGGGGGCACGCGGGCGGCGCCATCGCGCTGTCGCTCCGTGAAAACGGAGCGACAGGCGATATCGTCATCGTCGGGGAAGAGCCGGTCGCGCCCTATGAGCGACCGGCCCTGTCCAAGGAGATGCTGCTGGCGCAGGTCGATGCTCCGGTTCCTCTTGCCTCTCCGGAGCGATGGCCGGAGCGCGGGATCGCGCTTCGCCTGGCGACAAAAGTGGCTGCGATCGACCGGACGCATCGCTGCGTTCTGCTCGAGGACGATAGCGCCTTGCCGTATGATGTACTGATTTTGGCGACCGGCGGCACAGCGCGGAGCATTTCTGGCAGTCTGGAGGCGGGGGCGTTCACCTTGCGAACGGTTGCGGACGCAGAATCGCTGCGGAGTCGCGCGCGGATCTCGCGTTCCGCCCTCATACTGGGTGGCGGATTGATCGGGCTCGAGGTCGCCGCGTCGTTGCGTCAGGCAGGTCTCGAAGTCGATCTCGTCGGCGCCGATCGGCAGGTTGCCGCGCGCAGCTTTCCTCGTGTTGCATCGGATTGGATCGCTGACGCCCATGTAAAGGCGGGCGTTCGCCTGCACTTGGGCAGTAGGGTCACCGCACTGCGGCGCGCCGAGGGCGGTATCGAAGCGCAATTGGCTAATGGGCAGCACCTCGTGTCCGACCTCGTCATCTTGGGGCTCGGTATCGAACCGAATAGCCGGCTGGCGGCAGATGCAGGGCTTCCTTGCAATGGGGGAATCCTCGTCGATGAAGACTATCGGACGCTGGGCGATCGCAGAATATTCGCGATCGGCGACATTGCCGAGCGGTCGGCGATCGACGGCGTGCGGCCCTCGCGCGACGAGAGCTGGTCGCATGCGCGTCGATCTGCTGCTATCGCGGCGCGCGCGATCCTCGCCCTGCCACCGGAACCCGAGGAGGCGCCTTGGTTCTGGACGAGCCAGTTCGGGCATATGATCCAGGTCGCGGGTACTACGGACACGCGCCTGACCGCTGTCCGCCGTGGTCCCGGCGTAATGCTGTATCTCGACGGCAACAGGCTCGCGGGCATCGCATGCCTCGACACACCCAGGGATTTCCTTGCCGGCCGGCGCGCGATCGCGTCGGGGCAGGGCGTCGATGTCGCGCGTGCCGCCGATCCGGCCACCGATCTGCGCAAATGTTTCTTCACCCATATGGCGCCCCACGCAGGAGTAATGTCATGACCGATGCCGCCAGCCTCGCCGCGCTGATCGATGATCGGCCCGAAGACGGTATTTTCGCCGTCGACAGCGCGGTATTCACCGACGAAGCGATTTTCGAGGCCGAGATGACCGCGATCTTCGAGGCGACCTGGATTTTCATCGGCCTCGAATCCCAATTGCCCAAACCCCACAGCTTCTTCACGACCTACATCGGTCGGCAGCCGGTGATCGTGATGAAGGACGGTGAGGGCCAGATCGGCTGCTTCCTCAACACGTGCCGACACCGCGGAACGCTGCTTTGCCCGCTGAAACACGGGCGCCAGAAATTCCATACCTGCCGCTATCATGGCTGGTCCTATGATTCAGGTGGCGAGAATGTCCATGTGACGGCCGAGGCGACGGGCCAATATGCGGCGAGCTTTACCGAGGCGGATCACAATCTCATTCGGGTTCCACGCTTCGAGAGCTATCGCGGACTCCTTTTTGCGAGCCTCAATCCCGACGTCCCGACGCTGGACGATCATCTGGGTGACGCCAAGGTCTTCATCGATCTTGTCGTGGATCAGAGTCCCGTCGGCGAGATCGAATATGTTCCGGGAGAGGTGACGTACACCTTCAAGGGCAACTGGAAACTGCAGTTCGAGAATGGCCTTGATTTCTACCATTTCAGCACGACGCACAGCGCCTATGTCGATATATTGGCGCAGCGCGGAAAGCGCGGCACGCTCGGGGTTCTCACGAGCGAAGACGAACCCGAAGCGCAGGGGAGTTTCAACTTCCACTACGGACATGCCGTCAATTTCTCGATCCTGCAGCAGAGCCTGTTCAGCCGACCGCTGTGCCTCGAACAGGATGCACTCGATGCGGTCCGCGAACGGGTTGGCCCCGTCCGCGCGAAATGGATGCTCCGACAACGCAATCTGACCATTTATCCGAACCTCCAGATCATCGACATCAACTCGGCCCAGATCCGGACATGGCGTCCGCTTTCGGCCAGCAAGACCGAAATGACGTCGCACTGCCTGGGCATCGTGGGCGAGCGGCCCGCGGCCCGTCGCTTTCGTATCCGGGGCTATGAGGATTTCTTCAATCCGCCTGGCCTGGCTAGTTCGGACGATAATGCGATGTATGAGTTATGTCAGGCGGGCTATGCCGCGCAGGCCGGCCCGAGGCAGGGGTATGGGCGCGGCCTCGCTGGTACGCCCGGTGCGGGCGACGCGCAAGCGGCGGAACTGGGCATCACGCCCGTCGAAAGCTCGATGGGCGTGGGCAAGGCGTTCGGCAACGAAGCCTTTGGCGGCGAGACGAACTTCTTCCCCGGTTATCGTGAGTGGAAGCGCTTGCTGCAGCGGGGAAACGGCTGATGGGCGCCGCAACCGGAATTTCGGAGGCGCCGGCCGATCCCGTTGCGCGCGCGCTCGCTTCGGATCTCCTGTTTCAGGAAGCGGATGCGCTCGACTCCCAGGACTGGACCGGCTGGCTCGCGCTTTACCGCGAGGACGCCCGCTTCTGGATGCCCGCATGGCTGGACGAGTATCGGAATACCTCGAATCCCGATACCGAAGTGTCGCTCATCTACCATGAAATGCGGTGGGAGCTAGAGGAACGGGTTCACAGGCTCGGTTCGCGCAAGTCGGTGACGACCCTGCCGCTTCCCCGTACGCTTCATATGATAGGCGGATCGAGGGTAACGGCGCATTCGGAAAACCGGCTGGATGTTCGTTCGCACGCCACCGTGCATGTCTATGATCCCAGGACCTTCGACCATCATGTCGCAGCCGTGAGATACAGCCACAGCTTTGTCCGCGAGGACGCGGGGCCATGGCTGATCGCATCGAAGACGATCATCCTCATCAACGACCGCATGCCGAGCGTCGTCGATTTTTATACCGTTTAGCCGATCCGAGAGAGATTTATGTCCATTTCAGCAGATGATGCCGCAAGCTGGCATCCGATTACGCGGTCCGAACTCATTCCAGAAGGCGAGATCTTCGCCGCAACATTCGGCGACAGGGAGATCGCAGTCTATAATGTGAGCGGTACATTCTACGCGACAAGCAACATCTGTACCCATGCCTTCGCCCTCTTGTCGGATGGATGGCTCGAAGACTGCGTTGTCGAATGTCCGCTTCACAATGCGCGCTTCGACGTGCGCGACGGCGCGGCGCTGGCAAGTCCTGCCGAAGGGTCGCTGCAATGCTACCCGGTGCGCGTTGCCGACGGGGTGGTGGAAGTCAGCTTCTGACGGCGCGGACGGCAAACTCCCCGTTTATGGAGTGGGCGCGCCCGGCTCCGGCCTCGCGGATGGTCGTATTCTGCCGGGCGCGCTCTGCTGACGCGCCCCTCACCCGATGAGAGCATTTCGAGGCACGGCTGTCTCCTCGGAACGTCGCTTCGACGGGTCTGAAGCCATACGGAAGCGCTATCGCACAGGGCCTAGCTTAGTATTGGGAAAGCATCGCCCATCGTCCTAGCTTTGTCGGGCGCAGGGCGAGTTGGCGATCAGACCAAAGGCCCTCGCGCCGAAGTGAGAGTGCATTGCGGGGAGGGGCACTTCGCTCATCCAGCGGGCCTGCAGGTCACGCTGATGACCGCACTCTCGCTTCGTCAATTGCAGCGCGCAGCGCCCGCCGGGCTTGAAGTGCTGTACGATCGAACGGGAGAGGACGATGCAGATCAAATGGATGCTCGGGTGCGCATCAAGCGTCGCGGCCCTGGTTCCGGGACTGGCGCTTGCGCAGGCCACCGGACAAGGCGTCGACGCGCCGAACGAGATCATCGTGACGGCCCAGAAACGGGCGCAGAATATTCAGGACGTGCCGATCACCATGCAGGCCGTCGGGGGCGAGCAGCTGGCGCAGCGCGGCATCCAGTCGGCCTATGATATTCCCAAGATCGCTCCGAACATCACCGTGTCGACCCAGGGCGCGGCCAATCGCCAGATCGCGATCCGTGGGGTCGGGACCAACGACTTCTTCGGCAATGCGACGGGATCGGTCGGCGTCTATATGGACGAAGTCACGATGAGCGCACCCTATCTCACCAACCTTGGCCTGTACGATCTGGACCGGGTGGAGGTGCTGCGCGGACCACAAAATTCCCTGTTTGGCCGCAACACGACCGGCGGTGCGGTAAACTATATTTCAAAGCAGCCGGAACTCGGAGGCGGGGTCGACGGGTTCGTCCGTCTCAACTACGGGAACTTCAACCGGATCGACGCGGAAACTGGCTTTAACGTGCCGCTTGGCGACGTCGCGGCCCTTCGCCTTGCAGGCATGTTTCAGCATTCCGACGGTATGTGGCATAATCTGGCTGACGGCGGCGCGCGCTACGGCAAGAAAAACCGCTTTTCGCTTCGTGGAACGCTGCTCCTCGAGCCGAGCGATAATACGAAAATAACGCTGAACGCGCATTACGGGCAGGAAGACAGTCAGATCGATCCCTTCCGGTTCGTCGGTCTGCGCGCGCCTTCTGGGTCGATCTTCGCGCCCGGCCTTTCGCCGAGGCAGCTCGATTTCGAAGGCATTTCGGGTGGCGCCAACTCGCAGGGCCGCGTGGTCGATACATCGAGATGGAGCGACATTTACCGCGTCGGCGATGACCAGCAATATGTCGAGGCCTATGGCTTTTACGCCAAGCTGGTACAGGATCTGGGCGATGTCAGCCTCACGTCGATCACATCCTACGACAAGTCCGACGTCCGATTCACATATGATCTCGGCGGTCCGGGTGCGACCGATAACGACATCACGATGATCAACGGCAATGATCAACGCTTCAAGCAGATGAGCCAGGAATTACGCCTGCAATCGACCGGCAAAGGCCCGCTACGCTGGATCGCCGGCCTCTACTATTTTCACGAAAGCTCGCTCCTCGGGCAGAATATGGGGTTCGGCCCGTTCAATGGCGGGACCGGCGCGGGCGGGGCGGCCGCACTGCTACTGCTTGCCGGCGACCCGTACAGCAATCAGGCGGCGTTCAGCATCGCCCGGCTCAAAAACGAGGTGCTGTCGCCCTATGGCCAGGTCGAATATGATATCAGCCAGACGGTGACCGTCAGCTTCGGGCTTCGCTACACCGACGACAAGAAGAGCGCGCCTTCGCTCTTCGTCGGCAACGTTGGAACCGGGACACTCGGTCGTGACCAGTTCCGGTCGAACGCAGTGATCGGCTCGCTCACGGGCGGCCTTCCGCTTTGCGACCTGGACGGCGACGGAAATCTCGCCGGCGGTACGCCCGACAATCGCGGCAAACCCTGTGCGCAAACCCTCGCGCCGGACGACATCCGCGCCAAGAAATGGGGCGGGAAGGTCGGGATCGACTTCAAGCTCGCCGACGACACGCTTCTCTATGCCAGCGCTTCGCGGGGATTCCGCTCGGGCAAGCACGACATCGAGTTTTTCCATGGTCCGCAGACCGGCTTTGCGCGGGAGGATCAGCAGGTCGAGACGCTCGATGCGTTCGAGGTGGGGCTGAAATCGGAACTGTTCGACCGTACTCTGGTGCTGAACGCGGCGGTCTTCTACTATATCTGGAAAGATCAGCAGTTCTTCGACGTCAACCCCAATACCGGTCCGGTCTTCATCAATGTCCCGGAATCGCAGCTCAAGGGCGCGGAGATCGAACTGCGCTGGAATCCGGGGAGCGGCTTTTCCGCTCAACTCTCGGGCGGATTTCTCGACAGCGAGGTGACCGACGCCGGCACCGATCCGTCGGGTTTGGTGCAGAAGGGGCACGCCCTGCCATTTGCCCCGAAATATTCGGCCAATGCACTGGTAGCCAAAGAGTTCGAGATCGGCGACAACAAGCTGCGTCTGCAAGCCGACCTTCAGTATCTCAGTAAGTCGAAGGGCTTCCTGCGCGACGTCAATTATGTCGATGCGATCGGGAGCAGCGTTTTCCTGAACACGCGGGCGACATGGTCCTTCGGTGCGGACCACCGCTACGATCTCAGCGTCTATGCCACGAACCTTACCGGGCAGACGCGCTGTGAGTATAAACGCGACCTGTTCGCCTTTTCGGGAGCCGCTTACTGCCTGCCGAATTCGGGCCGGACGCTTTTTGGCGCCGAGGCGCGAGTGAAGTTCTGAATCAAATCACTTAGGAGGATGGATGCGTGTCTGAGACGGACGTGATCACGAAGGCAGATGTATTGGTTGTCGGTACCGGCCCAGCCGGCGGAACGATGGCGTTGGCGCTCGCGAGGCTCGGCGTCGATGTCATGGTCATCAACAAATACCCCTGGACCGCACCGACGCCCCGGGCGCACATCACCAACCAGCGGACGGTCGAAGTCCTCCGCGACCTTGGTCTGGCCGAGGAAGCGCTCGCCCTGGCGGCGCCCAACGATCTCATGGGCGAGAACACCTATTGCACGAGTCTCGCCGGCGAGGAGCTCGGCAGGCTGCGCACATGGGGTACGCAGCCGCATCGGCGATCGGACTATGAACTCGCGAGCCCGGAGCAGATCTGCGACCTGCCGCAAAATCTGCTCGAGCCGCTGCTGGTTGGCGGCGCTGCCCGCCAGGGCGCGCGCGTGCGGTTCAGCACCGAGTTTTTGCGGTGCGAGCAGGACTCGGACGGCGTTACCTCTTGGGTGCGCGAACGCGATACCGGGCGCGAATATGCGATCCGCTCGAAATATCTGATCGGTGCGGACGGCGCCAACTCGCGCGTGGTCGATCAGGCGGGGCTGCCGCTCGAAGGGAAAATGGGCGTATCGGGTTCGATCAATATCGTTTTCGAAGCCGATCTTTCGCGCTTCGTCGCTCACCGCCCGAGCGTTCTGTACTGGATTTTCCAGCCCGGCTCGAGCGTGGGCGGGATGGGTATCGGGGTCGTCCGCATGGTGCGTCCTTGGCACAAGTGGCTCGCGATCTGGGGCTATGAAGATGTCGCCAATCCGCCGAAGATCGACGACGAGTTTGCCAAGGGCATCCTCTATAATCTCATTGGCGACGATCAGGTCGATATCAAGATCGAGAGCTTCTCGACCTGGACGGTCAACGACATGTATGCAACCAAACTGTCGGCGGGCCGGATCTTTTGCATGGGCGACGCCGTGCATCGCCACCCCCCGACCAACGGTCTCGGCTCCAACCACTCGATCCAGGATGCATATAATCTCGCGTGGAAAATGGCGTTGGTGCTGGGCGGCAAGGCGGGGTCGGACCTGCTCGACAGTTATAACGCCGAGCGGGCGCCGGTCGCGGAGCAGACGGTGACCCGTGCCAACAAGAGCCTTGGCTGTTTTCCGCCGATTCTCGAAGCGCTTGGACTGTTCGGTACCGACGATCCCGAACAAATGCGCCGCAACATGGCGTCGATCAAGGACTCGACCCCCGAGGCCGCCGATCGCCGCGCGGCATTGCGGACCGCGATCGATGGCTCCGACTTCGTCTATAATTGCCACGGTGTCGAGATGAACCAGCGCTACGCCTCCAATGCCGTGGTCGGCGATGGAACCGCGCCGCCGCAATATGATCGCGATCCCGAACTTTTCTACCAGCCCACCAGCTTTCCGGGCGCGCGGCTGCCCCACGGCTGGGTCGCGCGCGATGGAGCGCGGGTCTCGACGCTCGCGCTGTGCGGGGATGGTGAGTTCACCCTCCTGACCGGATTGGGCGGCGAGGCGTGGGTGGACGCGGCGGCTGCGGCATCGGAGCAATTTGGCGTGCCGATCCGGGTGCACGTCATCGGTCCCGGGCGGCCGATCGAAGATCCGCATGGCGATTTCGCCCGAATCCGCGAGGTCGGCGAAAATGGGGCAATCCTCGTCCGGCCGGATGTTTACGTCGGTTGGCGCGCGGAAGCTGTCTCGGCCGATGCCGCCGAACGGCTGTGCTCGGCGATGGCCACCATTCTCGCCTTGCCCGCCGAAACGACTTCGGAACGTGCGGACGAAATGGTCGTCTGACGGATCGTCCGGCCGCTGTCTTGGGTGAGACTCCCTTCCCATTGCTGCAGCGGCCGGGCGATGCTTAGCCTTTGCCAATGTGAAAGTTTGGAGGGTCGAATGATCGACAAGTCGGTCGTCAGCGCCGAGGCGGCGGTGGCGGACATCAAGAATGGTTCGGCGGTCATGATCGGCGGTTTCGGTACCGCTGGAATGCCCGACCAGCTCATCGAGGCGCTTATCGCGCAAGGCGCCGGCGACCTCACGATCATCAACAACAATGCGGGCAACGGCGAGACCGGCGTTGCCGCATTGATCAAGGCCGGTAAGGTGAAAAAGATCATCTGCTCCTTTCCGCGTCAGGCGGACTCGCATCATTTCGACGCTGCCTATCGTGCCGGGCAGATCGAGCTCGAACTCGTGCCCCAAGGCAATCTTGCGGCGCGCATTCAGGCGGCGGGAGCGGGACTTGGCGCAATCTTCACGCCGACAGGCTTCGGGACGCTTCTTGCCGAAGGGAAGGAGACCCGTGAGATCGACGGGCGTCAATATGTGCTCGAATATCCCATCCACGCAGATTTTGCGCTGATCAAGGCGCAGCGGGGCGATCGCTGGGGGAACCTCGTCTATCGCAAGACTGCCCGGAATTTCGGACCCATTATGGCGATGGCGGCCAAGACGACGATCGCGCAGGTTGCCCGGATCGTGCCGCTTGGCGATCTCGATCCCGAAGCAGTCGTGACACCGGGGATATTCGTGCAGCGGGTCATCGAAACGGCACCCGTGCCTCTCCACGCCGTGGCCTGATCGGAAGAGATGATATGGAACGCTTGAATCGGCACCAAATGGCCGCGCGGGTCGCAAAGGATATTCCCGAGGGCGCCTATGTGAATCTCGGCATCGGCCTTCCGACCACGGTCGCGAACTATCTTCCTGTCGACCGCGACATATTCCTGCAGAGCGAAAACGGCCTGCTCGGGATGGGGCCAGCACCGGTGCCCGGCGAAGAGGATTGGGAACTCATCAATGCCGGCAAGCAGGCTGTGACACTCCTGACCGGTGGATGCTATTTCCATCACGCCGACAGCTTCGCGATGATGCGGGCCGGCCATATCGACATCTGCGTGCTCGGCGCCTTCCAGGTTTCGGTGCACGGCGATCTCGCGAACTGGCACACCGGGGAACCCGGCGCCATTCCGGCGGTCGGCGGAGCGATGGATCTCGCGATCGGCGCCAAGCAGACCTTCGTGATGATGGAACTGCTGACCAAGCAAGGCGAAAGCAAGCTGGTCGAGGCGTGCCACTATCCGCTCACGGGGCTCGGCTGTGTGTCGCGCGTCTATACCGATGTCGCTGTCTTTGAGGTGGGCCCGTCCGGTGCCGGCGTTCTTGAGATGGTCGAAGGGCTTGCCATCGAGGATCTCCGCAAGCTGACCGGCGTCCCGCTTCGCGAGAGCATGGCGCTTCCGGCCTGACACTGACCTATCGAGAGGACTCATATGACCGACGCATTCATTTGCGATGCCATCCGCACGCCGATCGGCCGCTATGGCGGCATCCTCGCGAACGTGCGTGCGGACGACTTGGGTGCGCTCCCGCTCAAGGCGCTGCTCGATCGCAATCCCGCTCTCGATCCTGCCGCGATCGAGGAGGTCTTCTACGGCTGCGCCAACCAGTCGGGCGAAGACAACCGCAACGTCGCGCGAATGAGCCTGTTGCTGGCCGGTCTGCCTTTCACGGTGCCGGGGGTGACGCTCAACCGCCTTTGTGCGTCCGGGCTCGAAGCGGTCGGAGCGGCGGCCCGGGCAATCCGCTCGGACGAAATGGCGCTGGCGATCTCGGGGGGCGTAGAGAGCATGACACGCGCGCCGTTCGTCATGGGCAAGGCCGACGCTGCCTTCGGCCGCGGGCAGAAGCTCGAGGATACGACAATGGGCTGGCGTTTCGTCAACCCGGCCCTTGATGCACTCCACGGCACCGAGACGATGCCGCGCACCGGTGAAAATGTCGCCGAAGATCACAAGATCAGCCGCGCGGATCAGGACGCATTCTCGTTGCGAAGCCAGCAGCGCGCGCTCGCCGCGCAGCATAACGGCTTTCTCGCCGAAGAAATCGTCCCGGTTACCGTTCCGGGCCGGAAGGGCGAGACGGCCCTCGTCGCGATCGACGAGCATCCGCGGGCGGATGTGACGATGGAAGCGCTCGCGAAGCTGAAGCCGCTCTTCGGTCCCGAGGGCACGGTCACTGCCGGCAATGCCTCGGGCATCAACGACGGCGCCGCTGCCATGGTTATTGCCAGCGAGGCCGCAGCGAAAGCGCATGGCCTTACGCCGCGAGCCCGAATCCTCGGCCTCGCCTCGGCCGGCGTCGAGCCGCGCGTGATGGGGATGGGCCCGGTCCCGGCGACGCAGAAGCTGATGGGTCGGCTCGGGCTTGCCATCGGCGATTTTGACGCCGTCGAGCTCAATGAAGCTTTTGCCAGTCAGTCGCTCGCGGTGTTGCGCGCGCTCGGTCTGCCGGATGACGCACCGCATGTGAACGCGAATGGCGGTGCGATAGCGCTTGGCCATCCGCTCGGCATGTCGGGCGCGCGCATTGCGATGACGCTCGTTCACCAGCTTGAGAAAAGCGGAGGCAGGCGCGGCCTTGCCACGCTGTGCATCGGCGTCGGCATGGGTCTTGCTCTTGCAGTCGAGCGCGTTTGACGATCCCGCCGGATCGGGAGTGGACGGCGTCTGCGAAGTCTGCCCGTCACGCGGGCGGAAGGCGCTCGGCCGGGCGACGCGCTCCGAGACAATCTTTTGAACGCTGTGAGGCGCGTTTCGCGTCCGGGCCCGCGCTATATTTCAGTCGGCGCATGATGGACTGCGCCGCAATGAGAGACGCGAAGTGGGGAATGGGTGCGGTCGGTGCCCGCGCTCCCGGCTCTTCTCGGGCGATGGTTTTTGAGGGATCATATGGCAGGTCCAATCGAAGACGCCACCGTCTGGCGGCCGATCATTGCTTTGGAAGATCTTTCCGAGGGTGCCCTTCATGTCGCCGAAATCGCGGGCAGGCACATAGCAATATATCATGTCGAGGGCTCGTTCTACGTGACGAGCAATATAGCCGGCGCTTGCTTTGCGCTCGCGTCCGAGGATTTGCTCGAGGTTCGCATAATCGAGGGGCCCGCGCACATCGCGCGCATCGAGGCTCGCGCGAGGGACGAGCTCTCCGGCCCGGCGGGCGTGCCGCTCGAACGCTGTTCGGTGCGGTTGGCCAATGGTGTTGTCGAGGTCCGCATATAGATTCGGCCGGCCCGGTCTGGCCGGAAAGCGCACGACCGGAGTGGGAAAATGGACGAGAAGAATAGAGACGACAGCCCTGCGACCCTGCTTGGAGAGGTCATCGACAAGCAGTCGTGGAATATGCTGGTCGTGACCACGGTGCTTTTGTCGACGCTCATGATGTTTGTCGACGGATATGACCTGCAAACCATTGCTTTTGCTGCTCCTTCCATCATGTCCGAATGGAGTTTGTCGTCCGCGGCCTTCGGATTGGTGTTCGCGGCCGCCTCCTTCGGAATGCTGGTCGGCGGGATCGTCTTCGGCTGGATCGGCGATCGGCACGGCCGCAAATTTGGATCTCTCGTCGCGCTCGTCGTGTGCGGCTTGGGATCGCTGTCAGTCTTGGTCGCGCGCGACATTTATCTGTTGAGCCTTTGCCGCTTTCTCACGGGAATCGGAATCGGCGGCCTGACGCCGCTTCTCTATGCACTCAATCAGGAGCTCGTGCCGCAGCGATTTCGCGCGACTGTGGTTGCGGTCATCATGATGGGATATATGGCTGGCTCGGCCAGCGGGGGCGCCGTGGCGGCCGCCTTCATGCCTCATTATGGCTGGGAAGCACTGTTCTGGATCGGCGGTGTGTTATCGCTTCTTCTCGCCGGCGTCGGCTACGTCCTCCTCCCGGAATCGGTTGCGTTTCTCTCCCGGCGGTCGACCCGGAAGGCGGAACTGGAATCCCTGCTGCGCCGTATCGATCCCTCGATCGCGGCGGAAACCGTCGCCCGCATCGCGGCTCTTCCCGATGTTCCGCACGCCGCCGCATCCCGCGGCCTGTCCCCGCTCTTTTCCGGACGCCTGTCGACGATCACCCCCTTGCTGTGGCTAGCCTATGTCTGCAGTTCGGCGACTGTCTTCTTCATGATCAGCTGGCTACCGACGCTCATGCTCGGCGCGGGGTTGCCGAAAGCCGAATCCGCGCTTGGACTGTCGCTCTTCATCTTGGCAGGATCGATTGGCGGCCTCGTCATCTCCGCCTTCATCGACCGCCTGGGCTTGTCGTCGATCACAGTTATGCCGGTCATCGGCTGCATTCTTCTTGCTACCCTCGCGTTTCCCGACTTGTCCTCGTCGGGCTATATGATCGCCGTCGGGATATGCGGTTTTTTCGTGTTGGGCGGACATCAGGGTCTGAACGGTGCCGCCGGCTTGCTCTACCCGTGTCCTGTCCGCGCGTCCGGTATCGGCTGGGCATTGTCCATCGCAAAGATCGGTTCGATTGCCGGCCCGCTCGTCGGCGGTATATTGTTAGCCACAGAACTGCCGCGCCTGCAGTTGATGATGATCGTGGCCTCGCCGCTGCCAATTTTCGCCGTTAGCTTAATTCTGCTCGGACTGGCTAAATCGCGGGAGGGGAGAGCAAGCGCCGTGAAGCGCATCGAATTGGCGGGCTCCGACGTCGTCTGATTGTGTTTCGGGTCGCGTTATTCCGATAGTCGCATTGCGTGCCCTTTCGTCGGCCTCCACCCGGCAGAGTGCCGAAGACCATCGGTCGCGCACATTCCGCGACAGGGCATCCCCGGCCCGGTCCCGTTCGGTGAAATCGCATGTTGTTCAAAAAAATGGGTCTTGTGCGCCGACGGGATGTCACCACACTGACATGATGGAAGGGTCGCAATCTTCTACCGCCGATGATCGTCTCCGATGGAATCGTCTGACCGACAAGCAGCGCGCTTGCCTCGAGCTCCTTCTCGAACGCAAGACATCGAAGCAGATCGCACGCGAGCTCGGCATCTCAAAATATACCGTCGACCAGCGGATCACCGCTGCCAGGCAGCTTCTCGGGGCGAGGGATCGTGACGATACCGCGATCCGCTACGGGCGCCTCAAGCAAATATGCGACCGGATCGCATACGATCCGGTGGAGCTTCCCGACACCGCAACGATCATGCCATCCGGCTTCGCAGACGATGGCCCTTCGAATGTTTTCGATTTGCGCGAGACCAGCAAGTCGGTGGACCGGCTTTCAGGAGAAGGCGCCCCGTCCGGGAAGATCTGGAGGCACGACCACAGGCTCTCGGCCAGGCTCACGATCATGGCGACCATTCTCGCAGCCGCGATCATTTTCCTGCTCGGCAGTCTCGGAATTGCTGAGACGCTCACGCGGCTCATTTCCGGCTGATCTTTCTCATATCCGATCGAACGAGCGCCGGAGCCCGTGCTTCCGGCAAAGGAGAAGTCATGTCCGATACCATCAGTTTGGCCGCCGCGCGGCTCCAGCAACAAGTCCCCGCCGCCGAGGCCCGCATCGACGACGCCATCATCGCCGCCTCGTCGCTGATGACGAGCGTCGTGACGGCGCGACGCGATACGCCCGGCGTCCCCGCCGTCAAGGCGCAATCGACGATCCACCGCATCGCCAGGCTACAGACCGTGCTGGTCGGTGCGAGCGGCGACGCCTTGCGTATCCATGGCGAGCTGGCCGACATCGCGCGCGAGACCGGCGGGCTCGATCTCCATGAATGTCCCGCCATCGCGGGCGCCGGAGACGCTGCAATGGCGGCGACCTCCTAGCGATTGACCCGGGGTCGCCGGCATGGTCATTGGTCGCGATGGTTCGGATCGCAATCTTCCTGACGATCTTGCTGGCGGCGCTGGTCTATGCCTTGAGAAAAGGCGGCGGCCCGGAGCGGGCGATGGCATTGATCCTCATCGCGATGGCGGTCGCCGATCAAGTCCTGCACCAGTTTATTCCGCCGACCTTCACGTCGGTCGATGCGGGGCATCTGGCGATCGATCTCGCAGCCGCGGCGGCGAGCGTCACACTTGCGCTGACGGCGTATCGCTTCTGGCCGATGCTGGCAGCGGTGCTCCAGCTTCTCCCGCTCATGGCGCATGTCGGCAAGGCGGCGGACATGTCGGTTCATCCGGTCGCCTATCTGACGATGCAGGTCGCTGCATCCTGGCTTCTCCCGCCGCTTCTCGTTTTTGCAACCTGGCGGCACCAGAAGCGGGTGCGCGCGAATGGGAGCGATCGGTCCTGGCTGGGCTCATCGCGGCGATCGCGCCCGAAGATTGCGAACTCATAGCGCGCGTCCTCCTCGATGAATTCAGCAGCCTTGGGCGCCTCTGGGCCCAAACCGCCGAACGCATGGCGGCCGTTCTCTGCGACTGGCCCGAAGTTGGTTCCTTTCTCGTCACGCTTCGCGACACGATGTTCGATGGAATGCGATCGGACCTTCGCGCCGGGAGGATCGACCCGTTCGATCCCGCGCTGCGCCGCTACCTGATCGCGTCGATGGGATCGCTCCCCGACGAGCGGCTCCGCGTCTTGTTCCTCGATACAGCGCATGGGCTGATAGCCGACGAGCAGATGCAGCATGGCACGCTTTGCCATCTGGCCATCTACCCGCGAACGATCTTCCGGCGCGCGCTCGAGCATAATGCGGCGGCGATCATTCTCGTCCACAACCATCCGGGCGGCGATGCGACGCCGAGCGAGGACGATATCGAGGCAACGCGCAAGCTCGACCAGATCGGGCGCGCGCTCGACGTGGAGGTTCTCGATCATATCATCGTCACGCCGACCCGGCTTCACCATATCATTTGCGAGCGGAGGAGCGCCGCACGCCGCGCCAATCCCGCGTCCTTCACGCTGCGAAGCGAGGTGCTGCCGGAGGATGAGGCGATCGATCGCGCCTGTCGAAACGCCGAGACAGTGTTGCGACGCCGCATCCTTCGCCGGCAGCTCGTCGGCAGCGCCGAACTGTTCGGCGAGCCGGCATGGGACATGCTCATCGATCTCTTCATCCACGAGTGCAAGGGACAGCAGCTCTCGATGTCGTCGCTCTGCGCGACCGCCGGCATTCCGACCAGCAGTGCGATGAAGCTCGCGCAACGCCTGTGCGAGGCAGGCATATTGGAGCGGACGCCCGACCTCTTCGACGGGCGGCGTACGCTGATGAAGATCGCACCCGAGGTTGGGCATCGGCTGCGGGCCTATTTTGCCGAAGGAACCGAATAAGCTGCGCCTGAAGCGGGCGCGGCCCGTCGCGGGCGTGCGTCGTCGTCTCTGCGGCCGCTGGTCTGGCGCGTCAGCGACCAAGGCGCCATCACATCGATCCTTTCTGCTCGTCACCAACTGCTGATGCCGGCCTGTTCTTGCCCGATCGACGCCGCATGGAAATATTCGGAAAATATTCTGGCGATACGATATGAGCGGCGGACCTGCCGCGAACTGGCGATTTCCCGAAGCTTATGGCGGGCTTCTCGTCTCGGACCGACGCGCGTTCGCCTGGGAGTGGCTACGCCGAAGTCCGCTGTACCGGACCCTCTGGAAAAACCGGGCGCGCGTTTCGGACGAGCGGCTCGAGAGCCTTGGCCTGCACGGCTGGATCGATCCCGCTTTGTCCGCGTCCGAAGCCCGTCCAATCTGGAGCGTCGTCAGAGATCCACGCGTGCTGCGCGGGCGGCCCGCCCGCGTAGACAGTCCTGCTGACGACCTGTTCGACGTGCGCGATGTCGCCCCATTTGTGTCGGTCGAGATCGACGCAGAAAAGACCGAGCATTGGTTGCTGAGTGACGGACATTGGGCCATCCGCCTCGACTTGCACGACGGCACGCTGCTGGGCGGCCCGATCCTAGTCGAACATCGGATATCCGGCCTTCAGTCGGCAAAGCCCAAGCTCGAAGCTCTCCGCCAGTTTGTCGTCCTGGCCGAGAGCGGCCGGCTACCGCGTTCGATGATGCCGCGCGAGCGTAAGGCGGCGCAATGGATCCTCGAGCTGCGCGTCGGCGATGCGATTCTGTCCGGCGCGACACAACAGGAGATGGCGCGCATCTTGTTCGGTGCGGTGATCGCGTCCCGGCGCTGGCGGATTGAAAATGCCTCGCATCGTCTTCGTGTCCAGCGGCTCGTGCGGATCGCTCGGCGGAGACTTGCTGACCCCTTGTCGGGACCATGGTTCGGCTAGCGCGCCACCCGGAGCACGCGACGTCGTCCGCCGCGCACGGAGCCACCAACCGTCCCGGGGCTGCTCTTCATGACAACAAAAACTCTCAATTTGAGACTAAATCGCGAATATATTTGAAAAATATTATCGCGCCCATAGCTTTGACGGGCTCCGCATCGTCTATGACCAGCAACGATGCCCAACCGCGGTGACCCTGCCCATTGAGAGGGCGAGGGGATCGGCACCGGACTGGGAGCAATGCCGGGCAAGCAGGTTCGAGAATGCTGCCGGCGTTGCCATGGGTCATTCATGCCAACCCTCGACGCCGCGCTGCGGCTCGCGGCCGAATCCTTGAAGGTCGCAAATGAAGATGCATTGATCGATATTCTCGACGAGGCCTGTTCGAGGCTCGGCTGCTCATGGTTCGCGTTGAGTCATCATGTCGACTTCCTGGCGGCGCCCGAGAAGGGATTGCGCGTCCACAATTATCCCGAAGACTGGGCACGATGGTTTGATGAACAACGGCTCGGCGTCCGCGACCCGGTCCATCGTGCGAGCGCTCGCCGCGCGGCCGGTTTCCTCTGGCACGAAATGCATCATTTTTCGCGGCCACGGCCTGGTGACGGCGCGATTCTGAAGCGCGCGCGCCGGCACGGGATCCATGATGGCCTCACCGTTCCGACGCATATCCCCGGCGACGCACACGGGTCGGTATCCTTCGCTTGGCAGAAGGGGCATTATGCGACACCCGAGGCCTTGATGTTCGCGCAGGTGATCGGCGCTTTCGTCTTCGAGGCGGCACGGCAACTGTCGGGGCTGGTTCCTGCCAATGATCAGCCACGCCTCACCGACCGGCAGATCGAATGCCTTCTCTGGGCCGCGCGCGGCAAATCGGATTCGGTGATCGCGCAGATCATGGACTTGCAGACGGATACGGTCAGTGAGCATTTGCGCAACGCGCGCGCGAAATACTCCGCTCGAAGCCGCGTTAGCCTGGCGATCCGCGCCTTGTTCGACGGCACGATCTGCTTCAGCGACGTCGCCGGCGGCTGAAACACCCCCCTTTCTTGGTATGGCGGAGATGATTTTTTCGGTTCAATTGGTCTGTCTCTTTCAACCGAGGAGACAAAACCCATGTTCATCACGGTCAATCAGGACAATAGGGCGGACGAGCATGTCGCGCTCCGTTCGATGTTCGAAGCGCGCAAACGCGTCTTTGTGGATCTGCTCAAATGGGACCTTCCCGTGCTCGCGGACCGGTTCGAGGTCGACCATTTCGACGATCCCTTTGCCACTTATCTGATCGTCACCGACGGGCAGGGCGAACATCTCGCCTCGGCGCGGCTTCTGCCGACGACGCGGCCCGCCCTTCTCGACGGCATCTTCCCCTATCTTGTCGACGGCCCAGTTCCGCACGGAACAGCGATCTTCGAAATCACCCGCTTTTGCCTTTCGCCGGGGATCGGCGCGCGGCAACGCCGCGCGGCGCGCGATACGCTGCTCGTGGGGCTCGTCGAGCATGCGCTGGCGCATGGCATTTCAACCTACACCGGGGTCGCCGAGCTATCGTGGTTCCGGCAGGTCGAGCGGTTCGGCTGGGATTGCCGCCTGCTCGGCGAGACCGCGATTCACGATGGCCGTGCGCTGGTCGCACTGGCGATCGCGATCGAGGCCGACACCCCCGCAAAACTGGCCGAGACCGGCATCGTCGCGGCCGCCGCCGACGCGGCCGCCGAAGCCGCGTGAGGAGGGAATGATGGCGAACCATTCCTTTTCGCGCCGCGACTCCGCTGGCACCGCCGCGCAGCGCTTGGCCGATGATGGCTATGTCCTGCTTCGCGGCGCGGCACCGCCGGCCGAGATCGCGGCAATCGCGGCGGACCTGGCACCGCGCTTCGTCGCGACACCCTTTTGCTCGGGCGGCTTCTACGGCGCGCGCACCAAGAGGTTCGGGCGCCTGCTGATCCGTTCGCCGCACATGGCGAACCTCGTGATGCATCCCGGTATATTGGCGCTTGCCGAGGCGGCGCTCGGCCCCTGGTGCGAGCGTATCCAGCTCAACCTCACGCAGGCGATCGAGCTCCATCCCGGCGCGCTCGCGCAATTCCCCCACCGCGACCAGGATATGTGGCAGGGCTCGCTCGGCGAGGTCGAATATCTCCTCAACGTGATGTGGCCGCTCACCGAATTCACCGCGGAAAATGGCGCGACGATGATCTGGCCCGCAAGCCACGGCGTCGAAGCGCTGATCGAAGAGCCGCGCGAGCAGCCGGTGGTTGCTGGAGCCGAGCCGGGCGACGCGATCGTCTTCCTCGGGTCGACACTCCACGGCGCAGGCGCAAATTTGAGCGCGATGCCGCGCCGCGGTATCATCGTCAGCTACTGTCTCGGCTGGCTCAAGCCCTACGAGAACCAGTGGTTGGCCTATCCTCCTGACATTGCCCGCCACTTCCCGCCCGAGCTCGCCGCGCTCGCTGGATACGCGCAGCACCGCCCCAATCTCGGCAACTTCGAAGGACAATGTCCCTCGGTCCTGTTCGGCGGCTATCCCGACGAGCCGCTGGCTGCGATCGACGCGCTGCGGCCCGATCAGCAGGCCTTGCTCGCTGACCATGTCGCCGCGCAGCGCGTCGCGGTAGACGGAGCGCGCCGGGCATGAATGCCGGCTCGACTATGGAGCGCGTCTATCTCGACCTCAAGGCGCGGGTGCTCGATGGCCGCTATCCGCCGGGCACGCGGCTCGATCCGGTCGTTCTCGCGCGGACGCTGCGCGCCAGCGCGACCCCGGTCCGCGAGGCATTGCACCGCCTCGCCGGCGAACGGATCATCGACAGCTGGCATCAAGAGGGGTTCCGGCCCCCGATCCTCGCCGAGGCCGATCTCCACGATCTCTATCATTGGGCGTCATTCCTGCTCGGGCTCGCGCTCCAGGGTCCGGTGCCAGAGCGCGATCGGCCGACGGGCCTCGTGAAGCTGACGCATCACAGGGATTATGCCGAGGCCCTCGACTCGCTCTTCCGGGCGATCGCACTGTGGAGCGCCAACCGCGAGCTGCGCTTCGCGATCTTCAACCTGGTCGAACGGTGTCATCTGTTTCGCAAAGCCGAAGCCCGCGTCGACACCTCGGCGCGCGATATGCTCGCCGCGATGGAAGCCGATTACCGCTTCGGACGCTGGAGTGCACTGCGGGCCAAGATCACGCGTTTTCACCGGCGGCGGATGGCGTTCGCGGGACGTGTCGTCGCCGAGCTCAGACCCCGAGACACGCCGCTCAGATAATATTCGAAAGATATTCAAACTATAAAAATTCTATTCTGTCCGATCGGCGTAGCTTTCTCGATGCCGCAATCCCGCGGCATTTAAGAGGAGGTTCTCATGAACCACAATGACACCGTCGAAGACGGCATCGAAGAACTGGGCGTCGCCAGCGTCGTCACGCTCGGGCCGGCTCCGCCCTATCCCGAGGATCATCTCCTCAGCCCGATCCCCGTCGGCGGCGGCATCTCCGCCGACTGACGGCTTTGCGGACGCGGCGTCCTGCGCCGCGTCCGCTTCTTCACCATGACATATCATCTCGCACCTCATGTGAGCTACGGGCTGCTCGGCCACCGGGTGGTTCTGCTCGACCTCGCGGCCGACCGTTATCTTCTGCTCGGGGAAGCCGAGGCGGCCGTGCTGGCCGCACTTGCGGCGTCCGAACCGCCGCCGTCTTCAACGCTCGTCGAGACGCTTCTGGCGCGTCGCCTGATTTGTGCGGGGCGGGGGGCCGGAATTGCGCCGGTCGACCAGCCGCCGCCACTCATAAGCGCCCTCGAAGTCGATGGCGGCAGCGGCAGCATATCTTCATGGGAAGCGATAGCCTCGGTCGCCCGCGCACGTTTGTCGCTCCGCTTCCTGGGGCTTGCGCGAACCGTCTCGCGATGGCGCGCTTTCCGGGCTCTATGTGCGAGGCAGTCCAAGGGACGGGACGGCCTCGCCAGGGACAGCGAAATTGCCGCGGCTATCGCGCGGGGCTTTGCCGAAGCGCGCATTGCTGTCCCCACGCGCCGGCTTTGCGTCCCCGACAGCCTCGCGCTTGCCCGCTGCTTGTGGACGCGCGGTATCGCCGCCGACGTCTATTTCGGCGTCCAGCTCGATCCGCTCCTCGCGCACAGCTGGGTACAGAGCGATAACCTTGTCCTGTCGGATCCGCTCAACATCGCCGCCGATTATACGCCGGTGTTCAAACTTTGAGCCTGCGTCTCGCCCTGATCGACGGCGCGGCCGCGCTCGGGCGGCTGCCGGAAGAGCTTTTGCCGCTCGCCACGATCGGTCCGGGGCGGCTCGTCGGAGACGGCGCTGCGCCGCTGACCGTTGCCGGAAATGTCGCGCTGGCGGGTTGGGCCTTTCATCGCGATGGTTTCGGTCCCTGTTCGGACCTGTCGGACGAGGCGGCGGCACAGATCGTCGCCACCCGCGGCGCCTGGGCGCTTTCGGTGCTCTGGGGTCATTATCTCCTGTGCTGGGCGGACGCGGCGGGCAGGGTATTTCTGCTCCGCTCGCCCGTTGCCGGCCCGCCGGTTTTCCATGCGCGGGGAGACGAAGGTCGGTCGATGGACGGCAATGGCAATGGCGCCGCGAGCCGCTGCGCGTTCACCGATCTTTCCCTCGCGCACTCACTCGGCTTTGCCCGTGGCGGACCCGATCCGGCGCGGATCGACGCGGCGCTGCGCTACCCCTTCTTTCGCGGACCCGACACCGAGATCGCCGGGGTCAGAGAGGTCGTCCCCGGTGAGATTGTCGAGCTCGCGAGCGGCCGCCGCCAGGCCGGCAGCTGGTCGCCATGGGATCATAGTGTCCGGCCGCCGCGTCGCGCTGCGCCCGACGAGCTCCGCCGGCTCGTCGGAGCCGTGACCGGGGCCTGGGGACGCCGCTTCGATCGCATCCAGCTCGAGCTGTCGGGCGGCCTCGACAGCTCGATTGTCGCGACCTGCCTGGCCGAAAGCGGCGCGCAGTGGCGCGGGATGACATTGGCGACAAGCGATCCCGACGGCGACGAGCGGCCCTATGCGCGAGCGGTGACCGACCGGCTCTGCGCCGAACTGGCCGAACGGTGGCGACCCGCTCCCGGCGATCCCGTCGCATTGCCCCACCGGCTCAGGGTGCGTCACGGCGGTTTCGGCCTGCTGGCGCCGAGCGACGCCGTCTTCCTCGAGACGGCGCGGGAGTATGGCGCGGACGCGATCTTCACGGGGGCCGGCGGCGACAATGTCTTCGGCTATATCACTTCGACGGCGCCGATCCTCGATGCCCTGCGCTTTGCCGGGCCGCTCGCGTCATGGCGCGCGGCAGGCGACCTCGCGCGGATGGCGCATGACAATCGGTGGAAGGCGCTCGCCTATGCCGCGCGGCGGGTTTTAAAGCCGCCACCGCCCTGGCCGATCGATACCACGTTGCTGTCGCGCCGCTACGAAGGTCCGATGCCGGCGCATCCGTGGATCGCCGATGCCCGTCGCGCGGCGCCGGGGCAAAGGGTCTATGGCACGAGCCTCTTCCTGACCCAGTCGTTCGTCGACGCTTATGACCGGGCGCTGGCGATGCCGATGATCGCGCCGTTGCTGTCGCAGCCGCTTGTCGAGTTCGGCCTCGGGCTTGCCAGCTGGCAATGGGGCGAGGGCGGACAGGATCGGGCGCTCGCGCGCCGTGCCTTTGCCTGCGAGCTTCCTCGCGAAGTGCTGGCGCGGCGGAGCAAGGGGCGCATCTTGTCGATCTTCCTGCCGGCCTTCGCCAAAAATCGCGAGCGCCTCCGTCCCTTCCTGCTCGATGGCTGGATGGCCGGGGCGGGGATTCTCGATCTCGATGCGGTGCGCACGATGCTCGATGGCGGGGCCGGCGATCCGGTCACGATCCTGCGCATCCTCGAGGTCGCGGACATGGAGGGATGGGCCCGTTCCATCGTCGCGTCGGGCGTCACGTCGGATAACTGAGTCCGAGGCCGATCGACCGTGCCGGGCACACGCCGGGGTGCGCGTGCCCGGCACGGTCCTAACGCGCGGGAACGGGCAAGGACTGTCCCGCGCGATATTGGCGCCAGCGGCGATATTGCCCGGCTTTATCCGGGGCTTTGTCCTCTTCGCCCTTGAGCCAGAAGCGATACCAGTCGAGATTGCGCTCGTACGAAGCGCGCTTGTGCGCCGGCTGATATTTGATGTGCAGCTCGTCGGCGAACACGATCATCTCGGCGGGTTTGCCCGCGCGTTTGAGCCGCGTGTGGAGTTCGACATTGGATTGGACCTCGGACTCCGGGACCTGCATCAGAAGCGGCGTGTCGAGCGCATCGATGTCCCAGAGCGCGGTAACGGACCTCCAGCGATCGGGAGCCGTGTCGGGCGGGCCGAGTCCCCAGACATCGTCGAGAACCGCGGTGAAGCCGCGTCCGGGAAGCGCATTCATCCAATAATAGTGCGGCGAAATCTGACCCGACGCGATCGTCGCTGCCGCGAAGCGCTTCGACTTGCGGATGGCCCAGAGCGCGACCGACGAGCCGAAGCTGAGTCCGCCGATGCCGACGCGCGATGGATCGATTTTCCCTTGTGCCGCCAACCCGTCGAGCGCGGAACCGATCGTCTCGAGCGCGAGCGCGTAGGAGCCCTCCATTCCCGCCGCGCGTGGCGCACGGACCGCGTCGATGCACAGCACCGCAATGCCATGTTCGGCGAGCGGCAGCATCGGTATCTCGTCGCCCGACCCGCCCTTCAGAAAGCCCTCGCACATATAATATTGGACGACGACCGGGAGCGGGCCTTTGGCATCGATCGGGCTCAGGAAATAGCCGGTGAAGCCGCCGGGCCACGCCATCGGCTCGGCTTTCGCCGCGATCCGCGCCGCGAGCGCACGATTCGGCTCGGCGAGCACCTGCGTTCGACCCGAGGAATAATCGATGCGGACGAGGCGCGGCGGCACGAGCGGCTGTGCATCGGCGCAATAGAGCGCCTCGGCTCCGACCGCGCAGCGCGGTGGCTGGCCGGGCACGCGGAGCGCGCCGCTGGTGACCGTCAGTCGTTTCGCCTTGGAGGCACCGACTGCCCATAGCCAGACGATCTCGCGTTCGCTGCGATCCTTTTCGAACAGCAGCAGGGCATCGCTGCCACCGCGCCAGGCGAGCGCGCGCAGCTTGCCCGACCGGCACGGCGACGCGGAACAGACCAGGAGGCGGCCATCGGCGCGCGTGACGCGAAGCTGCTGCTTGTCCCTCTCGCCGACGATCTCGGCGAGGCTGCCGTTCGCGGCACGGCTCGCGATGTCTTGCGCGGGTGGAGGGGGCGCGGGACGCTGGGCCGGATCGCTCGGGACGGCGGTCTTTTCGGTCGCCGCCACGTCCCAGAGGATCCGCCGATTGTCGAACCAGGGTGAGGAAATGCGGCGCATGACGCGCTGACCATCCTCGATTACCCCGCCCGCAACCGCCTGGTTGAGGTTGAGGCTCCCATCGACGAGCACGCCATCGCGGTAGGCCGAGCGTTCCGCATCGGCGATCGCGGCACGCGTTGCGCCGACACTGTAGCGCAGCGCGCCGCCATCGGCCGACGGGCCAAAGTCCGTGATGTCGGCCTCGTCGACGATCTCGCGTTGAAGCGGCGCGTCGTCGCGCCAGTGCCAGATTGCCTGCACGCCGTCCTTTAGCGCGAGGAAACGAAGCCCGCGGCTGTCGGCATCCCAGACGGGCGTGGTTTCGACGGGCACGCCGCTCGCGTCGGGTCGGACGGCGCCGCCGTCGAGCACGACCGGTTCGCCGCCGCCGTGAACTTCGACGACGAACCAGCTGAGATGTGATGCATTTTTGTCGACCGACGGCTGGCTCAGACGGTAGGCGATGCGGCGGCCGTCGGGCGAGGGCGTCGGCGCCGTGATGTCGGCAAGTTCGACGAGATCACGCGTCGTGACCGGCGCGCGGCTGACGGGACTGGGC
>NZ_LYVN01000007.1 GCF_001990265.1 Sphingopyxis sp. KK2
CAATGTCTATTTCGGCCTCCACGAATTCGCCGACATGGGTTTTGTCCTGCACATGCTGCGTCCCGCCGACCTGTTCGTCGATATCGGCGCCAATATCGGCAGCTTCACCATTCTAGCGGCGAAGGTGTCGGGCGCCGACGTCATCGCCTTCGAACCCGACAGCAACACGGTCGCGACGCTCGAACGCAATATCGCCGCCAATGAGGTCGGAGGCCGGGTCGAGGTGCATACAAGCGCGCTCGGCGACCGCGAGCAGGAGCTGTGGTTCACGAGCGGCATGGACACCATCAACCATGTCGCCGACGACGATACGCCGGGTGCGGTTCGCGTCCATGGCACGACGCTCGACACCGTGCTCGCCGGGCGCGCGCCGCTGCTGATCAAGATCGACGTCGAGGGCCATGAGCCTGCGGTCATCGCGGGAGCACAAAAGACCCTGGCCTCGCCCGACCTCAAGGCGGTCGAGGTCGAGACGGTGACGCAGGACATCGCCGACATGCTGACCGCGCATGGCTTTGCGCAGCGCCATTATGATCCGTTCACGCGGCGATTGTCGCAGGCGCCCGTGCATGCCGCGAACAACAGCCTCTATGTCCGCGACGAAGCCTTTGTCGCGGACCGGATCGAGAAGGCGGCGCCGGTCGACGTCTATGGGATCGCCGTCTAGGCACCCCGCGCCCGACCATGAAAATCCTCTATATCCAATATGCCAATCCGGGAGCCTTTCCCGCCGCGATGCGCGCCGGGCGCTTGTGGCGTGCCGAAGGGCATGCGGTACGCTACCTGGGGGTGGGGTTCGGCGATGTCGATCCGCTGGCGGTCGCGAGCGATCTTGCGGGCAGCTGCGACTGGGTCTCGTTCGGCAGGCTGACGCCGGTGCGCTTCGCGGCGCGCGCGGCTTCGCTTGTTGCCGACTGGAAACCCGACTGGCTCTATATCGCTGACGCAACCGCCGCGCTGCTCTGCGCGCCGCTACGCCTGCTCCATCGTGGCGGCATTGTCTATCATGAGCATGACTCGCCGATCGACGGCGCCTCGGCCCGGCTGCGTGCCGAGTGGAAGGGGCGCAATGCGATGGCGCGGCGCGCCGACGCTGTCGTCCTGCCCAATGCCGATCGCGCGGCGCTGCTCGCGGCCGATGCGCGCCTGCCGTCGGGCGAGCTGCCGATCATCGCCTGGAACACGCCCTGCCGCGAAGAGGTCGGGCCGCCGCGCGCCGCCGCCGCGGCCGCCGCCGGAGGAGCGGTGCGCATCGTTTATGCCGGGTCGATCAACGTCCAGCGCGTCCCGCTGGCGCTGATCGATGCGCTGGCGGCGGTGCCGGGCATCGAATTGACCGTGATCGGTTACGAGACTGTCTCGTCGCGCGGCCATTGCGACCGACTGCGCGCGCATGCCGCGAGCCTCGGCTGTGCCGACCGGCTGCTGTTCCGCGGGGCCATGCCGTATCACGACCTGCTGACCGCGCTGCAGGATTACGACGTGACCTTCGCCGCATTGCCCGTGGATGGGCGTGACCTGAACCTGCGCCATATGGCGGGCGCATCGAACAAGACGTTTGACGCCATCGGTCAGGGACTGGCACTCATCGTCGGTCCGGGCCGCGACTGGCGCGACATGTTCGTCGAGCCCGGTTTCGCGGTTGCCTGCGACCCCGATGACGCCGTCTCGATAGCCGAGGCCTTTCGCCGCCTCGGTGCCGACCGCGACGCGGTGCGCGCGATGGGCGAGCGCGCGCGCCAGCGGATGATCGCCGACTGGGCCTATGACGAGCAATTCCGCCCCGTGATGCAGCGCATGGGCGCCGGGGGTGCGTCGTGAGGATATTGACCCCGGTCAGCGGCAACCCCTGGGCGGTGCCCGATTGCTATTACCAGGGCCTCGTGCGTGCGGGCGCCGATGTCAGGGCCTATGACATCGGCGAGGCGCCGGTTTCGCTGTTCGGGCGCCTCATGCGGCGCGTGCGGCGGTTCGCGGGGTCCGAGGCGGCACAGAAGCTGGAAGCGGCGGTCGCGGCGGCGAGGCCCGACGTGCTGATCGTCTTCAAGGGCGTCGATTATCCCCCTTCCCTGCTGCGCAAGATCGCGGCGCAGGGAATCAAGATGGTCAATTACAGCCCCGACCATCCCTTCCGCTTCTTTCTCGCCGGCGCGGGCAACGCGAATGTGCGCGACAGCATTTCGGTCTATGACCTCTACCTGACCTTTAGCGGCCCGATCGCGCAGGAGATGGCCGAGGCCTATCCGGACACAAAGGTCGGCGTGATCGCCTTCGGCCACGCGGTCGACGACGCCCTGTACGAAGAAATCGCCACCGAACCCGAAGTGCTGCGCGGCTGTTTCAACGCCAATCCCGACGAGGATCGCGCGGCGGCGGTGCGCCTGCTGACCGAAAATGGCGTCGCCATGGATTTGTTCGGCTGGGGTTGGGAGAAATTCGTGTCGCCGGGGCCGATGCTGGGCATCTATCCGGTCGAGCAGGGCGTCGACATGCTGCGCATCCTGCGGCGCTACCGTTTCCAGCTCAACATGTTCCGTCCGCACAATGAAGGGTCGCATAATTTGCGCAGTTTTGAAGTGCCCGCCGTGGGCGGTATCCTGCTCGCGCCCGACAGCCCCGAACATCGCAGCTTCTTCGCCGCCGACCGCGACGCCCTTTATTTCTCCAGCCCCGCCGAAATGCTGGCGCAGGCACAGAAACTGCTCGCGATGCCGGCAGTCGAGGCGGGGGTTGTGCGGAGCGCGGCACGGCGGCGGGTGGTAGAAATCGGGTCGCATTTCGACGATCGCGCGCGCGCGATGCTGGCGGCGATCGAGGATCGGGTGACGGTATGAACATCGCTTTCCTGACCCCCGGCGCCTTCGGGCTCAAGAACGGCAATGGCGGCATCGGCCTGTATAACCGCGACATCGTCGATGCGATCGTCGAGGCCTTTCCCGGCGCCGAGGTCACCCTGCTCCAGCGGTTGCTCGACCCGCCGCCGCATCACCTCCCGCCACGGACGCGGGTGGTCGAAAGCGCGGCGGGCGGCAAGCCGCGCTTTGCGCTCGCGATCCTGCGCGAGATGCTGGTGTCACGCTATGACATCGTCATCTGCGCCCATATCAATTTCCTCGGCTTCGCGCGCCTGCTCGCGCGCCGGAACAACTGTCCGCTGGTGCTGATCGTGTACGGGATCGACGTGTGGGACCCGCTGCCCAAGCATATCCCCGATCTAAAGACGTGCGATGCGATCTGGTCCATCAGCCAGATCACCACCGACCGGATGAACGCCTGGGCCGCGCTGCCCGCGAGCGACTATGTCCAGCTGCCGAACGCGATCCGGCTCGAACGCTATGCGATGGGGCCGAAGCCTGCCGACCTCGTCGAGAAATGGGGCCTGGCCGGCAAGCGCATCGTCATGACGCTCGCGCGGCTCCCCGGGCGCGACCGGCACAAGGGCGTCGACGAGATGCTCGAGATTCTGCCCGGCCTGCTCGAGAAGCACCCCGACATTCACTATGTCGTCGCGGGCGACGGCCCCGACCGCGCGCGGCTCGAAGCCAAGGCACGCGACTTGGGCGTCGACGAGGATAGCACCTTCATGGGCTTCGTCCCTGAGGACCGGAAGGCCGACATCTTCCGTCTCGGCGACGTCTTTGCCCTGCCCGGTCGCGGCGAAGGCTTTGGCTTCGTGTTCCTCGAGGCGGCCGCCTGTGGCGTCCCCTGCGTCGGCAGCAAGGTCGACGGCAGCCGCGAGGCATTGCGCGACGGGATGCTCGGCGCGCTGATCGATCCTGACGATCTGGGCGAGATCGCCGACGCCGTCTCGCACGCGCTTGCAAAGCCCAAGGAAATACCGGAAGGACTGGATTACTTCAGCTGGCCGCATTTCGTCGCGCGCCTGAAAACCGCGGTCGAGGCCGCGATGGCGGGGCCAAGGTAGAGACGTGAGCAAATCTGCCCTCATCTGCGGAATCAGCGGCCAGGACGGCAGCCTGCTGGCGCGGCACCTGCTGTCGCTCGGCTATCGCGTCGCGGGCACGTCTCGCGACGGCGACATGATGCGCGCGACCAATCTCGATCTGCTCGGCATCCGAGACCGAGTGAGCATCTATTCGATGGCGACCGCCGATTTCCGCTCTATCATCCAGACGATCGACCGGCTCGACATCGACGAAATCTATAATCTGTCGGGGCAGAGTTCGGTCGGCCTGTCGTTCGACCAGCCCGTCGAGACGATGGACAGCATCGCGGGCGCGACGCTGACCCTGCTCGAGGCGATCCGCTTCCTCGGGCGCCCGCTGCGGTTCTACAACGCCGGGTCGAGCGAATGTTTCGGCGATATCGGCGACGCGCCGGCGGACGAAAATACCCCGTTCAAGCCGCGCAGCCCCTATGCGGTGGCAAAGGCGACCGCGCACTGGACCGTCGCCAATTACCGCGAAGCCTATGGCCTGTTCGCCTGCACCGGGATCCTGTTCAACCATGAATCGCCGCTGCGCCCGGCGCGCTTCGTGACGCAGAAGATCGCCCGCGCCGCTCACGCTATCGCGCAGGGCGACCAGCGGCGGCTGTCGCTCGGCAATCTCGACATCTGGCGCGACTGGGGCTGGGCGAGCGAATATGTCGAGGCGATGCACCTGATGATGCAGCAGGACGAGCCCGACGATTATATCGTGTCGACGGGCCAGTCGGTATCGCTGCGCGATTTCGTCGCTGCGGCCTTCGCCGCGGTGGATCTAGACTGGCAGGACCATGTCGACATCGACGAGAGCCTGTTCCGTCCGACCGACCTGCGCTTCAGCGGCGCGGTTGCTGCCAAGGCGCGCGAGCGACTCGGCTGGCAGGCGCGGGTGCGCGGCACCGAGGTCGCAGGGCGGCTTGTCGCGGCCTGCGGCGACAATATAGCCGCCACGCTCGACGCGGCGCGCGCCGACGGGCAATAGGGTCGACGATGCTGTTCGAATCCCCCGAAACGACGATTCTCTTCTGGCTCGTGGTCGCGGCCGCGACGATGTTCGTCGTGCTGTCCCACACGATCCGCTCGCCGAAGGGTACGCTAGGCTTTCCGATGGCGATGATGTTCGCGCTGGCGATCGTGCACATCGCGGCGTTCGTGCACCTGATTCCCGGCTATTTCCATCAATATGACCCCTATCTCAATATGATCGGCTATACGCGCGTGTCGGTCGCCAAGGGGTTGCAGGTGTCGACGATCGGCTTCGTCATGATGGCGCTCGGAATCTGGCTGATGTCCTATCTGGGCGATAGCTATCGGATCGATTTCGACCGCAAGCGGATTCCCGCGCTCTTCCTGCGTCTGGCACAACGGTTGATGCTGCTCGTCGGGCTGGTCTTCTTTTTCGGCATCACCTTCGTCCCCGCGATCGCCGAAATCCCGACGATCGGCGCCGTTATCGTCAGCGGCAAGAACCTGCTCGTCGTCGCGCTCTGTCTCGCGGTGCTGCGACGCTCCTGGCTCAACGAAGGGCTGCAATATTGGCAGATCGGCGCGATCACGGTGATGATCCCGATCGCCAACCTGCTCGGCAACGCCATCCTTGCCGATGCGGTCGCGGCGGTGATCATCATCGCCTGTTTCTGGCTTGCGATTGCGGGCCGCCGCCTCGGCATCGGGCGCGTCCTCGTCACGATCATCCTGTCAGGCTATATCTTCCTTTACCTGTCGACCAATTATCTGCTCGTGCGCGGTCAGTTCCGCGAGGTGGTGTGGGAGCCGACATCGACGCTGTCCGAACGCGTTGATGGGCTGGTCGATGCAATCAGCCAGTTCGGCCCACTGTCGAGCGACGATGCAAAGCAGCTCTATGTGCTCGATTCGCGTCTCGATCAGAGTATCTACACGGGCATGGCGGTCGAGAAATTCGAGGCGCAGCCCGACACGTTCGAGAATGGGTCGACTCTGCTCGCCGGCCTCTTCGCCTTCGTCCCGCGCGCGATCTGGACCAACAAGCCGGTGCGCGGCGGATCGCAGTTCGTGAGCGAGCATACGGGCTATAATGCAAGCGCCGAAACGACCTTCGGCATCGGGCCATTTTTCGAGTTCTACGCCAATTTCGCGATGTTCGGGGTCGTCGTCTTCTCGCTTTTGATGGGCATGTTCGTCCGCTATCTCGACATGCGCGCCTTTCGCGCGCTCGCCGAGGGACGCATGGCCGAGGCGGTTCCGCTGATGTCGGGCCTCGTCGCGTTCATCCAGCCGCTTGCCAACGCGAGCAGCCTCTTTTCGACCTTCTATGCGTCGCTGATCATCGGCTTCATCATCGTCAAGGTCATGGAGCGCTACCTCGACGTCCGGCTGTTCGCCGAGGAACAGGCGCGAACGAAGAGGGTATGACGCGGCTCCTGCTGACCAATCCCAGTTTCCGGCTCGAACATGGCGGTCCGGCCTATTCGGTCGGGCGCCTCGCCGGGGCGCTTGCGGCGCTGGGGCACGATGTCACCGTATGGGCCGCCGACGGCAGCGCCGACCGCGTCGCAGCGATGGATCCGAGTGGAAGCGTCAAGATCGCCGCCGGTACGCTCGGCGAGGTGCTGGCATTACAGCGCTGGGACATCGTCCACGATAACGGGCTGTGGCTGCCCTATGGGGCGCAGATCGCGCGTCATTGCCACGCGCATGCGATCCCCCGCCTGCTGAGCGTCAGGGGGATGATGCAGCCCTGGGCCTGGCAGCATCGCCGCTGGAAGAAGCGCCTTGCCTGGGCGCTCTACCAGAAGCGCGGGGTCGAAAGCGCGGCGCGGCTGCACGCCACCGCCGACGACGAGGTTGCGCGGATCCGTGAGCGCTATCCCGACCGGCACCCGCTGCTGATCGCCAACGGCATCGATATCCCCGACCAGCCTGCACGCACGGCCAAGGCGGAGGGTGAAGTCCGGACCGCATTGTTCCTCGGCCGCATCCACCCCGTCAAAGGGTTGGCGATGCTCGTCGATGCCTGGGCGCAGGTGCGGCCCGTGGGATGGCGGCTGCAACTCGTGGGTCCCGACGAGGAAGGGTTTCGCGCGCAGCTCGAGGCGCAGATCGCCGGGCATGGGCTAACCGACGAAGTCGCGATTGCAGGCCCGGCGAGCGGTGCCGCCAAAAGCGCATTCTACGACGCCGCGTCGCTGTTCCTGCTGCCCAGCTATACCGAGAATTTCGGCATTTCGGCGGCCGAGGCGCTCGCGCACGCGATCCCGGTAATCACGACGACCGGAACGCCCTGGCAGGTCCTCGAAACCGAAAGCTGCGGCTGGTGGGTCGCGCCCGAGACCGCTGCGATCGCGGGTGCGCTGTCCGATGCGACCGCGCGTGCCGACGCCGAACTGGTCACAATGGGTGCGACGGGCCGTTCATGGGTTGCCGACAACCTGCACTGGCCCGCCATTGCCAAGCAGTTTGCCGATGCCTATGCCGACGCCATAGCCAGCCCCGCGCCGGCTTGATCAGGGGATATTCGTTGGCTGTTCCGGGCGTGCGTTTTTCGATCGTCACCGTCTGCTATAATCCCGGCGAGACGATCCTGGCATGCCTGCGCTCGGTCGCCGAGCAGGGTTATCCGCATATCGAACATATCGTCATCGACGGCGCCTCGCCTGACGGCACCGCCGACCGCATCGCCGCGCTCGACTGGTTCAAGGGCAAGCTGGTGTCGGAACCCGACAAGGGCATCTATGACGCGATGAACAAGGGCGTCGCGCTCGCGACCGGCGAGTATGTCGGTTTCCTCAATGCCGACGACTGGCTCGGCGATCCCGACGCCATCGCCCGGCTCGCCGAGGCTGCGACGGCGCATCCCGGGGCCGATGCGGTGCAGGGCGATGTCGTGATCGTCGATCCCGACAAGCCCGGACGCCAGCGCTATTATTCGGGCGCGGGCAACTGGAGCCGCCGCCTGCGCTGGGGCCAGATGCCCCCGCACCCCGGTTTCTACATGCGTACCGACCTGTTCCGCGAGATGGGCGGTTTTGCGACCGACTACCGGATCGCGGCCGATTACGACCTGATGCTGCGCTTCTTCTGCACCGCCGGGCGCGAGGCGGTGCATGTTGCCGCCCCGATCGTCACCATGGCGACGGGCGGTATATCGAACCAGGGGTTGCAGAGCCGCAAGATCATCAATCGCGAGATCGGCGTCGCGTGCAAGCGCAACGGGGTGAAGACCAATTCGCTGATGATCTGGTCGAAATATCTCACCAAGATCTTCCAATATTGGCCGCGCCGGACCGCGTGATGAGCGGCGGAGCGACCCTTGTGACCGGCGCCAACGGCTTCGTCGGGGCCGAGGTGGTGCGCCAGCTGCGCGCGGAGGGTGTGCCGGTACGCCTTGCGGTGCGCAACGCGACGGGCGCTGCCGATGAAGTTGCGGTGGGCGACATCGGCGCCGACACCGACTGGGGCGCGGCGCTCGCGGGTGTCGACCGCGTGATCCACTGCGCGGCACGCGTCCACCAGATGGACGACCGCGTCGCCGACCCGCTCGCCGCCTTTCGCAGCGTCAATCGCGACGGCAGCGCGGCGCTGGCGCGGCAGGCCGCAGCCGCCGGCGTGACGCGGCTCGTCTTCCTGAGTTCGATCAAGGTCAATGGCGAGACCACGAGCGGCCGTCCGCCCTTCTCGGCCGACGACTCGCCCGCGCCGCAGGACCCCTATGGCCAGTCGAAGTGGGAGGCCGAACAGGTGCTCCATGCCATCGCTGGCGAAACCGCGCTCGAGGTCGCGATTATCCGTCCGCCGCTCGTCTATGGCCCGGGCGTGCGCGCCAATTTCGCGCGCATGGTTTCGTGGGTCGCGCGCGGGCGCCCCCTGCCCTTCGGCCTTTGTGCCAACCAGCGCAGCCTCGTCGCGGTGACCAATCTTGCGTCGCTGGCGATCGCGGCGAGCCGCCATCCGGCGGCCGCAGGCGCAACGCTGATGGCGAGCGATGGCGAAAGCGTCAGCGTTCGCGACCTGCTCGCTCGGATCGGCACCGCCTATGGCCGTCCGGCGCGGCTGCTCCCGGTGCCCGTGGCGCTGCTGCGGCTGCTGGGCAGCCTGACCGGCCAGCGCGCGGCGATCGACCGGCTGTGCGACCCGCTGCTCGTCGAAGGCGGACCGACGCGGCAATTGCTCGGCTGGCATGCGCCGGTGACGATGGCCGACGAGCTGGCGAATATGGCGGCGGCGGAGCGGCGCGCATGATCGACACCGGCCTTGCGCTGACCGCGATCTGCCTGATCGCGACGCTGATGCTGCTCAGCCTCTATGTCGACTGGGCGAAGGGGCGGATGGTCGATACCCCCAACGAACGCAGCGCGCATGTCGTCGCGACCCCGACCGGCGGCGGGATCGTGTTCCTGTCGGTGTGGATCGCGATGCTCGCCGCCGGGGCGCTGCTCGTCCCGTACCAGTTGGTGCCGGCGCTTGCGCTCGGGCCCGCCGTGTTGGGGCTGATGTGGCTCGGCTGGATCGACGATCGCACGCCATTGCCGACGACGCTGCGCTTTGCGGTGCAATTCGGCTCGGCGGGGTTGTTCCTGCTGCTCTGGCCCTGGCCGCCGCTGCCCGAGCCACTGTCCGAGGCCTGGTTCTGGCCGCTCGCGGTCGTCGCGCTGCTCTATCTTGTCTATTCGGCGAATATCACCAATTTCATGGACGGCATCGACGGGATCGTCGCGCTCCAGATTCTGGCCTTTGTCGCGGGGAGCGTGCTGATCCTGCCCCCCACCGTGCTGACCCTGCCGCTGTTGCTGCTCGGGGCGGCGGTGCTGGGTTTTTTCCTGTTCAACCGCCCGCCGGCGAAGCTGTTCATGGGCGACAGCGGCAGCGCGCCGCTCGGGCTCATCGTCGCGGCGGTCACGCTCGCGGTCGCGGCGTCGAACTGGCGCTTCGGGCTCGCGCTGCTGGTGCTGCAGGGCGTCTTCCTGTGCGACAGCGCGGTGACGCTGCTGCGCCGTTTCCTGCGCCGCCAGAATGTCACGCAGGCGCACAGCGAGCATGCCTATCAGCACGCCAAGCGCCGCTGGGGACACGCGAAGGTCAGTTACGCGCTGTTTGCGTTGACGATGCTCGTCCAATTGCCCGTCGCCTATGCCGTCGCCTGGCACCTGCTGCCCTTCTGGGTCGCGGCGATCGACCTTGTCCTCGTCGCGCTGCTCGCCGCCTTCTTCCGCGCCGGCACCGCGCGCACCGATTGATCTTTGGGCCCAGCTTGTCCATAGACGCCGGGAACCGGCCCGCGCCGCGACGGGGGAATGCAACAGGATGACCAAGACCCTATGACTGTTGCAAACCTGCCGATTACCGGCCGCCGCCAGCGTTTCGCGCTGGTCGGATGCGGGCGCATTTCCGGCCATCATTTCGCAGCGATCAAGGCGCATGCCGATCGCGCCGAAATCGTCGATGTCTGCGACGTCGATCCCGCTGCGCTTGCCAAGGCCGTTGAATGCACTGGCGCACGCGGTCACGCCTCGCTCACCGAGATGCTCGCCGCGACCGATGCCGATGCGGTGATCGTCACCACCCCCAGCGGGCTGCACCCGGCGCAGGTGATCGAGATCGCCGAATCCGGGCGCCACATCGTCTCCGAAAAGCCGATGGCGACGCGCTGGCAGGACGGGCTGCGCATGGTCGAGGCCTGCGAAAAGGCCGGGGTCCAGCTGTTCATCGTCAAGCAGAACCGCCGCAATGCGACGCTGCAACTGCTCAAGAGAGCGGTCGAAGGAGGGCGCTTCGGTCGCGTATACATGATCGCGGTGAACGTCTTCTGGACACGGCCGCAGGACTATTACGACAGCGCGGCGTGGCGCGGGACCTGGGAATATGACGGCGGCGCGCTGATGAACCAGGCGAGCCATTATGTCGACCTGCTCGACTGGCTCGGCGGCCCGATCGAGAGCCTGCACGCCTATACCGCGACGCTCGCGCGCAATATCGAGGTCGAGGATACGGCGGTGATGAATATCCGCTGGCGCTCGGGCGCGCTCGGGTCGATGAATGTCACGATGCTGACCTATCCCAAGAATCTCGAAGGCTCGATCACCATCCTCGGCGAAAAGGGCAGCGTGAAGGTCGGCGGGACCGCGCTCAACCGCATCGACGACTGGCAGTTCGACACACCGCACCCCGACGATGCCGAGGTCTCGGGCGCCTCCTATGACACGCCGTCGGTCTATGGCTTCGGGCACCAGCTTTATTACGACAATGTGCTCGACACGCTCGCCGGCACCGCCGTCGCTGCGACCGACGGGCGCGAGGGGCTGCGCAGCCTCGAGGTGCTGGTCGCCGCCTATCTCTCGGCACGCGATGGCAAGCGCGTTTCGCTGCCTCTGGATTACTGATGGCTGTCAAGATTCACGAAACCGCGATCGTCGATGCGGGGGCCGAGATCGGCGACGGGACCGCGATCTGGCACTGGGTCCATGTGTGCGGCACCGCGCGCATCGGCGCGGGCAGCTCGCTGGGACAGAATGTCTATGTCGGCAACCATGTGTCGATCGGCAACAATGTCCGCATCCAGAACGGCGTGTCGGTCTATGACGCCGTGACGTTGGAGGACGACGTCTTCTGCGGCCCCGCGATGGTCTTTACCAACGTCTACAACCCGCGCGCCGCAGTGCCACGCAAGGACGAATATCGCGAGACGCTCGTGCGCAGGGGCGCGACGCTCGGCGCGAACTGCACGATCGTGTGCGGCGTGACGATCGGCGAACATGGTTTTGTCGGCGCGGGCAGCGTCATCACGCGCGACGTGAAGCCCTATGCGCTGATGGTCGGGGTGCCGGCGCGGCAAATCGGCTGGATGTGCGAATGCGGCGTCCGGATCGAGGGTGACGGCGAGATAGCCTGCACGGCGTGCGACCGCGAATATCAGGTGAGCGACGAGGCATGCGCGCCGCGATGAGCGAGACGATCGAATTCAACGACCTCAAGGCGCAATATCGCAGCGTCAAGGCGTCGGTCGATGCGCGGATACAGGCGGTGCTCGACCATGGCCAATATATCATGGGGCCCGAGGTCGCCGAGCTCGAGGGCAAGCTCGCGGCCTATACCGGGGCGAAACATTGCATCGGCGTCGCGTCGGGAACCGAAGCGCTGCTGATCGCGCTGATGGCGCTGGGCATCGGGCGCGGCGACGAGGTCATCACGACCTCGGCGACCTTTGTCGCGACGGTCGAGGTCATCGCGCGGGTCGGCGGGACCCCGGTGTTCGTCGATATCGATCCCGCGACCTCGACGATCGACCCGTTGGCGGTGAAGGCGGCCATTAGCGACAAGACACGCGCGATTATCCCCGTCTCGCTCTATGGCCAATGCGCCGACATGGACGCGCTGAACGCCATCGCCGCGCCGCACGGCATCGCGGTGATCGAGGATGGCGCGCAGAGCTTCGGGTCGACGTACAAGGGACGGCGCAGCGGCAGCACGTCGGCCATCGGTTGCACCAGCTTTTTCCCCGCCAAGCCGCTCGGCTGTTACGGCGACGGCGGCGCGATCTTCTGCGACGACGACGCGCTCGCGCAGGCGTGCCGCGAGATCCGCGTCCATGGCCAGTCGCGCCGCTTCCATCACGATCGGATCGGGGTCGGCGGACGGCTCGACACGATCCAGGCGGCGGTGCTGCTCGCCAAGCTCGAAATCTTCGACGAGGAAGTCGCGCGCCGCCATGTGCTCGGCGCGCGCTATCTCGCTGCTTTTGCCGGCCACAATGCGCTCGAACTGCCGATGATCGCCGCCGACCGGACGAGCGTCTGGGGCTATTTTGCGCTCAAATCGCCGAACCGCGCTGCGATCCTCGCGGCGCTGACGGCGGCGGGCGTGCCGAGCGGAGTGCATTATCCCGAGCCGATGCATGTCCAGCCCGCCTTTGCCGGCGCATGCCGTATCGCGGGTGCGATGACCGAAACCGATCGCTGGGCGGCGCAGGTCTTCAGCCTGCCTATGCACGCCTATCTGACCGACGACGTGCAGGACCGCGTGATCGCCGCGGTGCTGGCGGGGGCCGGTTCGGCTTAGGGTCCGGGATGGGCCGCCTCCTCAACATGCAGCTGAGCTGGCCGGCGACGATCCTCGATCGGCTACGCCGGCTGTTCGAGGCGCATTGGCACCGGGTCGGCGGCGGGCGTTATTTCGTCGACACCGCGGGAACGCAGGTCGAGGTGCATTTCCGGATGTGGTTCGCGCAGAAAATCTTACGCCGCAACGCCGACGCCTATTGGCCGGTGCATCCGGCGACGCGGGTCCGCGGGGCACGCTTTACCGTGATCGGTGTCGAGACCTCGCCAGGGTGGAGCACCGGGTGCGAGATCGACGGGCGCGGCGGACTCTATATCGGCGATTACACACAGATCGCCCCCAACGTCCGGCTGCTGTCGCTGCCCGACGGCGCGGAGGCGCCGGCAGCGCCGATCGACTTTGCGACGAAGATCGGCCGTCACTGCCTGATCGCGATGAATGCGACGGTGGGCGCCGGGGTGCGCCTTGGCGATTTCACCATCGTCGGCGCCGGTGCGGTGGTCGCCGACAGTTTTCCCGAGGGCTATTGTGTTGTCGCCGGCAACCCCGCACGCATCGTCAAGCGGCTCGATCCCGCCGCGTGCGAGCACTGGCAGCGACCGAACGCCTATGTCGGCTACACGCCGCTTGCCCGGATTGGTGTCTTGCGCGACCGCAAGATCGATCCGGCGCTGTTCGACCGCATCTGGGGCGCCGCATGACCCGCACCGTCCCATGGAAGGCCCGCTTCGCGCAGCATGGGCTGGGGATCAACGGCGGCGCCTATTGGCCGATGCACCCCGCGAGCCAGCTCGACTATCCGAACCGCGTCCTGCTCGGGCGCGGCAGCTGGCCGGGGATAGAACCCTTTTGTTACGTCAGCGCCAATATGGGGATCGTGATCGGCGACGGCGTGTCGGTCGGACGCAGCGTCGGCCTGATCAGCGGCAATCACGACCCGGTACGGCTCACCGACTATCTCGAAGGGCCGCCGCTAGTGATCGGCGATCATTGCGTCATTGAGGAGGGCTGCACGATCCTGCCCGGCGTCGAGCTTGCCGATTTCTGCATCGTGACGCGCGGCAGCGTGGTCACCCGCTCGTGCTTCGAACCGCGATCGATCCTGTCGGGCAATCCGGCGAAAATCGTCGGCACCCACGATCGCCCCGTCCCGGTTATCGCGGCGGATGCCCGGCACGGCTATGTCGCCGCGCGCGATTTCGCCGATTTCGCGCGCCGCAATCTGCGCCATCAGTTTCTCGGCCGCTTCGCCGCCGCCTTTACCTCGCCGCGCGCGGAAGGTAGCTGAACCGCATGTGCGGCTGGGGTCTATTGGCAAATCGCGACGGGCGGCCCGTCGAGCGCGCGCCGTTGCAGGCGATGGCCGATGCGGTCGCGCATCGCGGCCCCGATTCCGAAGGCATCGTCCCGCTCGGTCCGGTCGGCCTCGCGCACCGCCGGCTCGCGGTGATCGACGTCGCCGACCGCTCGAACCAGCCGATGCGCGACGGCGACAACTGGCTGCTGTTCAACGGCGCCATCTATAATTTCCCCGAATTGCGCGGCGAGCTCGAGGCGCTGGGGCATGTCTTTCACACACGCTCGGACACCGAGGTGCTGCTCCACGCGCTCGACCAATGGTGGATCGACGCGTTGCCGCGGCTACGCGGCATGTTCTCCTTTGCCTATCATGATGCGCGGCGGCAGAAGATGCTGCTCGGGCGCGATCGCTTCGGGATCAAGCCGCTCTGCTACCATCTCTCAGACCGCGTCTTGCTCGCCGGGTCGGAGGCGAAGCAGCTGCTCGCGACGGGCCTCGTCGACAGCGCCCCCGACCATGACATGCTGCGCCGCTTCCTCGAATATGGGCAGCTCAACACCGGCGAACGCAGTTTCTTCGCGGGCATCAAGGCCCTGCCGCCCGGCTATTTCGCGACCTACGACCTCGCCAGCCGCGAATTTGCGACGGCGCGCTGGTACGATCTCGCGGCGCATATCGAGCCGCTCGATATGCGCTATGCCGACGCGCGCGACCAGCTCCGCGCGCTGTTCGCAGAGGCGGTGCGCTCGCATCATGTCGCCAATGTCCCGCTCGGCGCCAGCCTGTCGGGCGGGGTCGACAGTTCCTCGATCGCCGCAGCGAGCGCCGGGGTTGTCGGCGATCCCGCGCAATTTCCCGTCTTCACCGTCTTTCACGCCGATCGCCATCACGACGAGCGCGGCTTCGCGGCTCAGGTCGCCCGGCGCTTCGGCTATCGGCAGGTCGAGGTGCCGGTGTCGCTGCCCGACTATTACACCCCCGAATGGCTCGAAGTCTTTGCCTGGGCGCAGGACCAGCCGCTGCCCAGCGGCAGCCATTTCAACGAGCATGCGCTGTTCCGCGCCGCGCATGCCGAGGGGGTGACGGTGATGCTCGACGGTCAGGGCGCCGACGAATATTTCGGCGGCTATGGCGAATTCTGGCTCGCAGCGCAGCGCGAGGCGATCGGCGCGGGCCGCCTCGGCGAGGCCTGGCGGAATTTTCGCGGCCGCGGCCTGTCGACCGGCGACGGCCTGCCCCTCGTCCTGCGCAAATATCTCGCCGCAGGGCGGGCATCCGACCGGCTGATTTCGCCGCTGATGGCGGGGATGTGGCGCGGGGCCGGCGCCGAGACTTATACGCCCGTCGCGCCGCCGACGCGCTACAAGCCGCTGGCGCTCGACGAACTCACGCGCACCAGCATCCCGTACCAGCTCCATTCGCAGGACCGCAACGCGATGCAGTTCGGCATCGAGTCGCGCGTGCCTTTCCTCGACCATCGACTGGTCGAATTCGTAATGCGGCTGCCGACGCGCTTCCTCGTCGGAAGGGGCTGGCAGAAGCTGATCCTGCGCGACGCGATGGACGAACTGCCCGATGCGGTGCGCTGGCGCCGCGACAAGATCGGCTTTTCCTCGCCCGACGCGAGCTTTGGCCGCGACTATCCCGAGCGCATGGCGGCGATGACCGACGATGCATTGGCCGTCCTGCGCCCGCTGCTCGACGTTTCCACGCTCGGGGACCGCATCGCCGCTTCGACGCGTTACGATCCGGCGCATTTCCGGCTGATCAGCCTCGCCGCCTGGGTGCGGCGTTTTGCGGTGTCCTTATGATCACGATCGTCGACTATGACGCGGGCAACCCGCGATCGATCATCAACATGCTGCAATATCTTGGCCATCGCGCCGAGTTGACGGGCGATCCCGACCGGGTCGCGCGCGCCGAGCGGCTGATCCTGCCCGGCGTCGGGAAGTTCGACTGGGGCATGCAGAGGCTTCACGACAAGGGGCTGTCAAAGCCGCTCCGTGAGGCGGTCGAGCGCCGCAGGGTGCCGATGCTCGGCATCTGCCTCGGCGCGCAATTGCTGACGCGTGGCAGCGCGGAGGGCGAACTCCCCGGCTTTGGTTGGGTCGCCGCAGAGACCGTCGCCTTCGACCGCGTGCGTCTCGACGCGCGGCTTAAGGTCCCGCATATCGGATGGGCCGACACGACATGGAACGCCGGGCACCGGATGGCGCTCGATACCCCTGATGCGCGCTATTATTATGTCCATAGTTTCCACATCGCCTGCGACGATCCGGCGACCGAACTGTGCAGCGCGGTCCACGGCTATCGCTTCGCCGCCGGGGTCGAAAAGGACAATGTCTTCGGTGTCCAGTTCCATCCCGAAAAGAGCCTGTCGTTCGGCATGGCGGTGCTCGATCGCTTCGCGGGACTCTGACACCATGGAATTCGATTGGCGGGGTCGGGGCTTTTCTGTAACCGGCGGGATCGGTCCCGTGTCGGCGAAGGAATCTCGCCAAACCCTTCAACGCGCTGCGGAGATGAATTGGTGAAGACCGTCGCCGACAAAATGGTGAAGATCTCGCGCCTGAACTTCGTGCGGAATTTCGCGACGCTGTCCAGCGGACAGGCGATCGCGACGCTGATCCCGATCCTGACCGCGCCGATCCTCGGGCGGCTTTATCTGCCCGCCGACTATGGCGTGCTCGGCACCTATATGGCGTTCGGCGCGGTACTCGCGACGATCGGCAACCTGCAATATTTCAAGGGCGTGATCGTCGACAAGCAGGAGCAGGAGGCGATCGCGACGCTGGCATTGGCGATGCGCATCCCGCTCGTCATATCGGCGTTCGCGCTTGGCATCGTCGCGCTGATCCCCTGGATCGGGCCGGCGAGCTGGTCGAGCGGGGCGCTGTGGCCGTGGTTCTGGTTCTTGCCGCTGACCATATTGATGTCGAGCCAGACCGCGGCGCTGCAGGCCTTTGCCAACCGCCAGAACCGCTACAGCTTCATGAGCCGGCTGCAGATCGTCAGCGTCGTCGTGACGACCGGACTGTCGATCGGGCTGGGCCTGCTCAAATGGGGTGCAGGCGGACTGATGGCCGCCTATTTCGCGGGCCAGTTCGTCGCCTTCGCCTATGTCGTCGCAGGGAACCGCGAGGCGTTCCGACTGGCGCGGCGGGTTCCTGTCGCCGACATGCGCGCGGCGGCGGTGCGACACCGCGATTTCGCGCGCTGGACGACCCCGACCGCGATCATCGAACAGGTGGCGATGGCGTTCCCCATCTATGTGCTCGGCCTGAAGGGTGGGATGCTCGACGTCGTCGGCCATTTCAACCGCGCGCGCAGCCTGCTCGCGCTGCCCGTCCAGATGTTCGCGACCGCGATCGGCCAGGTGTTTTTTCGGCGCGGTGCCGAGGAAATCGCGCGGCTGGATAGCGCGACGCATCTTTTCTACCGGCTCGCGATCGGCCTCACGGCGATTGCAATACCGATGTTCGGACTGCTGTACCTTATCGCGCCGGCGCTGTTCGTATTCGTGCTCGGTCCCAACTGGCACGAGACCGGCGAAGTCGCGCGCATCCTCGCGCCCGTCATCGGCCTGCAGTTCGTCGCTCAGCCGCTGACCAAGATATTGTGGTTGCACGGCTATCAGCGGCTCGATTTCCTGATGTCGACGGGCTTCGCGGGTTTCACCATCGGCGCGGTGCTGCTGGCGACACAGTTTATCGCCGAGCCGCTGAACGTCATCATCGCTTATGCGCTGGCGCAGGGCGCGATGTATGTCGCCTTTCTCGCCACCGCTTTCTGGATTGCCTATCGCCATCGCCATCTTCGCGGCGAACCGGCGGTGCCGTGATAGACAATGCGGCAAGGCTGGCATATGCCCTCGGGGGAGGCTTCCTGACTTTCTCCCGGCAGAGGCACGCGATACCGTTGATATGACCGAATTTTCTGCCAATCCCGCTGCTTGTCTGACAGACAAGGTGGCAACCAGCGCAGCTTTGCGCCCGTCGCGGTTCCTGCCACGCTATGTTGCGCGCCAGTATATGGGCAGGCAGCATATCGTGCGCCGCGCCCACCACGACATCCGCGATCACCGCTATCATGTAGCGGAGTTTGCCGCTTTTGCGCCGCAGGCACCCCACCCTGCGTTGCAGGGAGGCTGAGGCGTGGAGGGCTATTTCTCGCAGCCGCGAACGATCTTGATCATCTCGCCGCAGGCGTGGAACGCGCCCAATGTGTCGAAGCATCATTATGCACGGCTGCTCGGCGAGATGGGGCACCGCGTCTATTTCGTCGAACCGCCCGACCACAGCCGGCGCGACCGCAGCGTCACGATCCTGCCGAGCGATGCCAAGGGGGTTTCGCTCGTCCGCTACCGCCTGCCCTTCCCGTACCGGATCAAGTTCCACGCGCGCGCGCTTTTCATCTGGCTGATGAAAGGCGTCGCACGGCGCGTGTCCAGGGCGGTTGCTGAACCGATCGACCTGGTCTGGGATTTCGACAATGAATATATGTTCCATGATCTCGGCGATTTCTCGCCGGATTTCACCATATTCCACCCCGTAGATGACATCGCGCCGCAATTTTCATCGACCAAGCATGCGCAGATCATCCTCGCCAACAACGGCTTCTACATCTCGTCGCTGCCAGCAAGCGGCGCGCGCACCGCGCTGATCCCGCACGGTACGCAGGCCAGCTTTCTGGAGCTGGCGCGTACGCGGCTCGACGGCCGTGCTCCGGCTTTTCGCGAAACGCCGCAGGTCGTCGGCTATGTCGGCAACCTCGACCGAAAGGATATCGACTGGGACGCGCTTTATGCGGTGATCGGGGCGCATCCCGAGCTCGAGTTCCAGATCATCGGACCCTATCGCGTCGCGACGCCGCCCGATCCACGGATCGAGCGGCTGTCGTCCTTCACCAACGTCACCCTGCTCGGCCGGCTCGAATCGCAGGAAGTGATCGCGCGCTCGGCGGACGTCGATATCTGGTTGGTCGCCTATCGCTATGAAAAGGCGAAGGGATTGATCTATCCGCACAAGATCAACGAATTCCTCGCGACCGGTAAACCGGTGCTCGCGAGCCCGCTGTCCTTCACCTTCCCCGCTGGCGCGGTGACCTGCTCGGCCTATGAGGACAACCGAGACATGCCTGAGTTGCTGAGCGCGATCGTCGCCGATTATGCGGCGGTCGGCGCCCCGCTTGCGGCCACGCGTGCGCAATTTGCAGCCGAGAACAGCTACGCCGGCCATATCGCCACCATCTCGCGTCTGATCGCCGACGTGAAAGCAGGATAGTCGGATGTATCTTCCCAACCTTTTGGACATCGGCGCGATGAAATGCGGGACCAGCAGCCTGCCCAACGATCTGGCGCGCCACGCCGACATCTTCATGGCGGAGGAAATGGATGTGACCCGTCTTCGCGCAACGACCGGCATGAATTTTGCCGGCTGGCAGGTCTGACCGACGCGCGATGCGCCGCATTCGCGTCATCCCCGTGCTGACCATCGACCGCGACGCGCGGTTGGTGAAGACCGTCGGCTTCGGCAAGCGGACCTATATCGGCGATCCGATCAACGCGGTGCGCATCTTCAACACCAAGATGGTCGACGAAATATTGCTGCTCGACATCGATGCCAGTGCCGACGGGCGCAGGCCGAATTTCGATGCGATCGGCGACATTGTCGAGGAGGCGTTCCTGCCGATGGGCTATGGCGGCGGCATCCGCAGCGTCGAGGATGCGGCGCGGCTGTTCGCACTCGGGCTGGAAAAGGTCGTGCTGTCGACCGAGGCTTTTGCCAACCCCGCATTGGTGTCGGCGATCGCCGACCGTTTCGGGACGCAGGCGGTGGCGGTGTCGCTGCCCTATGCGCGGCGGCTGATCGGCGGCGAGCAGGTGTTTACGTGCAGCGGCAAGACCAGGACCGGACAATCGCCCGTCGCGGCGGCAAAAGCGATGGCGGCGGCGGGCGCGGGCGAAATCCTGCTCTACAGTATCGATCGCGACGGCAAATGGTCGGGCTTCGATCTGCCGACGGTGACTGCCGTCGCCGCCGCGGTCGACGTGCCGGTGGTCGCATGCGGCGGCGCCGCCGACATCGGCGATTTCCTGACGGCGATCCGCCAAGCCGGCGCCTCGGCGGTCGCGGCATCGAGCCTGTTCGTCTATCGCGCGCCAAAACAGGGCGTGCTCATCTCCTACCCCGACGAGGCCGATCTGCGCGACCGGCTGTTCGCGCAGATCGATTGAACGCGGTGCGATGATCCAGGCCACCTCGCCCCTGCCCTCGCCATCGGTGCAGACCTGCACCCGTACCGTCATGGACGGCAGCGACCCCGACGTCCGCTTCGACGCCGACGGCGTCTGCAACTATTGGCACGATTACCAGGCCTTTGCCGCCACCTTGCCCGACGCGGCGGCGCGACAGGCGAAGCTCGACGCAATTCTCGCCGCGGTACGCGCCGACGGCAAGGGCAAGCCCTATGACTGCGTGATCGGGCTGTCGGGCGGGGTTGACAGCAGCTATGTCACATTGCTCGCGAAGCAATGGGAATTGCGACCGCTGATCGTCCATTTCGACAATGGCTGGAACAACGAACTCGCGGTCCGCAATATCGAGAATATCTGCAAGAAGCTCGGATTCGAACTCAACACCTTCGTCATGGACTGGGATGAATTCCGTGATCTGCAGCGCGCCTATTTCAAGGCGTCGGTGGTCGACATCGAGGTGCCGACCGATCATATGATCTCGGGCGCGCTCTATCGCTTCGCGGCAAAGCACAAGCTCAAATATATCCTGTCGGGCCATAATCACGCGACCGAATGGCTGATGCCGCCATCGTGGAACTATGCGAAGTTCGATCTCGTCAACCTGAAGAACATCCATCGGCAATTCGGCGAGAAACCGCTCAAGAAGCTGCCCGCGCTCGGCGTGTGGCAGCGCGCCTGGTACCAACTGGTGCGCGGCATCCACAGCGAGGCGGTGCTCGATCTCGTCGATTTCGACAAGGCTAAGGCCAAGGAATTGCTGATCCGCGAACTCGATTGGGTCGACTATGGCGGCAAACATTATGAATCGCTCTTCACGCGCTTCTATCAGGGCTACATCCTCCCCCGGAAATTCGGCGTCGACAAGCGCAAGGCGCATCTGTCGAACCTGATCCTGTCGGGGCAGGCGACACGCGACGAAGCGTTGCGCGAATTGCAGCAACCGACCTATGACGAAGCGATGCAGGAACGCGACAAGGCCTATGTTCGCAAGAAGCTGGGCTTCAGCGAGGGGGAATTCGAGGATTTGCTGACGCTGCCCAACCAGCGGCACGAAATTTACGGTACCGACCAGAAGCAACGCGATCGCTATTTTCGCATCATCGGCACGATCGGCAAGGCGATGCGCGTCATGGGATTGAAGCGTTAAGCGATGGCAGGTCCCGTCGATCTTCTGGCGCCGCCGCTTCGGATCCTGCTCATCTCGCCGCAACCGTGGACGGGGTTGCAGGTGTCGAAGCATCATTATGCGCGCGAACTTGCCGCGCTCGGTCATCAGGTCTTCTTCGTCAATCCGCCTGGCAGCGCCGACGCCATTCGCCTGGTGCCGAGCGACGTTGCGGGCGTCACGCTGGTCGATCACCCGCGAATGCCGATGGCGCGCGCCAAATATCGCGCGCAATGGCTGTTCATCGTCGCCGCGCGGCTTCGCGCGAAGGCGATCGCGCGCGCCGTCGGACCGATCGACCTGCTTTGGGATTTCGACAATGCGCGCCAGTTCGCCGACCACCGGGCCTTTGCGGCGCCGCTGTCGATTCTGCACGTCGTCGACATGCTCGATCCCGGCGACACCATGCATCGCCATGCCGACCTGATCCTGGGTGTCGACGAGTTGCTGATCGCCGAGATCGCGCCGTCGGACGCGCCGCGGCATGTCGTCGGGCACGGGCTGTCGCCGCTGTTCGCCTGCGCGGCGCGTCGCCGCCTCGCCGCACCGCGGGTTCGCGACACCGACCAACCCGTCACCGTCGGTTTCATCGGCAATCTCGCGCAGCCGGCGATGGACCGCGAACGTTTTGCCAGCCTTGTCGCGGCGCATCCCGACTGCATCTTCCGCTTCATCGGCCCGGTGCAGGGCGGCACTGCGGAGAACCACGCCTGGGCCGATACGCTGGCACGGCAGCCCAATGTCGAACTGGCGGGGCTGCTCACCGGTGACGCGCTGATCGCCGCGACCGAGGACGTCGACGTCTGGCTGCTGCTCTATGACTATGCGCGCGACCGCAATCGCGGGGTCAATTCGCATAAATTGCTCGAATATTTCGCGCTCGGCGGCGAGGTCGTGAGCAGCCCGATCGCGGCGCAGGCCGATGCCCCGGGCATCTTCATGGCGCCGCGCGACGCCCCCGACGAAATCGGCGCCAAGCTCGATGCGGCGATCGACGCGGTTCGCGGGTCGCGCGACACGGGTTGGCGCGCGCGTGTCGAACTGGCGCTCGCCAACAGTTATCGCGCCCATGTCGAGCGCATCGCAGCCTTTTTGAAGGACGGATGAAATGAGCATGGAGATCAGCCCTGACAGCCGCCTCGCCAACCGTATCCTGCGACGCCTCGGGCAATTCTCCCGCTTCAATCGCCAAATCGATGCCATGGTCGGGGGCGTGCCAGTCGCAGTGCCGGTGAGCGCGGGGCTCATGGCCGAACTTACCGAGCCCTGGATGCACGCGCTGCTGCGGCGATTGCTGGCGAACGCAACCGGCACCTTCATCGACGTCGGGGTGAACCTCGGCCAGACGCTGATCAAAGTGAAGGCGATCGAGCCCGCTCGCCGCTATATCGGCTTCGAGCCGAATCCGGCGTGCGTCCATTATGTCGAGGAACTGGTCGCCGCCAATGGCTGGACCGATGTGCGTGTCGTGCCCGCCGGCCTTGGTCCGCGAAGCGGCATCGTGACGCTCGAACTCTATCACGGTCGCAGCGGTGATTCGGCGGCGTCGATCGTCGAGGGCTTCCGCCCCGACAAGGTCGTCACCTTTCGCAAGACCGTCGCCATCCTCGGCGTTGCCGACCTGCCCGACGACCTGCTCGCGGCGCCCGTAGGGCTGGTCAAGATCGACGTCGAGGGCGCCGAGGCCGATGTCATCGATGCGCTGACGCCGGTCATCGCACGCGACCGCCCGCAGATCTCGATGGAAATCCTGCCCTGTTACGACGGCAGGCACGCCGAGCGCATCGCGCGGCAGGCACGGATCGAGGCGCGCTTCGCCGACCTCGATTATCGCCTGCTGCGCGTGCTGCACGAAGGGCGCGACGGCGACTACGAACTGGTGCCGATCGATGCGATCGGCATCCATGGCGACCTGTCGCTATGCGAATATGTCGCTTGCCCCGCCGAGCGCGTCGGCGAGTTCCTCGCGGCCTGAGCGCGCTCAGAGCTTTTTGGGATAAAAGCCCAGCTTGCGCTTGATCCGTCGTTCGAGCAGTTCGCGCCGCCCAAGGTTGAAGAGCGTGATCGGCCGGTCGAACATCGTGCGTTCGGACATCTGCGCCGAGGCAAGGCGCGGGTTGGTCGCCAGCATCTTGCGATAGCGCTCGGCCGCTTCGGGGCGCGCGACGAACAATTTATACTGCGTGATCAGAAAGGGTTGCAGTCGATCCTTCATATCGGTGAGCAGATGGATCGCCGCGACCGAGACGTCGGGCCAGCCGATCCCGAAAAAGTCATGGACGATCATCACCCCGTCGTCGGCGAGCACTGCCTCTGCAAGCCGCATGTCGTGGACGACATTCTTATAGGCATGGCCGCCATCGACGCTGAACAGCCGCACCGCGCCGATCCGCGTGCGCAGCGCTTCGGGGGTGAGCGTCAGCGTATCGACAGTCCACACCTCGCCTTCATCAAGGTCGATGCCGAGCCTAGCCCGATTGTCGAAAAACGCCCGGTCGCGGCCCGCGTGGATGCCGGTGTTGAGTCCGTCGTCCTTGAACAGGTCGATCGCCAGAGCGCGCTCGCCCGCTTGGCGGAGCAGCGCGAGGATGAAATAGAGCTTGCCGTGATGGACGCCGATTTCGGCGAGGTTTCCTTTTATGCCCTGTTCGACCTGCCAGCGACCGATGGCGTCGATCGCCGCCCATTCGACATGGCCAAAATAGCCTGCAACGGCCTCGATCTGCCGGTCGATATAGCGGTCGAGCGCTGCGAAATTGGCGGCCAAAGGGCGTACTCCGTCGAAAAAGGCCAGCGCGGCGTCAGCCGGCCAGCGGGGCCTGAAGGCTGGCGGTCGCCTGATTCACCTCTTCGGGTGGACGGAATTCGGGGACGAGATCGTGCAAGATTTCAAGGCATTCCCCGGCCCGGCCGTCGTCCATCGCGGCGCGCAACGCGTCGAGCTTCGCCGACAGCTCGTTCCATTCGAGCATCGCTTCGCGTGCCTGCATGATACGACTATGGCCCGTCGGCTTGGGATCGTCGCCGATCAGCAGCTCTTCATAGAGCTTTTCGCCCTGGCGCAGCCCGACTTCGCTGATTTCGATATCGCCGTCGGGATGGTCCTCGTCGCGCACCGTCAGCCCCGACAGGTTGATCATCGTGCGCGCGAGTTCGATGATCCGCACCGGTTTGCCCATGTCGAGCACGAACACTTCGCCGCCCTTGGCCATCGCGCCCGCCTGGATGACGAGTTGCGCGGCCTCGGGGATGGTCATGAAGAAGCGCGTGACGTCGCGGTGGGTGACGGTTACCGGACCGCCCTGCTTGATCTGTTCGCGGAACAGCGGCACGACCGACCCGCTCGATCCCAGGACATTGCCGAAGCGGACCATCGCGAAGCAGGTCTGGCTGCCGCGGCCCGCGAGTCCCTGGAGCACCAGCTCGCAGACGCGCTTCGACGCGCCCATGACATTGGTCGGGCGCACCGCCTTGTCGGTGCTGATGAGTACGAAATTGGCCACCCCGATGCGGTCGGCCTCGCTTGCCATGAACAGCGTGCCGCAGACATTGTTGCCGATGCCGGCGATGGGATTCGCCTCGACCAGCGGCACATGCTTGTACGCCGCCGCGTGGAAGATCGTGTCGGGGCGCCAGCGCGCGAGCAGGCGGCGGACCGTCGGCTGGTCGGTGACGTTGCCCAGTTCTTCGATCAGTTCGGGATGCTGCCCGTCGGGAAGTCCCGCGATCACCGCCTGCAGCTCCTGCCCGATCGCGTAGAGGCCATATTCCGACGATTCGACGAGGATCAGCTTGTCGGGACGCATGGTCACGATCTGGCGGCACAGCTCGCTGCCGATCGAGCCGCCGGCACCGCTGACCATCACCGTCTTGCCGACGATCGTGCGGCCGAGCAGCAACTGGTTCGGCGGCACGGGGTCGCGGCCGAGCAAATCCTCGATCTGGACGTCGCGCAGATCGCTGACCGACACCTGTTCGTCGATGATCTGCCGCATATTGGGCAACATCCGCACGCGGATCGGCCAGTCCTCGAGCGATTTCATCACCCGGCGCCGCTTCGAGCGCGTGACGTGCGGCAGCGCGAGCAGCACGTCGGTCACACCATAGGTGTCGACCAGATAGGGCAATTTCGGGCGCGAATAGATCGGAACGCCGTCGATGATCTCGCCCTCGACCTTGCGGTCGTCGTCGATGAAGCCGACGAGGCGCATCGCCGGGTCGCCGCGCAGCGCCATCGCGAGCTGCTGGCCCGCCTCGCCCGCGCCATAGATCAGCGCGATCGATTGCTGCCGGATGTCGCGGCGCTTGAGCAGGTCGACGACTGCGTAGCGCGCGACGATGCGCGTCATCGCGAGGAAAAGCAGGAAGATGATCGGCTGGATCACCGCCACGGTGCGCGGCACGCCGTGCATGCCGACGATGCCGAAGATCACGAGCATCGGGATCGCGTAAAGCATCACCGAATAAGCGAGCCCGACCATCGTGCGTCCGCCCGAGAAGCGGAGGATCGAGCTATAAGTCCCACGCATCAGGAAGATCGGCAGCCAGCTCGATAGCGCGATGACCGAGGCGAGGCCGACCGAGGCGTCGAAGATTTCCCAGCGGCCGAGGCGCAGAGAAAAGGCGACGAGCACCGCCGCGACGCACAGCAGCGCGTCGGCGACGATCAGGATCGCGCGCTTCTCGCTGCGGCCGAGCGCGACGAGCGTCGCCAGCACCGCGAGGATGCGTTCTTCGACCAGCCCCCAAATCCGCCCCAGGATCACGCCCCGATACCCTCCCCCGTCTTGAGGAAGCGTTGCGCGCGGCCCTCCAGCACGAGCGCGGACAGCATGCCGCTCCGATAGGCGCCGGTGTCGATCCCGATACGGTTGACGCGGCAATCGACGTCGGGGGTGATGGTGTGGCCGTGAACGACCATCACGCCATGGTCCCGCGGGTCGTCGAGGAACTGCTCGCGTATCCAGCGCAAATCGTGAACCTGTTGCTGGTCGAGCGGCCGTCCGGGGAAAATCCCGGCATGGACAAAGAGATAGTCGCCGATCTGCACATAGTCTACCATCGAGCGGAACAAACGGACATGCGAAGCCGGTATGCCGGCGTGGATTTTGGCGACCAGAGCCTCTCTATCGCCGAAAATCACCGCTTCTTCAAGTCCATAGCTTTCGAGCGCCTGTTCGCCGCCATAACGGATCCAGCCGGGGAGCTGCGAATGCGCGCCGTCGAGGATTTCGAGCAGCGCCTCTTCGTGATTGCCCATCAAAAGGTGCATTTCGTCGACCCCCGCGGGCCTGGTCAACAAGCGTTCGACCACCTGTGCCGATTGCGGGCCGCGATCGATCAGGTCGCCCAGCATCACCAGGTGGACCGTTTCCGCCGGATCGCGGGCGCTTTCATCGGCGATCCGCGCGAGCAGCGCGTCGAGCAGGTCGAGCCGGCCATGGACGTCGCCGATCGCATAGACGCGCGTGCCGGGCGGCACCTGCGGCCAATCCTCGGCTACGGGTTCGGGGGCCGCCTTGCGGCTGAAGAGTTTTTTAAACATGGTCTTACCGAATGAAACTGACGCCCTACCCCAATCGTCGGTCTTCGCCGCAGCGCGACATCAACGCTCAACTGCCGATCAAGATGCATCGATCCACGCATTTACCGGCGATCGCCGCAATGACAAGGATCACAGCCGGATCATTTCGCCACGAAGTTAAGCGGATAACAACCAAAATCGCGTAGAAGCACAGCGATGAACCGACGAGACAAGAGCCCGCGATGAAAGTGATGACGGTGTTCGGGACGCGTCCCGAAGCGATCAAGATGTTCCCCGTCGTGCAAGCGCTGCGGCGCCAGCCGGGGCTCGACGTGCGCGTGTGCGTCACCGCGCAGCATCGCGAGATGCTCGACCAGGTGCTCGAAATCGCGCGGATCGTGCCCGACATCGACCTTGACGTCATGCAGGCGAACCAGACGCTCGACGGGCTGCTCGCGCGGCTGGTGGTCGGGCTTGGCGAGACGTTCGACGCCGAGAAGCCCGACCGCATCCTCGTCCATGGCGACACGCTGACGACGATGGCGGCGACGCTGTCGGCCTATTTCCGCAAGATCCCGGTCGGCCATGTCGAGGCGGGTCTGCGCAGCGGCAACATCTATCACCCATGGCCCGAAGAGGTGAACCGCAAGGTCACCGGCGCGGTCGCCGACCTGAATTTCGCGCCGACCGAGACCGCCGCCGCCGCGCTGCGTGCCGAAAATGTCGACGCAGCGAATATCCACATCACCGGCAACACGGTGATCGACGCGCTGCTCGCGACCAAGGCGCGCATCGACGAGGAACCCGCGCTTGCCGCGGGCCTCGCGCCGCTGCTCGATCGCTTCGCCGGAAAACGCATCGTCGCGGTCACCTCGCACCGGCGCGAGAATTTCGGCGACGGGATGAAGGCGATCGCCGATGCCATCGCCGCGATCGCCGCGCGTCCCGATGTCGCGGTCGTTTTTCCGGTCCATCCCAATCCGCATGTTCGCGCCGCGATGGAGCCGATCCTTGGCGGCTTGGCCAATGTCGCGCTGATCGATCCGCTCGATTATCCGCATTTCGTCCACCTGCTCGCCTCGAGCGAACTGGTGCTCACCGACAGCGGCGGGGTGCAGGAAGAGGCACCCTCGCTGGGCAAACCAGTGCTCGTGATGCGCGAGACGACCGAGCGTCCCGAAGGCATCGAAGCCGGCACGGCGCGACTGGTAGGTACGAACAAGGACCGTATCGTTTCCGAAATTTTCAGCCTTTTGGACGATGAAGAGGCTTATGCCGCCATGGCGCGCGCCCATAACCCCTTCGGCGACGGCACGGCTGGCGAACAAATTGCGGAGATTGTCGCGCGTGCCCGTTGATATCGAACAGAAAGTCACCGTCGTCGGCCTCGGCTACATCGGCCTGCCGACCGCCGCGCTGATCGCCCGCTCGGGCTGCAAGGTCACCGGCATCGACGTCAGCGCGCATGTCGTCGAGACCGTCAACAACGGCAAGGTGCATATCGAGGAAGTCGATCTCGACGGCCTCGTCCAGGGCGTCGTGTCGCGCGGCGCGCTCGTCGCCTCGACGACGATGGTCGCCGCCGACACCTTCGTCATCGCGGTGCCGACCCCGCACGACGACGAGCATCGCCCCGATATCAGCTACGTCCTCGATGCCGCGCGCGGCATCGCGAAGGTGCTGCAGCCGGGCAACCTCGTCATCCTTGAATCGACATCGCCCGTCGGCACCACCGAAAAAGTCGCCGAACTGCTCGCTGCCGAGCGCCCCGATCTCAGGATTCCGGGCCGCTGCACGGGCACCCCCGACATCTTCATCGCTTATTGCCCCGAGCGCGTGCTGCCGGGCCGCATCCTCGTCGAACTGGTCGACAACGACCGCTGTATCGGCGGCATCACCCCGCGCTGCGCGCGCCGCGCGATGACCTTCTATCGCCAGTTCGTGCGCGGCGCCTGTGTCACCACCACCGCGCGCGCCGCCGAAATGGTCAAGCTGGTCGAGAACAGCTATCGCGACGTCAACATCGCCTTTGCCAACGAATTGTCGATGATCGCCGACAAGATGGGGGTCGACGTGTGGGACGTGATCCGCCTCGCGAACCTCCACCCGCGCGTCAACATCTTGCAGCCGGGACCCGGCGTCGGCGGCCATTGCATCGCGGTCGATCCCTGGTTCCTCGTCCACGGCGCGCCCGACGAAAGCCGCCTGATCCGCACCGCGCGCGAGGTCAATCTTTCCAAGACGGCGCACGTCATCGCCGCGACTGCCGCGCTCGTCGCGAGCCATCCGCAGGCGAAGGTCGGCGTGCTCGGCCTCGCCTTCAAACCCAATATCGACGATTTCCGCGAAAGCCCGGCGGTCGAGGTCGCGGCGGCGCTGGCGCGCCAGTTCGGCAAGCGCATCCGCATCGTCGAACCCTTCGCGCGCGGCCTGCCGATGGAATTCGCGGGCAGCGGCGCCGAACTGGTCGAACTCGACGATGCGCTCGCCGATTGCGAGGTGATGATCGTGCTCGTCGATCACGACGTGTTCAAATCGGTTCCGCTCGAGGAACGCAGCGGCAAGATCGTCTACGACACGCGCGGCTTGTGGCCCGATCAGGGCTGGCCGGCGGCGGCGAACGCGCCGCGGGCGGTGGCTTAAACCGCCCTCCCCTTGCAGCGGCATGGGCCATGGCCCATATCGCGCCGCATGACCGAACCCCATGCGCACAGTGCCTCGCCCTGGCACGGAACCACCATCCTCTCCGCCCGCAGCCCCGACAAGGTCGTCATCATCGGTGACGGACAGGTGTCGATGGGCCAGACGGTGATGAAGCCCAACGCCCGCAAGGTGCGCCGCCTGCACGACGGCAGCGTCATCGGCGGCTTCGCGGGCGCTACCGCCGATGCCTTCACCCTGTTCGAACGCCTCGAAGCCAAGCTCGAGCGCCACAATGGTCAGTTGCTGCGCGCCGCAGTCGAGCTCGCCAAGGACTGGCGCACCGACAAATATCTGCGCAACCTCGAGGCGATGATGATCGTCGCCGACAAGGAAGTGACGCTCGTCATCACCGGCAACGGCGACGTGCTCGAACCCAAGGGCGGCATCGCCGCAATCGGCTCGGGCGGCAATTTCGCCTTGTCGGCGGCGCGCGCGCTCGTCGATTACGAGAAAGACCCCGAGGTGCTGGTGAAGAAGGCGATGGAGGTCGCCGCCGACATCTGCGTCTACACGAACGACCAGTTCACCCAAGAAACCATCGAAATCCAGGCCTGAGACCCATGAACGAAGCCCTTACCCCCAAGGCGATCGTCGCCGCGCTCGACACGCACATCATCGGGCAGGACGCCGCCAAGCGCGCGGTCGCCGTCGCGCTGCGCAATCGCTGGCGCCGCCAGCAGCTCGGCGCCGACCTGCGCGACGAGGTCAGCCCCAAGAATATCCTGATGATCGGCCCCACCGGCTGCGGCAAGACCGAGATTTCGCGCCGCCTCGCCAAGCTCGCCGACGCGCCCTTCATCAAGGTCGAGGCAACCAAGTTCACCGAAGTCGGCTATGTCGGCCGCGACGTCGAGCAGATCGCCCGCGACCTCGTCGAGGAAGCCGTGCGGCTCGAAAAGGAACGCCGCCGCGAATCCGTGCGCGCCGCCGCCGAAGAGGCCGCGATGGAGCGGCTGCTCGATGCGTTGACCGGCAAGGGCGCCAGCGAAGCGACGCGCCAGAGCTTTCGCCAGCGCATCCGCGAGGGCCATCTCGACGACAATGAGGTCGAGGTCGAGGTCGCCGACGCACCGTCGATGCCGTTCGACTTGCCCGGCCAGCCCGGCCAGATGAGCATGATCAACCTGTCCGACATGCTCGGCAAGGCGATGGGCGGCCCGCCGAAGAAGAAGCGCAAGATGAAGGTCATCGACGCCGCGACGCGGCTGATCGAGGAAGAGCAGGACAAGCGGCTCGACCAGGACGATGTCGCGCGCATCGCGCTCGCCGATGCCGAGGCCAATGGCATCGTCTTCCTTGACGAGATCGACAAGATCGCGGTCAGCGACGTGCGCGGCGGTTCGGTGAGCCGCGAGGGCGTCCAGCGCGACCTACTGCCGCTGATCGAGGGCACGACCGTCGCGACCAAATATGGTCCGATGAAGACCGACCATATCCTCTTCATCGCCTCGGGCGCGTTCCACGTCGCGAAGCCGAGCGACCTGCTTCCCGAACTGCAGGGCCGCCTGCCGATCCGCGTCGAACTCGGCGCGCTGACCGAGGGCGATTTCGTCCGTATCCTCAGCGAGACCAAGGCCGGCCTGCCCGAACAATATGCCGCGCTGCTCGGCACCGAAGGTGTGACGCTGAACTTCAAACCCGACGCGATCGCCCGCGTCGCGAAGCTCGCGGCCGAGGTCAACGAGAAGGTCGAGAATATCGGCGCGCGGCGGCTGCAGACGATCATGGAGCGGCTGGTCGAAGAGGTCAGCTTCACGGCCGAGGACCGTGGCGGCACGACGCTCGACATCGACGCCGCCTATGTCGACGGGCAACTGTCGGACATCGTCGGCGACACCGATCTCAGCAAATATGTTCTCTGACGGCCGCCGGCACGAACGGACGTAATTCCCGTCCTTTTCAGCCGTTCCTTTGCCGAACTTCATTTGACTTTGCCGCATGGTCGGTGCGATGAACGGCGCGCACGGTCGACATGGGTTGCAAACGACCGGCACGGAGATTTTGATGGCTGACGAGGAGGCCCCCGAACAGGGCGAGCTGGCGATTACGCGTACCGGCGACCGGCTGCGGCTGGCTCGCGAGGAGGCGGGGCTGTCGCTCGCCGATGTGGCGACGCGGACGCGGATCACCCAGCGCCACCTCGAGGCGATCGAAAAGTCGGATTTCACCGACCTGCCCGGGCGGACCTATGTCACCGGCTTCGCGCGCGCCTATGCCCGCGCCGTCAATCTGCCCGAGGCCGAGATCGGTGCGTCGATCCGCCGCGAGCTCGAAGAAGACGCCTATGCCTCGCGCCCGCTGTATGAGGCCTATGAGCCGACCGACCCCGCCCGCCTGCCGCCCGCGCGCATGGCGTGGACGCTCGTCATCGTCGCGCTGCTGCTCGTCGCCGCCTATGGCGTCTGGCGTTTCCTGTCGGTCGAGCCCGACGAAGCGCTGATCGCGGCGCAGAACCGGGCGGCCGAAAATTCGGAAGCGCCTGCGGCCGAGCCGGGCGCCGCCCCGGCCGCCAAGGCCCCTGCCCCCGGCCAGGCGATTCCCGCCGACGCTCCGGTGGTGCTGACCGGGGTTTCTGAAGTGTGGATCGGCTTCGACGACGCCACCGGCAAGACCGAGAATTGGCGGACGCTCGACGCGGGTGAAACCTATGAAGTGCCGGCGGCCTATATCCAGCAGTTCACGCTGCGCACCAGCATTCCGCAGGCGCTGAAGGTCACCGTCGGCGGCCGTGACATCGGCGCGATCGGCCCTGCCGACACGCTGGTCAAAAATATCTCGCTGAAGCCCGCCGACCTTGTCGCGCGGGCCGAGGGTGCGGGTGCGGGTGCGGCGCAAACGCTGGCGCCGACAACGCCGGCACCGGTCGCGCCGAAGCGCTGACCGGGCGCCCGGGTCGCCGGGCCGAAAGATCGCCGCGCCGAATTGGGTTTGCGCAAGCGGGCCTTGGCGCGTTATGAACCGCTGAATGGTTAATCGGATGTGGGAGCCGAAAAGGCAGATGACGATGCGTAACTATTTTCTGGGGACCGCGGCCGCCGCGTTGCTGGTTTCGATTCCGGCCGCGGTACAGGCGCAGGACGACACGATCGGCAAGCGTGTCGACCGGCTCGAAAAGGAAATGCGCGCGGTGCAGCGCTCGGTGTTCCCGGGCGGCAGCCCCGCTTTCTTCGAGGGCGAGATCGCACCCGACAATGTCGCGGGCGATCGGGTGAAGAGCAGCGCGCCGGTGATCGACCTGACCGCGCGCGTCGATGCGCTCGAAAGCCAGCTGCAGACGCTGACCGGGCAGACCGAACAGAATGCCTTCCAGCTGCGTGAGCTCGAAAAGCAGTTCACTGCCTACAAGGCCGAGATGGAAAGGCGCCTCGCGGCGCCCGTGCCTCCGCCGACGGTCGAAACGACCCCGGCGAGCCTGCCGGTGACGACCGCGACCAAGCCCGCAACCACGCCGGCCGCGACGACCACCAAGCCCGCGACGACCACTGCCGCAGCGGCTCCGACCAAGAAGCCCACCACCGCGGCGGCGCCTGCCGCGAGCGCCGCACGGCTGGCGCTGGTCAAGAAGGTCGAGATCCCCGCAACCGGGAACGAGGTCGATGACGCCTATAACTATGGCTACCGCCTGTGGGAGGCGAAGCTCTATCCCGAGGCGCAGACGCAGCTCAAGGACGTGGTCGCCAAATGGCCGCAGCATCGCCTCGCCAGCTTTGCGCAGAACCTGCTGGGCCGAACCTATCTCGACGAAGGCAAGCCGAGCCTCGCTGCCGTCGCTTTCTATAATAATTACAAGGATCGGCCGAGCGGCGCGCGGGCGCCGCACAGCCTGATGTACATGGGGGTCGCCCTCGACAAGCTGGGACGCAAGGCCGATGCCTGCAAGGCGTTCCGCGAGCTCGAGGAAGTCTATGGCGACAAGGCTCCGCAGGACGTGCGAACCGATGCTGCCGCCGCAAAAACAAAAGCCGGCTGCTGAAGCCGACGCCGTCCAGCGGCTCGGGCAGCAGCTGGAAGCGCTCGCCGGACCCGACTGGCACCAGCTGAACTACGGCGTCGCGGTATCGGGCGGTCCCGACAGCATGGCGCTGCTGTGGCTGATGGTGTCGCTGTTGCCCGGACAGGTGCGCGCGGCAACGGTCGACCACGGCTTGCGGCAGGGATCGGCGGAAGAAGCGCGGATGGTCGCGGGCTTCTGCGATCGCGATCATATCCCGCATGCGATCCTGTGCCCGCCGGTGCCGATCCGCGGATCGTTCCAGGCGGCGGCACGCGCCGAACGCTATCGGCTGCTCGACCAGTGGCGCGAGGCGCATGCGCTCGACCATATCGTCACCGCGCACCATGCCGACGACCAGCTCGAAACGCTGATCATGCGCATCAACCGGAGCAGCGGGGTCGGCGGGCTCGCGTCGATCCGCGCGCGCAACGGCCCCGTGCTGCGCCCGCTGCTCGGCTGGCGCCGCGCCGACCTGGTCGCGCTTGCGCTCGACGCCGACCTGCCCTTCGTCGACGATCCGTCGAACGCCGACGTGCGTTTCGATCGCGCACGGCTGCGCAAGGATTTGCGTTCGCAGAACTTCCTCGACGCCGCCGCCGCGGCGCGCTCGGCCCAGTGGCTCGCAGACGCCGATGCGGCGCTCGACTGGACGGTCGAACGGCTGGTCGAGCGCTGGCCCGACGCCGCCGACCGCGCGGTGATCCGCGATAATGGCTACCCCGACGAGATCTTCCGCCGCGTCGTCACCGCGCGGCTCTGCGCCTTCGATCCGCGGCTGACGCTGCGCGGGGTGACCCTCGACGGGGTGATGGCGGCGATGCGCGACGGGCGCCGGGCAATGGTTGGCACGCTGCTGATCGACCGGATCGCGGGCGGCGACGGCGATTTCTGGCGTATTTCGGCGGCGCCCCGGCGAAAAGTCCGCAGTTCGCGCTGATCTGCTCATTGTCATTTAACGTGAAGAGCCTATCTTGGCATCTGGGCTGCTCTCCGGCCCGGCAAGGTGGAATCGATCGAAATGCAGGACGACAAGGAACCGCAGGGCAACCCCTGGATGAAGAGCGTGATGATCTGGAGCGGCATTTTGCTCGCCATGCTCCTCGTCGCCTCGATGTTCGGCGGTGCAACGCAGCCCGCGGGGACGCCGATGACCTATTCGGACTTCCGCCAGAAGGTCGAGGAGGGCGCGGTCAAGGACGTCGTTCTGACCGAGGACCGCGCGACCGGCACGCTGACCAACAACGAACGGTTCAGCGCCAATCTGATCTCCGACCCCAGCCTGCTCAAGCTGCTCAACGACAATGACGTCAAATATGACGGCAAGCCCACCGAAACGGGCAATATCTGGATCTATTTGATCATCCAGTCGCTGCCCTTCCTGCTCATCCTCGGCATCGCCTTTTTCGTCTTCCGCCAGGTGCAGAAGAACAATGGCTCGGGCGCGATGGGCTTTGGCAAGTCGCGCGCCAAGATGCTCACCGAAAAGCAGGGCCGCGTCACCTTCGACGATGTCGCGGGCATCGACGAAGCGCGCGAGGAGCTCGAGGAAATCGTCGAATTCCTGAAGGACCCCAGCAAATTCTCGAAGCTCGGCGGCCAGATTCCGAAGGGCGCGCTGCTCATCGGTTCGCCGGGCACCGGCAAGACGCTGCTCGCCCGCGCGATCGCGGGTGAGGCGGGCGTGCCCTTCTTTACCATTTCGGGTTCGGACTTCGTCGAAATGTTCGTCGGCGTCGGAGCCAGCCGCGTCCGCGACATGTTCGAACAGGCGAAGCGCAACGCGCCGTGCATCGTCTTCATCGACGAAATCGACGCGGTCGGCCGCCATCGCGGTGCCGGCCTCGGCAACGGCAACGACGAGCGCGAACAGACGCTCAACCAGCTGCTCGTCGAAATGGACGGCTTCGAGGCCAATGAGGGCATCATCATCGTCGCGGCGACCAACCGCCCCGACGTGCTCGACCCCGCGCTGCTGCGCCCGGGCCGTTTCGACCGCCAGGTAACGGTGCCGCTGCCCGACATCGTCGGCCGCGAACGCATCCTCGAAGTCCACACGCGCAAGAAGCCGCTGGCGCCCGACGTCGACATCCGCACGCTCGCGCGCGGCACCCCGGGTTTCTCGGGCGCCGACCTTGCGAACCTCGCCAACGAAGCGGCGCTGCTCGCGGCGCGCCTCGGCAAGCGCTTGATCGCCATGGCGCAGTTCGAGGCGGCCAAGGACAAGGTGATGATGGGCACCGAGTGGAAGTCGCTCGTGATGAACGACGACGAAAAGCGGATGACCGCCTATCACGAGGCCGGCCACGCGCTCGTCGCTTTCCACGAGGAAGCGTCGGACCCGATCCACAAGGCGACGATCATCCCGCGCGGCCGCGCGTTGGGCATGGTGGTGCGCCTGCCCGAACGTGACAGCTATAGCTATCACCGCGACAAGATGTACGCGAACCTGTCGATCTCGGCGGGCGGCCGTGTCGCCGAAGAGATCATCTTCGGCTATGACAAGGTCTCGTCGGGTGCGTCGAGCGACATCCAGTATGCGACGAAGCTGGCGCGCTCGATGGTGACCCAATGGGGCATGTCGGACTCGCTCGGCCCGCTGCAATATGAAGAGCAGCAGGGCGAGACCTTCCTCGGCTATTCGCAGACCCAGCGCCACAATATCTCGAACGAGACCGCGCTGCTGATCGACAGCGAGATCAAGCGCCTGATCGAACAGGCGAACGACCGCGCGAAGCAGATCCTGACCGATCATAACGACCAGTTGCACCGGCTCGCCGCGGCTTTGCTCGAATATGAGACGCTGACCGGCGACGAGATCGTCAAGCTGCTCAACGACGGCACCGCGCCCGAGCGCGAGGACGACGGCAAGAACAACCTGCCCTCGACCGGAAACCACGCCGGGTCGCTGCCGCAGATCAAGCGCAAGCCGCGCCCGTTCGGCGACGTCAACCCGCAGGGCGCCTAGCATCGCATTCGGGGGAGAGGCATGAAGCGCCGTAAACTTGGCCTGCCGCGCTTCGGCCTCGGCGTCGCGGCGATGTTCGCCTTTGCCAGCCCGCTGCACGCGTTCCAGCGGGTCGAGTTCACGCAGGCGGTCGATCTCGAGAAGGTCGAGATCGACGCCGCGGGACAGCGCAGCATCAGCTTTGCGCCGCCGCAGACGCTGCTTCCGGGCGACCGGGTCCGTTACCGGTTGCAGTTCGAGAACAAGGCCGACGCGGAGACGACGCACCTGAGCTTTGTCAACCCGATCCCGCCCGAACTGCGCTTCATCGGCACCGACGATGTCGACGGCTTTTCGGTTTCGGTCGACGGCGGCGAGAGCTTTGGCCGGCTGGCGCATCTCACGCTCGCCGCGCCCGGCGGTAACGCCCGCGCGGCGACCGCGGCCGACGTCACCCATGTCCAATGGACGCTCGCCGAGCCCCTGCCCCCCGGTGCGGTCAAGTCGGTGACCTTCTTCGGCGCCGTGCTCTAGGGGCGTCCGCGATGACTATTTATGGCGATGAATCGGGCGGGCTCAATGCGGGCGCGATGACCTTTGCGGCGGTAATGCTCACCCCGCAGGCGGCGCACGACATCCACCAGCGCTTCCGCGCCGTGACGGGGCTGCGCGGCGAACTCAAGGGAAGCCGCATTTCGATCGTCGAGCGCGCCTATCTGCTCGAACTGTTCGACCGCGCCGGCGGACGCGCCTGGGTCGCGGTCGCGACGCGCGACCAGCTGGCGGTGAACCCGGGCGGCACGCTGCCGAGCGACCTCGCGCTCTACGGCGCGCTCATCAACACGGCGGTCGGCCACTGGCTGCCCGAAACAGGCGGCGTCTGCACCGACGTCGTGATCGACGACGGCCGCTACGATCCCAAGATCCTCGGCCATGTCCGCGAGGAAATCCAGGCCGGCCTCGGTCAATGGGGCCGCGCCTCGCTAGCCGACAGCAAGCGCAGCGAAGGGGTCCAGATCGCCGACGTCATCGCCAACAGCCTGTTCAACATCGCGGTGAAGTCGCCGAGGGCGGCGCGCATCGAACGGATCATCGAACCGTTGCTGGCGTCGAAGGCGATCCGGGTCACGGATTTGAAGCAGGTTTCCTAAGACAGGCCAGTGAAGGGCAACTTACGTTGCCTTGTGCCCGGAAAGTGGTTTTTCAAACAATGCGAAAACTATCTCGACCGAATGGATGCATATTGGCGCTATCGGCCGTGGCCTTGCTCGTCTTCGTGGCTTTCGGGCCTTTCGATTGGGCAAAGCGCTATTCGAGCTGGAACAATCTGTCGAAGGCCGAGCTTGTCGCATCGGCAAACCGGTATGTAGAAAATCGCGCGCCGGGGAACGCGGCATGCCTTTATGCGGTCGAGTGTATAGACGGACGAGCGCGACTGAAATTGGTCAAGTCCATGGACGACTGGTCGATCGACGGGCCGAAGCAAATTGCCTGGGACCGCAAATTCAGCGGCATGTGTGAAGGGCGGACCGCCAATTTCGCACTCGAACTGGCTTCCGATCGGCTCGTAGGCGCAGGCAATTATGATGGCACACGGAGAGCCGTCTGGTCATTCTATAATGATGGATTCGTGCCTGTGCGAGGTCGGTTCGATCATAGCGCATTCAGTGAGGAAGCTCCCGAGCCATGCGTTTCGAGATATGTGGTGACAGGAGCCGCTCAGCCCGGAGTCTGACCGCAAGCCGGGTGTGATTAGCGGATGGCCTTGCCGAGACGGGGCCATCACCCGCGCAACAAAAAGGGCCGCGGTTTCCCGCGACCCCCTTGGTGATTTCGATGTCGCTTCGACTTATTCGAAGTCGCTGCCACCGCCCGCGGGGCTGCGCGGCGGCGCGGCGGCAGTGAGGCGCAGGGCTTCGGCCGAGCGGCTGATCGAGCTGATTTCATCGGGCGTATCGTCGTCGTCGACGACAACCTTCTGCAGCGAACCGGTGAGCGCTTCCTTCAGATCCTTCGGACGCACGGTCTGTTCGGCGATTTCGCGCAGCGCGACGACGGGGTTCTTGTCGCGGTCGCGGTCGATGGTCAGCTCCGAGCCGCCCGAGATTTCGCGGGCGCGGTGCGCCGAGAGCAGAACCAGGTCGAAACGGTTGGGGACTTTGTCGACGCAATCTTCGACGGTAACGCGGGCCATGTGTTTTCCTTGATCGAGGAGAGGCCAGCCCGGGGGCATGGCGGCAAGCGCTGCGCGCTAGCAGCAGCCCCGGCGAATGTCAATAAAACCCCTGCCCTTGCCCCCGCCACAAACCCCGGCCTATGACCGGACGGATGACCGCCGAGCCAGCCCCCGCTTGCGATGCCGACACGCTGCGCGCCGACGTCGCCGGGCACCGGATCGAAGTCATCGCCGATGGCGACGCCCGGCTCGACCGCGTGCTCGCACTGCTGAACGGCGCGATCCGCAGCATCGATCTGGTCATGTATATCTTCGAACATGACGCCGCGGGCTCGCGCCTGCTCGATGCGATGACGACTGCAGCGCGGCGCGGGGTGCGCGTGCGTGCGGTGATCGACAGCTTCGGGTCGGGCGATGTCGCGGACGCGATTTTCGATCCGCTGCGCGCCGAGGGCGGCAGCGTGACCTTTTTCTCGCGGCGCTGGCGATCGACCTATCTGATCCGCAACCATCAGAAATTGCTGCTGATCGACGACGAGATCGCAATGACCGGCGGCTTCAACTTCGCCGAACCCTATCTGAGCACGCAGCGGACGGCTTGCTGGTTCGACCTCGGCATCGTCGTGCGCGGGCCGACGGTCGCGCGGATGGTGCAATGGTTTGCCGAGATCCACGATTATACCGTCAACGACGACGGCAAGCTGCTGATGCTGCGCAAGCTGATCCGCGAGTGGCCCGTCGACAGCGGGCCCGTGTCGTGGCTCGTTGGCGGCCCGACCCAGCGGTTGTCGCCCTGGGCGCGCGCGGTTCGCACCGACCTCGCCGAGGCGCGCCAGCTCGACATGGCGATGGCCTATTTCTCGCCCGGGCAGGGCATGCTCCGCCGCCTCGGCCGCGTCGCCAGGCATGGCCGCGCGCGCTTCGTGATGGCGGCGAAATCGGACAATGCCGCGACGATCGGCGCCTCGCGGCTGCTCTACGGCTATCTGCTGCGCAAAAAGGCGGCGGTGTGGGAATATCGCCCGTGCCGGCTGCATATGAAGCTGATCGTGATCGACGACGTGGTCTATGTCGGCACCGCCAATTTCGACATGCGCAGCCTGTTCATCAACGTCGAGGTGATGCTGCGCGTCGCCGATGCGGGCTTTGCCGAACAGATGCGTCATTTCATCGCCGGGCTGGAGCCCGATTGTGATGTCATTACGGCCGAAGCGCACAAGGCGCGCGCGGGGTTCCTGACGCGCCTGCGCTGGACGCTGGCATGGTTTGTCGTCGGGGTCGTCGATTATACCGTGTCGCGGCGGCTCAACTTCGGGCTGGGCGAGACCGACCCGGTTTTCGAGGTCTGAGCCTCAGTCCTTCCAGCCCCAGAAGAGGAAGCAGGGCGGGACGTTGACCCATTCGAACGCATTGTCGATGCGGCCGAAATGCGCCGCCAGGAAATCGCGGGCGCGGGCGCGGAACTGATAGACGAGGAAAGCGCCGCCGGGCCGCAGCACGCGGTGCGTCGCGGCGGCGATCGCCGGGCCGACCCCGGCGGGCAGCGTCGAGAAAGGCAGGCCCGACAGCACATAATCGGCATGGTCGAAGCCATGCGCGCGGACGATCGCCTCGACATCGGCGGCCGATCCGTGGACCGCGATAAAGCGGCTGTCGCGGATATCCTTGCGCAGATAGTCGATGAAATCCTCGTTGGTGTCGATCGCGATCAGCGTCGCGTCGCCCGCCATCCGTTCGAGCACCGGGCGGCAAAAGGTGCCGACGCCGGGACCATATTCGACGAACAGCTTGGTGTTTTTCCAGTCGACCGGTTTCAGCATGTGGCGGATCAGCGTCGGCGACGACGGCACGATCGACCCCACCATCACCGGATGCTTGATGAAGCCCTTCACGAACATGCCCCACGGCCCGAAAAAGCGACGTGCGCGGTCCCCGATCCTTTTGGTCAGGGGAACCTTCTGTTCTTGGGCCTGCGCCCGCGGATTGGTCATGATGGCTTTCGCATCTGTTGCGGTTGCCCCGGCGTGGCAAAATCGACACGCAAGCGCAAGGAAAGAGTCATGCTTGACAAGGGTGACACGGCCGGCTCGCTGGACAGACGGGACAGGCCGTGTAGGACAAATTTCAACAAGCCGCACCAAGGGGGAGCAGGACATGTCGACGATCAGCCGCTCCATCCCGCCCGACCGTATGGCGGTGCTGTTCGCGGTGATGCTCGTCGCGGCGGCGGGCAATACCGCGATGCAGTCGATCCTGCCCGCAATCGGCGCCAAGCTCCATATTCCCGACGTGTGGGTCAGCCTCGCCTTCAGCTGGTCGGCGCTGCTCTGGGTGCTGACCGCCCCGCACTGGGCGCGCCAGTCGGACAAGCGCGGGCGCAAGGCGCTGATGGCATTGGGCGTCATCGGTTTCCTGTCCTCGATGGCGCTGTGCGGGCTTGTCCTGTGGTCGGGGCTGATGGGCTGGCTCGCGGCGGGCACGACCTTCGTCCTCTTCGCCTTGTTCCGCAGCCTCTATGGCGGTTTCGGATCGGCCGCCCCGCCAGCGGTGCAGGCCTATGTTGCCGCGCGCACCGACCCCGAGGAACGGACGCAGGCGCTGTCGCTCGTCTCCTCGTCCTTCGGGCTCGGCACCGTCATCGGCCCCGCGATCGCGCCCTTTTTCATCCTGCCCCTCGTCGGGCTAGCCGGACCATTGCTCGTCTTTGCGCTGATCGGCATGATCGTGCTGATCATGCTGCGCTGGCGGCTGCCCGACGACATCCCGCGCTTTGCCGCGCGCGGCGCGATCGCCTCCTATCCGACCTCCGCAGGCACGCCCGATGCGGCACTCGACGACGGCACCGGGGAGGACCTCGTACCCGGCGACCCCGCGCCGCTGCGCTGGACCGACCGCCGGGTGCGGCCCTGGCTTCTCGCGGGTCTGTTTGGTGGGCAGGCGCAGGCGATGATGCTTGGCGTGATCGGCTTCCTGATCCTCGACCGGCTCGAACTGCGGCTGCGTCCCGACGAAGGCGCAGCGATGACCGGCATCGTGCTGATGGCCGGCGCCTTCGCCACCTTGCTGTCGCAATGGGGGCTGATCCCGATCCTGAAGCTGTCGCCGCGCACCGCCGTGCTCGTCGGAGCCGGTCTTGCGGGCATCGGGACGGTGACGACCGGGCTGTCGTTCGATCTGCATGGCATCATCATCGGCTTCGCGCTCGCGTCGCTCGGCTTCGGACTGTTTCGCCCGGGCTTCACTGCGGGCTCGTCGCTGGCGGTTCCGCGCCGCGACCAGGGCGCGGTGGCGGGCATGACCGCGTCAATCAACGGATCGGCCTATATCATTTCGCCCGCGATCGGCGTGCTGCTGTACAATTGGCACCCGATGGTCGCTTACGGCCTGATGGCGGGATTTTGCGGCTGGCTCGTGCTGTGGGGCCGCACCGCGCTCCGCCAGGATCACGCCTTCGGGCTCGGCAACGAACCCTGACCCGCGACCCGTTCGGGGGCCGCGGGCCGGTTTCGTTCAGTCGTCCTCGTGCTTGCGCTCGCGCACGGGCTTGAGCATGCCGGGCGCGAAGAAGCCGATCGGATCGACGCTCATCGCGGCCTGTTTGATCTCGCCCTGGATCTTTTCATAATCCTTCTCCATCGCCTCGGTGACCGAGGCGCGGGTGTCCGTCAGCGCGGTCTCGAAATCTGCCATCGTCACCGTCTCGCTGCCCATCGAGCGCTTGAGCGCGGCAAGCCCGGCGCGGCGCGTCAGATCCTCGAGATCGGCGCCGGTGAAACGCTCCGATTTCTCGGCGAGCACCGACAGGTCGACATCCTTGTCGAGCGGCATCTTGCCCGTCTGGATTTCGAGGATGCGCCGCCGCCCCTCGGCATTGGGCACCGATACATAGATCAACTCGTCGAGCCGCCCCGGGCGCAGCAGCGCGGGATCGATCAGGTTCGGGCGGTTGGTCGCGCCGATGACGACGACCGACTGCATCTCCTCGATCCCGTCCATCTCGGCGAGGATGGTGTTGACGACGCGTTCGGTCACCTGCGGCTCGCCCGACGTCCCGCTGCCGCGCGCGGGCACCAGGCTGTCGAGTTCGTCAATGAAGATGATCGTCGGCGCCACGGCACGCGCGCGCTGGAACAGCCGCGCGATCTGCTGCTCGCTCTCGCCATACCATTTCGACAGCAAATCCGACGATTTGATCGAGATGAAGTTCGCGTCGGATTCGCGCGCCGCCGCCTTGGCGAGCAAGGTCTTCCCCGTCCCCGGCGGACCATAGAGCAGGAAGCCCTTGGCCGGACGGATACCGAGCCGGCGAAACGCATCGGGGTGTTTGAGCGGCAGCTCGATCCCCTCGATCAGCTTGTCGCGCGCCGCGTCGAGCCCCCCGATGTCGCTCCAGCGCGTCTTGGGCGCCTGCACCATCACTTCGCGCATCGCCGACGGCTGAACGCGCTTCAGCGCATTGTTGAAGTCCTCGCGCGTGACGCGCAATTCCTCGAGCACCTCGGGCGGGATCGTTCCCTCCTCGAGGTTGAGCTTGGGCATGATCCGCCGCACCGCCTCGATCGCCGCCTCGCGGGTCAGCGCCGCCATGTCGGCGCCGACGAAACCGAAGGTCGTGCGGGCGAGCTCGTCGAGGTCGACATTGTCGGCCAGCGGCATGCCGCGCGTGTGGATGCCCAGGATTTCACGCCGTCCCTTCTCATCGGGGACGCCGATCACGATCTCGCGGTCGAAACGGCCCGGACGCCGCAGCGCCTCGTCGATCGCGTCGGGACGGTTGGTCGCGGCGATCACCACCAGATTGGTGCGCGGCTCCAGCCCGTCCATCAGCGTCAGCAATTGCGCGACAAGCCGCTTCTCGGCCTCGCCGGTCACCTGTCCGCGCTTCGGCGCGATCGAATCGATCTCGTCGATGAACAGGATCGACGGCGCGGCCTTGGTTGCCTGCTCGAACACGTCGCGCAGCCGCTTTTCGGACTCGCCATAGGCGGAGCCCATGATTTCGGGTCCGTTGATCAGGAAGAATTGCGCATCGCTTTCGTTCGCGACCGCACGCGCCAGCCGCGTCTTGCCGGTGCCCGGCGGGCCATGCAGCAGCACACCGCGCGGCGGATCGACGCCCAGCCGGCGGAAGAGTTCGGGATAACGCAGCGGCAGTTCGACCATCTCGCGCAGCTGGTCGATCGTCTCGCCCAGCCCGCCCAGATCGTCGTATGTGACGTCGGTGCGCCGCGCGTCCTGCGGCTCCTGATATTCGGGGAGCAGCTCGATCTCGGTATTCTCGTCGATGAACACGACCCCCTTGGGGGTTGCCGAGACGACGATCAGGCGCACTTCGGCGAGCGCATAGGCGGGCGCGTTGAGCATCTGGCGCAGCTGCGGCGGCATGTCGCCCGCCGACACGCGCTGCTGCCCTGCGGTCGCGACGGTATCGCCCGCGACCAGCGGACGCCCGAAAAAGCTGCGCTTGAGCGCATTGGCCGAACCCTGCAGGCGCAGATTTTCCTGCGCCGGGGCAAAGACGACGCGCGTCGCCGGGCGCGTCTCGACGCGGCTCAGCGTTACCATGTCGCCCGCACCCGCGCCGGCATTGGCGCGCTGCAGGCCGTCGAGGCGGATGACGTCGAGTCCCTCGTCCTCGGCATAGGGCAGGACGACGCGCGACGCCGTGTCGCGCTTGCCGCTGATCTGGACGATGTCGCCTTCGGTGACGCCGAGTTCGGCCATCGCCGCGCGCGGAATGCGGGCGATGCCGCCGCCGCTTTCTTCGGCACGGGCGTTCGCTACCTGCAATTTGACCTGTTTTTCTTTTACCGTTGCATCGGCCAAGGCGTGTCTCCCGCAAAATGGTCAGAATGTCGAAGATAGGGCGCCGGTTCCCGATTTGCGACCCCCTTGGACAGGCACCGCCCAAGTACGACTTATGCCGCAGCGCACAAAAATTGTTGGCATGGACTGCGCTGTCATGTCACTATCATCGCCAGACGATATGGCACGCCTCCCACCCCTCAGCAGCATGGAAGCCTTTCTCGAGGTTGCCCGCCACGGCACCGTCAAGGCCGCCGCGAGCGAGCTCGGCCTGTCGATGCCCGCGCTGTCACGGCGTATCCAGACGCTCGAACATGCCGTCGGCAAGCCACTGTTCGATCGCCATCACCACGGGCTGCGGCTGACCGAGACCGGACGGACGCTGCAGGACCAATTGTCGCCGATTCTCGACGAATTGCGCGCGGTGGTCGTTCAGGCGAGCAGCCCCGACGCCTCGATGCGGCTCCATCTCAACGTGCTGCCGCTCTTCGCCCAGCAGCGCCTGTTCCCGCGGCTTCCCGAACTGCGGCAACTCCATCCCGAACTGCATATCGATATCGATACCATGTCGCATGCCGAGGCGCGGCTCGGCGACGGCATCGACGCCGCGATCGCGCTCGCCCGTTCGATCGACCCCGCGCTCTATGCGGCGCGGCTCGATCTCGACAAGGTGTTCCCGATCGCGTCGCGCACGCTGACCGAGGCGGGACGCCCGATCACCGTGCCCGAACAGTTCCAGCGGCTGACGATCCTCGTCCACCGCGAGATGCCCGAAACCTTCACCGAATGGAAAAAGGCGATCGGCATGCCCTATCTCGAACCGGCGGGGATCGACTATTTCGATTCGGGCCCGTTGATGCTCGAGGCCGCGGCGCAGGGCATCGGGGTCGCCTTCATGCACGGCCATCATTTCGACGATGCGCACGACCCGCGCCTTGTTCGCCTGTTCGATTTCGACGTCGACAGCCCGTACAGCTATTGGTTCGTGTGCCGCCCGCGCGCGCTGCGCCAGCCGGCGGTGAAACTGTTCCACGACTGGTTGCTCGCAGCGAAGATCTAGGCGGATTCAGATCGCGTTCAGGCCGGGCGGGCGAGCCTTCGTTCTTCTGCTGCCGGAGACCGCCGATGCGCCTGATGATCGCCGCCGCCATCCTACTGACCCCGCTGGCCGGCGCGCAGGCGCAATATATGCCGCGCACCCCGCCACCGAGCGAGCGCCTGCCCGCGATCGTCGATCGAGGAAGTGAACCCGGTCGTCCGCCGGTCGGCAGCGACCTCGCCAGGCTGCGCGATCGCATCGACGCCCGGCGCGACGCCGGCGAGCTTTCGAAACAGGAAGCGCGGGCCTTGCGGCGTGAGGCGCGGCAGATTGAAACGCTCACCGAACGCTATGGCCGCGACGGCTTTTCCGAATCCGAACGCCGCGAAATCGACATGCGAACGCAGGCGCTTTACGGTCTGGCTGGTGCCCCGGCGACAGCAGGCAAGGCAAAATAGTCCCCCAGGGACGATGTTCTCGATATCGGGGAAATGGTGCTGCTGGACAGGATTGAACTGTCGACCTCGTCATTACCAATGACGCGCTCTACCACTGAGCTACAGCAGCAACCGGGCCGCCGCGAACATCTGTTCGCTGGGCAGGCGCGGCCTATGGCGGGGCCTCTGCCGCCTGTCAAGGCGATAGGCTTGACGCTGGACAGATTTCGCAGGCAAAGGCTGGAGCGTGAGCAAGACACCCTCCCCCGCCGACCTCGAACGCGAACGCCGCCTTGCCGAAGCGCTGCGCGAAAATCTGCGCAAGCGGAAGGCGCAGGCGCGCGAAACCCGGACCGAAGTCCAGCCTAAAGACTGACGGTCACCGTCACCTCGTCGCCCTCGGCCAGCCCCTCGGCCTTGCGTACCGCGGCCTTCACCGGAAGGATCCAGCCGCCGCTTTCCTTGTGCGGAAAGACCGAAGTCTGCCAGCGGGTTTCGCCGATCGTCACCGCGACCCGCGCCGACCCGAATCCCCCGCGTTTGTCGAGCCATTGCCCCGACATCGCGGCAAAGCGGATGCCATCGGCGACATCGCCATCGATCGTCAGGAAGAACCAGGCAGCGGGCGCGGTCGCCGGCTGCCAGCGCCAGAGCGGCGTGGTGGTGGTGAAGCTTTCCACGGGCTCTATTTTACCGCGCGCACCGGCACCGGAATATTGCAGATATCGGCCCCGCCGGCGGGTTTGATAAAGAAGGGATCGCGGCGGTTCGCCCGTGCATCGGCATATTTCAAGAAGCTGTCGCTTTCGGTCGAGAGATATTCGAACTTCGGCTGGTCGACGGACGCCAGTTCGGTCGCGATCCGGACCGACGTGATCGGAACCCGTTCGGCTTCGCTGCCATAGAAACCGAGCGCCTCGGTGCCGCGCGGCAGGCTCGACAGATGTTCGATGCCACTGATCACGCGGCCAACGAGCGCGATGTTTCGGTCGAGGTGGCGCGGGGCATGGCCGATGACGGTGTAGAGTTCCGCGCCTGAACCCGTATCAGGGGACATGTTGCGGCCGACACCGACCATGCCGTAGCAGTGGACGGGCCAAAACTGTTTGCCGTCGGATGCGAACGGCCATCCGAAAATGGCCTCGGTCAGCGTCTTGTAGGAATCGGGGACGAGCACCGGCGACTTCTTGTTCGGGAGGGTCTGGACGTTGAAACCCGACGCAAAACGATGCGAGAAGAAATGATCCGCCTCGCGGACATACTCGCTCTCCGGCACAACCGCCAAACCCTCGGGCAGCGGTTTCTTCTCGGTCGCGTCACCCCATTGCGCGACATAATTGTCCTGCACGCGGTTGACGCTCGTGCCGTCCCACCAATGCGCGGCGGCGAGCTTGCGGATATTGCCGATCCATCCCCGGCTGAACGGCGCGGGCATCAGCTGGATGACGACGCGGCGCGGCTTGCCCGCAGCATCGGGCGCGAGGTCCATCATCAGCAGGTCCGAGGCGGGAATCGCGATCCAGTCCTTTGCCGGCGCGGCGGCAGCAATCTCCCCCGGCGAGGGGATTTCGGCGGCGGGCGCCGGGGCCTGCTGGGCAGCGGAAGGAACGGCGAGCGCGAGGGCCGCAGCGGCGGCGAGGAGGCGATGCATCATGCCGCATGTCTGCCACGCCCATGCCGCTTGCGAAAGCCCCGCCAAGCGATTAGGGCGCCATCTCCAAGCATGCGGAGCGGTGGCCGAGTGGTCGAAGGCGCTCGCCTGGAAAGTGAGTATACGTCAAAAGCGTATCGAGGGTTCGAATCCCTCCCGCTCCGCCATTCACCCACGGAAAACTAAGGTTTTTTGGCTCAAAGGGGCCAATTACCTTGACTTTTTCCTTTCGCTGGGTTTCACCGTTTTTCGCAGTTTTTCGTCACATTCCGGCCTCTAGGGTAATACCTAAGGTAAGAAATGGAATGCTGGCCTATTTTCTGGCGTGAAAGGTGGCTCTATGGCTGGCATCAACAAGCTCTCAGCGACGCAATTGCGGGGCTTTCCTGACGGTTCCTATGCTGACGGCGGCAATCTCTATTTCCGAGTGCGCGGCAATAGCCGCTCTTGGGTATTCCGGTTCAAGGTTCCGCTGAAGGCGAGTTGGTCGAAGCCGGGCCAAGCTGGCAAGCCAGTTGAAATGGGCCTTGGTGCATTCCCGGCGCGGTCGTTGGCTGACGCTCGCGGCGTTGCCGAAATTGCCCGGTCCGATCTGGCGAATGACCGCGACCCGCGCGAGCGGTTCAAGCCTGAAGACCCTGAAGCTGACATGCCCACATTCAAGGTTTACGCGGCTGAGTATATTGAGGCGAACAAAGGCGGCTGGCGCAATCCTAAGCATCGGCAGCAATGGCCTAACACCTTGGCTGAATATGCCTACCCGACCATTGGCGAGAAGCGACCCGGCGACATAAAGGTTGGCGACGTTCAGAAACTGCTGCTGCCAGTGTGGGCAACGAAAACCGAAACCGCCAGCCGGGTCCGCCAGCGTATCGAAACCATCATCGATTATGCCTTTGTCATTGAAGGCATAGACCGGCGCAACCCGGCGCGCTGGAAAGGCAACCTAGATAAGCTGCTGCCCAACCCCCGCAAAATCGCGAAGGCCAATGGGCGCCTGAAGTCTCATGCCGCGCCGCCGTGGCAGGAAGTCCCGGCGATCATGGCGAAGCTTCGGGCCAAGCCTGAAGTCGTCTCGGCTCTGGCTTTGCGGTTCAGCATCCTTACCGCCGCGCGCTCGACTGAAGTTCGGGCTGGCGTTTGGGATGAAGTCGATTTGGAGAAAGCAGTTTGGACCATTCCCGGCGACCGCACCAAGAATGAAGAAAGCCATGCCGTGCCACTGTGCGGCGAGGCCGTCGATATTCTGACGTTCATGGCTGACCGCAAGCATCCCGATACTGACCGGATATTCCCCGGGGCTGAAGGCGGTTTGCTGTCTGACGTTGCGATCAACAAGCAGCTTCATGCGGCGATGCCCGGCGTAACAGCCCACGGAACGGCGCGTTCAAGCTTTCGCGATTGGGTAGCTGAAGCCACCAACTATTCAGACAAGGTGGCTGAGGCCGCACTCAATCACAAGAACCCAAATGAGACTGAAGCGGCTTACCTTCGCACTAAGTTTTTCGACCGGCGTGTCGAGCTTATGAAGGTTTGGGGTGAGTTCTTAAATGGTAAAGACAATGTAGTTGGCATTGAACTCGCTAAAACAGGCACGGCTTCTTAGGTTTTTCGTCATCATTCGTCGATTTTTGTATTTTATCCCTTGCATTCGCCGGGCTTCGGCGTCTAGCTAACTTGCATCGCCGGTAGTCGGTCAAGCCGATTATCCGAAAACCCTAGGGGCGGCGGCATCTATGCCCGTCGCCCCTATTCCGTTGCGCCGGGCCAATCAGAGGAACCGCGCAATGCCAGAGCATTTCGTTACCGTTGAGGACGCCAAGCGCCAGCTATGCCTTGGAACTACGTCGATCTATGCCCTTATGAAAGCGGGCGAGCTTCGCAAGATCAAGCTTGGCCGAAAGACGGTATTCCGAGCTTCAGACATTCAGGCGTTCATTCAGCGCAAGGCCGCTGAAGCCATCCCTGCCGCCGCGTAAGGGATTGGGCAAATGTATCAGGGAATTGAAAACCCCGCCGCACATGAACCGGGCGCGGCGGGGCTTCCAAAGGACAGGAACGATGACGCTCAACTGCCCGAACAGCATAGGGCAGAGAACGGCGCCGATCAAGTAAAAGCGCCGCCCCTGCCGGGCCTTCTAGGCTCTGTGCGCGACTTCATATTGTCAGCCGCACCGCACCCCAATGCCGATATTGCACTAGCTGGCTCTATTGCTTTGATGGCTGGAATAACTGGCCGCGCTTTCAACACATATACCGGCGCGGGACTGAACCAATATATCTTACTGCTGGCGTCAACCGGCTTGGGGAAAGAGGCGGCGGCTAGCGGCATATCCAAGTTGCTCGCAGCGATCACGCCGAGCGTTCCCGCTGCTGGCGACTTCAAAGGCCCAGCGCTGGTTTCATCGGCTGGCCTTGTGAAATGGCTCGATAAGAATCCTTCTGTCGTCAGTATCATCGGTGAGTTCGGCTATAAGCTGAAGGCCATTTCATCGCCAAAGGCCAACCCGAACGATGAACTGCTGAAGGCTACGCTGCTCGACATTTACGGCAAGTCTGGCGCTGGCAACGTGCTTGACCCGATGGCCTATAGCGATCGGGAAAAGCAGACGGCGCCAATTCACAGCCCGGCGCTAACCCTGCTCGGTGAAAGCGTTCCGGGCATAGTCTATGAAGCCCTGAATGAAACCATGGTGCTTAGTGGGTTGCTGCCGCGCTTCATGGTCATTGAAGCGACCGGGCAGCGGTCCCGGCTGAATGAAACACCGGCAAGTCAGCCATGCCCACAATTGACGCAATCACTAGCTGACCTGTGCGCCCATGTGCTGGCGATCAATTACGGCAACCGCGTCGAAGTCGTTCAGGCCGATGATGACGCCAAGCTGAAGTTTCGCGAGTTCGGCCAATGGGTCACTGACCAAATCAATGCCGAGCAATCCGAGACTCTCCGCGAGCTTTGCCATTGCCCACAGGGAGATTGAGGCCAAGGTTGCGGACCTTCAGAAGCAGGGCTTGGACGTAACTACGGCGGCAATCGAAGCGGAGACAGCGGCGATCATCGCCAATGCTGAAGCTCGCGGTCAACGCGAACTCGATGTTGAAGGCGCCCGCGCCTACACGGCTGAAGTCCGCAACATGAATGATGCTTTGCGCGAAGCGGCCCAAGGCTTCAGCAACCTTTTCGGCACGGCGGGCGCTGGCTTTGAGGCCTTGATTAACACCATGACCGATTACAGCGACCGGCGCGCTGAACTGCAACAGCGGATTGCTGAAGCTGATGAACGGACGGCTGAAGGTCAGCGCGAAAGGCGGTCGGCGACCGAAGAATTGGCACGGGCGGAAATTGGCTATTACGGCGATATTGTCGGTGCCGCCAAACGGATGTTCAAAGAGAAGTCGGCTGGTTATCGCGTGCTTGAAGCGGTGGAAAAGGCTTATCGCGCCTATCAAATGGTGTCGCTCATTCTCGAAACCATTGGCGTTACCAAGTCGATTGCTTTGGACAGCGTGAAGACCGCGAGCAGCGTGACCAACTCAGCCACGCGCGCCAGTGCCGATGGCGTAGCCGCCATAGCCAAGGCCATCGCCAGCCTTCCCTTCCCCCTCAATTTGGTGGCGGGCGCGGCCACGGCGGCGGCGCTCGTCGCCTTTGGCGTGAAGCTGGTCGGCGGCGGTGGCGGTAAGGGCGCAGTCGCGACCGCTGAAGCCGAGACGCGCCAGCCGACCTACACCGGGGCCGTTGATGAATATGGGATGCCCACAAGCTCCTACAGCGTCCTTCGCCCCGGTCAGACGCGCGCGAACAACGACAATGCCCCGACCTACTCGCCCGGCCTCGCTGCGGGCGCGGCTCCCAATGCTGGCGTTGTTATCAACATCGGTGACGGCCCCCGCATTGTCATTGAAGGCGGCGCTGACGAAGGGAGCGTAGCTCAAATTGAAGCTACCCTTGCTGCCCACGAAGACCGAATTGTTGAGCGCGCTAGGGAAGCGGCGGCGGCTGACACGGCGGCTAGGTCAAATCGCCAGCGAATTGGAGCCTAGTCTTACCCTGAAGTCGCAACCCGGCTTATAGCTGAGATGATGCTCCATTTAGGGTCAGACAGGCGTTCAGACAGGCCATTGTGCGGGCATTTCATAGCGTATTTTCAAGTTCTTAGGCTGCGGGTTGTCGGACTCCCGCTCCGCCATTTCCTCAGTTTGCCGAAAGCCCGTCGTCGCCCAGCGAGCGATAAAGGGTGATGCGGTTGCGGATCGCGGCGAGTTCGACCGCGATTTGCGCACGGCGCGCGCTATACAGGCTGCGCTGCGCGTCGAGGCTCGACAGGAAGCTGTCGACCCCGCCGCGATAGCGGGCGTCGGTGAGCCGCGCGGTGTCCGCCGCCGCGTCGCTGTTCGCCTTTGCCGCACGCAACCGCTCGCCAAGCGTGCCTTGGTCGGCGAGCGCGTCGGCGACTTCGCGAAAGGCGGTCTGGATCGCGCGCTCATAGCTCGCCAGCGCGGCGTCGCGCTGCGCCTCGCTCACCGCCACCCCTGCCCGCCGCCCACCGGCGTCGAAGATCGACAGGCTCACGTCGGCGCCCGCGGTGAAGCGGAAGGCGTCGCCGGTGAATAGCGAACCCAGCGCGTCGCTCGCGAAGCCGAGCAGGCCGGTCAGCGAGATCGTCGGGAACAGCCGCGCGCGTGCGACGCCGATATCGGCATTGGCGGCGCGCAGCAGATATTCAGCCTCGATCACGTCGGGGCGGCGGAGCAGGAGTTCGGAGCTGGTCCCGGCGGGCAAGGTCGCGATCGACGCGCTGACCTCATCGAGGCTCGCGGGCAGCAGCGCCTTGTCGTAATCGGCGCCGACGAGCAGGCGGATCAGATTTTCGTCCTGCGCCACCGCCGCGGTCTGCAGCGCCAGATCGCCCTCGGCGGTCGCCAGCACCTGTTCAGCCTGGCGCAGGTCGGTGCGCGGCGCGACCCCGCCCTCAAGCCGCGCGCGCGTCAGGGTGACGCTGCGCCGCGCGCTCTCGGCGGTATCGCGGGCGATGGCAAGCAGTTCGCGGTCTGCGGCATGGTTCGCCCACGCCTCGGCGAGATCGGCGATCAGCGCGAGGCGGACGGTGCGCGCGGTCGCTTCGGTCGCGAAAGCGCGGTCGCGCTCGGCGGCGGTCGCATTGGCGAGCCGCCCGAACAGGTCGAGTTCGAACGCCGACACGCCGGCCTGCAACGCATAGGATTCGCGCCCGCCGCTCGAGACCCCGCCCGACACACCGCCGTCGGTATAGTCGGCCGAACCGCTGACCCCGATCGCGGGGAATTGCGCCGAGCGCGTCACCCGCACCTGCGCCCGCGCCGCCGCGACATTGGCGGCGGCGACGCGCAGGTCGCGGTTGTTGGCGAGCGCCTGCTCGATCAGCGCCTGCAGCCGCGCGTCGCGGAACAGCTGATTCAGCGTCACGCGCGGCAGCGCCGCCTCGCTCTGCACCAGATAGGCGTCGCCCACCGGCCACGACGCCGGCACCGGCGTTGCCGGTTGGACATATTTGGGCGCCAGCGAACAGGCGCCGAGCGCCAGCGTCGCGGCGGCGGTCAGGAACGCGCGCTTCATGCCGTCACCTCCGGCTGGCCCTTGCCGCGCCCGATCCAGCCGCGCACCGCCTGCAACCCGTCGCGCACCCCGCGCCGGACGAGCACGAAGAAGAGCGGGATGAAGAAGATCGCGAGGAACGCGGCGGTCAGCATACCGCCGATCACCGACGTGCCGATCGCGACGCGGCTGTTCGCGCCCGCGCCGGTGGCGATCGCGAGCGGCAGCACGCCGAAGATGAAAGCGAAACTGGTCATCAGGATCGGGCGCAGGCGGATGCGCGCCGCGGCGACCGCCGCCTCGATCACGCGCCGCCCCTTGCGCTCTTCCTGCTCGGCGAATTCGATCATCAGGATCGCATTCTTCGCCGCGAGTCCCATCGTCGTCAGCAAGCCGATCTGCAGATAGACGTCATTCTCCAGCCCGCGCAGCGTAACCGCGATGACCGCGCCGATCAGCCCCAGCGGGATGACGAGCAGCACCGCGAGCGGAACCGACCAGCTTTCATACAGCGCTGCGAGGCACAGGAAGACGACGAGCAGCGAGATCGCATAGAGGAAGGGCGCCTGCCCCGACGACAGCCGCTCCTGATAGGAGGAGCCCGACCAGGCGACGCTCGTGCCGGGGAATTCACCCGCCATGCGCTCCATCTCGTCCATCGCCTCGCCCGAACTGGTGCCCTTCGCGGGCTGGCCCGATATTTCGAACGCGGGAACGCCCTGGAAACGCGAACTGCTGCTCGGCGTCGTCGACCAGCCGATTTTCGCAAAGGCCGAAAAGGGCGACATCTCGCCGTCGTTCGAGCGGACATACCATTGGCCCAGGTCCTCGGGCTTGGCGCGATAGGCTGCGTCGCCCTGGACATAGACGCGCTTCACGCGGCCCTTGTCGATGAAGTCGTTGACGTAACGCCCGCCCCAGGCGGTCGCGAGCGTCGCGTTGACGTCGCTGTTGGTCAGGCCATAGGCAGTCAGCCGCTGCGTATCGACATCGACCTTGAGCGTCGCGACGTCGGGCAGGTCGGACAGGCGCACCGACGTGAGCTTGGGATTGGCATTGGCCATCGCGAGCAATTTTTCGCGCGCTTCGACGAACTGGTCGCGGGTCAGCCCGCCGCGATTCTGGAACTGCATCGTGAAGCCCGAGGAATCGCCGAGCCCGCGCACGGCGCCCGGGACCAGCGCGAAGATCTGCGCGTCACGCAGCCCGCTCAGCGCCTTGCGCGCCCGGTCGGCGATCGCGTCGGCGGTGCGATCATCACCCGGACGATCGTCCCAATGGACGAGGTTGACGAAGCCCTGCCCCGTGTTCTGCCCAGCCGCGGAACCGCCGCCGCCGCCCGCGATCAGGAACAGCGCGCCGACATTCGCCTTCTCCTCGGTGAGCATATATTTCTCGATCGCATCGCGCACCTCGAGCGTGCGGCCTTGCGTCGCGCCCGCCGGCAGGCGGAACTGCACCTGCACGCGCCCCTGGTCCTCATTGGGCAGGAAGCCGCCGGGCAACCGCAGGAAGAGCAAAGCCAGCACGACGAGCAGCACGGCATAGATGCCGAGGAACAGCCATTTGCGGTCGACGACCTTGGTGACACTGCCGACATAGCGCTCGACGACGCGGTCGAAGCGCGTGTTGAAGCCATTCTTGGCGCGGTCGAGCAAGGCGTTGGCGCGCGCGAAGCGGCCCTCGCCGCCTGCGGCTGCCGCGCTGCCATGGCCCTTGGGCTTGAGCAGGGTCGAGGTCAGTGCCGGGCTGAGGATCAGCGCGACGAGCACCGACAGCATCATCGCCGAAATGATCGTGACCGAGAATTGGCGGTAGATGACCCCCGTCGATCCGCCGAAAAAGGCCATCGGCAGGAACACCGCCGAGAGCACGAGCGCGATCGCGATCAGCGCGACCTGCAATTCCTGCATCGACAATATCGTCGCCTCGCGCGCCGACATTTCGGGATTTTCTTCCATCAGGCGCTCGACATTCTCGACCACGACGATCGCGTCGTCGACGAGCAGGCCGATCGCGAGCGTCAGGCCGAACAGGGTCAGCGTGTTGATGCTGAACCCCAATATGTAGAAGATGGCAAAGGTGCCGAGCAGCACCACCGGCACCGCGATCGCGGGGATCAGCACCGCGCGCCAGCTTTGCAGGAAGACGAACATGACGAGGACGACGAGCAGGATCGCCTCGAGCAGCGATTTCTGCACCTCGCTCACCGACAGCTTGATGAACGCCGTCGAGTCATTGGCATAGCTATAGGTCAGCCCGTCGGGGAAATCGGCCGCAAGCTCGGCCATGCGTTCCTTGACGCGGTCGGCGGTTTCGAGCGCGTCGGATCCGGGCGACAGCGAGATCGACATGCCCGCGCCCGGATGGCCGTTGATGCGGCTGACCACGGCATAGCTTTCGGCGCCGATCTCGACCCGCGCGACGTCCTTGATGCGGACCGCGGCGCCGTCGGGCAGCGTCTTGAGCACGATATTCTCGAACTCGGGTACCGTCTGCATACGCGACTGCGCGGTGACCGTCGCGTTGAGCATCTGCCCCTGCGGCGACGGCAGCCCGCCGACCTCGCCAGCAGCGACTTCGGCATTCTGCGCGGTGATCGCCGAAATCACGTCGCTCGGCATCAGCGATACGGCGGCGAGCCGCTGCGGGTTGAGCCAGATGCGCATCGCGTGCGGCCCACCGAAGATATTGACCTCGCCCACCCCCTCGACGCGCGACAGCGGATCCTGGATGTTCGATGCCATATAGTCGGACACGTCCTGGTTCACGCGCGTGTCGGTCTCGTCATAGACGCCGACGAGCAGCAGCGTGTCCGAATTCGACTTGGTGACGCGGATACCTTGCGCCTGCACCTGCTGCGGCAGGCGGGAGAGTGCCGACTGGATCTTGTTCTGGACCTGCACCTGCGCGATGTCGGGATCGGTGCCCTTGGCGAAGATCGCGGTGATATTCGCCTGCCCGCGCGAACTCGACTGCGAGCTGAAATAGAGCAGTCCGTCGATCCCGGTGAGCTGCTGTTCGAGCACCTGGGTGACGCTATTCTCGATCGTCTCGGCCGAAGCGCCCGGATATTGCGCGCGGATATTGACCTGCGCCGGGGCGATATCGGGATATTGCTCGATCGGCAGCAGGTTGAGCGCGCCGACGCCGCCCAGCATGACGATGATCGCCAGCACCCAGGCGAAGATCGGCCGATCGATGAACAGACGGGACATGCGCGGTCAGTTACCCTTCGCCGCGGGCGCGGCCGCTCCGTCCTTCGGCGCCCCGACGCGCTGCGCAGCGCTCGCCGCGACCGGACGGATCGGCTGACCCTGGCGAAGATTGCCGAGCCCTTGCGTAATCACCTGCTCGCCCGGCTTCAGTCCGGCGGTGACGATCCAGTCGCTGCCCAGCGTCCGGTCGGCGGTGACCTTGCGGCGCTGCGCCTTCTTGTCCTTGCCGACGAGGTAGACGAAGGCCGACCCGTCGAAGTCGCGCTGGATCGCCGCCTGCGGCACGCGAAACGCATTCTGTTCGACCGCCTGGTCGAACACCGCCTTCACGAACATGCCGGGAAGCAGGGTCCCTTGCGGGTTCGGGAAGCGCGCGCGCAGCGTCACCGTGCCGGTCTCCTCGCTCACCACCGCTTCGGAAAATTCGATCGTGCCGGCAAAACCATAGGTGCTGCCATCCTCGAGCAGCAGCCGCACGCTGGTGCTGCCCGGCAGTACGCCACCCGCCGCGATCGACTGGCGCAGCGCGGTCAGCTCGGCGCTCGACTGCTGCATGTCGACATAGATCGGGTCCGACCGCTGGATTACCGCGAGCGGGTCGGCCTGATTGGCGTTAACCAGCGCGCCGGCGGTGAACAGCGTGCGTCCGATGCGGCCGCTGATCGGCGCGGTGATCGTCGTGTAGCGCAGGTTGATGCGCGCCGTTTCGAGCGCGGCGCTGTTCTGCGCAACCACCGCATTGGCGACGCGCGCCTGCGCGGCGGCATCGGTATAGTCCTGCTTGGCGATCGCCTCCATTTCGGCGAGCGGCTTGAACCGCTCGGCCTTGACCTTCGCGGCTTCGGCGCTGGCGCGCGCGCTCGCCAGATTGGCGGACGCCTGGTCGACCGCGGCCTGGTACAGGCTGGAATCGATCTGGAACAAGGGCTGGCCGGCGCGGACATAGCCGCCCTGTTCGAACAGGCGGCGACGGATCAGGCCGTTGATCTGGGGCCGGACTTCGCTGGTCTCGAACGCGACGGTTCGTGCGCCAAGCTCGATCGGAACCGGAACGCTCGACGGCTGGACGACGACATAGCCGACCTGCGGCGCCTGCCGGTTGCCGCCACCCTCATCCTCGCTGGCCGAACAGCCCGCAAGCAACGCCACCGCGACACAGATCGCACCGAGCCGAAGCATCGGCCGCCCATTCACATGCATTCGAAGAACCTTTTCGGGCTGGGGGATAGCCGTGAGGCCATATCCTTGAGCAAATTGAACGGTCTTGCGCAATGCTTTGGTTACGATTGCGACAAGTTGATACAATTTTACCCGCCGCAGCCGATTTTTTTCCAAGGCTGCGGCAAACCGGCGTCGTCTTGATGGTGTCGCGGGAGGCTTCCCGCCCCGTTTCAAGAGGACCTTCATGCGCAAGACCCTACTCGCGTCCACCTGTCTGGTGGCTGTCATCGCCGCCCCCGTTCATGCCGAAACCGTGATTGGTAATGCGCTTACCACCCCGATCCGCACCTCGACGGTCAAGGAAGGCACGACGCCCGACGATGCCAAGCTCGCCGCGTCCGGCTCGATCAAGCCGACCTCGGGTACTGCGGTCACGATCGACAGCAACCACAAGGTCGTCAACGAAGGCACGATCCAGATCACCAACTCCAACGGGTCGATCGGCATTTCGGCCAACGCCGGGGTCGTCAGCAACATCACCAACGGCACCACCGGCAAGATCATCATCGACGAAAGCTATGCGCCGACCGATATCGACAATGACGGCGACATCGACGGCCCGTTCGCGGTCGGCAGCAACCGCATCGGTATCGCGACGCAGGGCGCCTTCACCGGCAATATCGTCAACTCGGGCGAGATCACGGTCGAGGGCAATGATTCCGCCGGCATCAAGCTCGGCGGCCCGCTGACCGGCAATTTCACCACCGACGGCAAGATTTCGGTGCTCGGCGACCGTGCGCTCGGCGTCGGTCTGCAGAATGTCACCGGCAACGTCCGCCTCGCCGGCACGATCAGCGCCACCGGCCTTGATGCCACCGCCGCGCGCCTGTCGGGCAACATCACCGGCGCGCTCGTCGTGCAGGGCACGCTGACCTCGACCGGCTACCGTTTCACCGCCGTCCCCGCCGACCCGTCGAAGCTCGACGCCGACGACCTGCTCATCGGCGGCCCGGCGCTGTCGATCGAGGGCGACGTGACCGGCGGCATCGTGCTCGCCATCCCGCCCAAGGACAGCAGCGCCACCGACCCCGACGAAGACAAGGACGGCATTCCCGACGCCAGCGAAGGCTCTGCGCTCGTCCGTTCGTTCGGTTCGGCCCCCGCGATGCGTATCGGCGCCGCAGGACGCGACGTCACCATCGGCCCCGTCGCCGGCACCGGCACCAATTTCGGTGTGATCATCGACGGCGGCATCGTCGGCAACGGCCTCTATGCGGGCAAGACCGCGACGGGCCTGCAGATCGGCGGCCTCGGCGGCAACGTCACTATCGCCGGCGGTGTTGCGATCGGCAGCAGCGGCACGATCACCGCGATCTCGAACGGCGCCTCGGCGACCGCATTCCAGGTCGGCTCGGGCGCGACGCTTCCCGAAATCCGCAACGCCGGCAAGATCGAGGCGAACGGCGGCAACGCCGCGACCGCGATCACCACGGGCATCCTCGTCGAGGCGGGCAGCAATGTCGGGATGATCCGCAACAGCGGCTCGATCATCGCCAAGGCCGGCGGCGACACCGGCACCGCGCGCGGCATCGTCGACCTGTCGGGCAATGTCGACCTGGTCGAGAACAGCGGCACGATCAACGCCAGCGGCGCGCTCGCGACCTCGGATCGCAACATCGCGATCGACCTGTCGGCGAACGCCGGCGGCGCGACGGTCAAGCAGACCGCGGTCGCATCGGGCATCACTGCGCCCAAGATCATCGGCGACGTGCGCTTCGGCGCGGGCAACGACGTCTTCGACATCGCCGACGGCACCGTCGCGGGCGACAGCTTCTTCGGCGCCGGCAACAACAGCCTCGCGCTCTCGGGCGACGCGATCTACGAC
>NZ_LYVN01000008.1 GCF_001990265.1 Sphingopyxis sp. KK2
CGGCACCCGCCGCAACCGCCTTGGCCAGCGCGGCGACCGCCGGATTGGCGTCGTTGCCGGAAAGGCCCGCCTCGCGCCTTTTGCGCAGCCGGTCTGCGGCGTCGATCGCAGCGACCAGCCCGTCGGCCTCACGCCCCTTCACCTGCGCGCGCGCGCGGGCGAGGGTGGTCAGCAGGATGATCGTGTCGGTCTTGCTATCGTACCAGTCGTCGCCGCGTTCGGCGTGGAGCTGGAGCGGCAGCGCCTCCTCGAAATAGGGGAGCGACTCTTCGGCCTTGCCCTGGCCGAGCAGGGCGAGCGCGAAATTATAGCGCGATTTCTGGGTGCCGATATCGTCGCGGCCCTGCAGCCGCTCGCCTTCGGTCGCGGCAATACGCCCCGGTCCCTCGGCGGCGGCGAAGCGGCCCGCGATATTGCGGTAATAGCTGATCTGGTTGTTCGCGAACTGGCGCTGATGGTCGTTATATTTGGGCCCGGCGAGCATGACGAGCAGCGCGTCGAAGGCGCGGTCGGATTCCTCGTCGCGGCGTACCAGGGTCAATGCTTCAGCATAGCGCAGCTGCAGGTCCCAGTCCTCGACGGTCATGCCCGCCGTCTCGAGCTCGGCATAGGTGTCGTCGAGCGCGCGCATGACCTCAGCATAGCGGCCCTGTTCGATCAGTTCGCGGCCATAGATTTCGATGCTGACCCGCGCGCTCGATGCCGCCTCGCCGGCGAGCAGGCCATGGTCTGCGGCGCGGCGATGGATGAGCCGCGCATGGCTCAGCCGTTCCTCATAGGACAGGCCGAGGCTCATCCAGTCGAGGAAGAAAAGCTCGCCTACGACGTCGCCGGCCGCTGCCGCGCGCGTGGCATAGCCGCGCATCTTGCCGGTGACGCGCCGATAGTCGGCGTCGCCGGGCTCGCGGTCGCTGCGAAAATAGATCCACAGCCCCGTATCGGCGTTGAAGCGGTTGTCGTCCGACAGGCGGGTGCGATATTTGGCGACAAGATCGACGAGCGCGAGCGCTTCGAGCACCTGTTCCTCGCCATTCGCCTTTTCGAACCGGTCGACCGAGGCCGCGACCAGCTTGTTCGCCGCTTCGTCGCATGGGCCACCATTGTCGGCCGGGCAGGGCGCCGGCTCGGCAGCGAAAGTGGGCAGCGCCGTTGCCGCGAGCAGCGCGGCGCTAAGGGCGAAACCCGCCCGGCGTATCGTCATGACATATTCCCCGACACGCGACCCTCCCGCGTGATGACAAGCTTTGCGTCGCTCCGCAAGGGGCGCGAACTTCATGACAATCGCCTTCGTTATCCTGTCATCGCCCGGTCATGCCTGTGCCGCAGCGCAGCAATATCGCCTCCCTAAAGCCCCCGCGCGTCCCGCATCATTTCGGTGCCGGGCAAAGGGGAATATCGATGACTTATCAGTTCAGGAGCCGCCTGCGGGCCGGGGTCGCCGCGGTCGCCATGCTCGCGGCTGCGCCAGCCCTTGCCGACGAAACGGCAGTTGCTGCGGCGACCGACGATGCCGGCACCGAAGAGATCATCGTGCTCGGCACCGGCCAGGCGCGCCAGGTGCAGGAAATCGGCGCCGCTGACATCGCGCTCGACGTCCCGGGGATCAATCCGCTCAAGGCCATCGAAAAGCTGCCCGGCGTCAATTTCCAGTCGGCCGACCCGTTCGGCACCTATGAATGGTCGTCGCGCATCTCGATCCGCGGTTTCAGCCAGAACCAGCTCGGCTTCACGCTCGACGGCATCCCGCTCGGCGACATGAGCTATGGCAACCACAATGGCCTGCACATCAGCCGCGCGATCATCAGCGAGAATGTCGGCCGGGTCGAAGTCGCGCAGGGTGCGGGCGCGCTTGGGGCCGCGTCGTCGAGCAACCTTGGCGGCACGATCGAATTCTTCTCGCGCGATCCGAAGGCCGACATGGGCGTCGAATTCTCGGGTACCTATGGCAGCGAAGAGACCAAGCGCGCCTTCGTCCGGCTCGACAGCGGCGAAATCATGACCGGCGGGCCGATGCTGACGGTCAGCTATGCCTGGCAGGATGCCGACAAGTGGAAGGGCGACGGCGTCCAGCGACAGCAGCAGGTCAATGCCCGCATCGTCCAGCCGGTCGGCGACGGCCAGCTCTTCGGCTTCGTCAACTATTCGGACCGCGCCGAGAATGACTATCAGGACCTGAGCGCCGAGATGATCGGCCGGCTCGGTTACGACTGGGACAATTATGCCAAGGACTGGGACCTCGCGGTCCGTGTCGCGCAAATCTACCAGAACCAGGTCGCGCGCGCGGCGTTCAACGCCGGCGTCGCCAACGGCAGCCTGCCGCTGGGCGCGACCTTTACCGCGCCCTATCCGGGCGTCGGCGAAGCCTTCCCGGCACCGATCACGACCGTCGACGACGCCTATTATGACGCCGCGGGGCTGCGCAAGGACTGGCTCGCGGGCATCGGCGGCGACGTGCCGGTGACCGACAACTGGACGCTGAAGGCGACCGGCTATTACCACAGCAACCGCGGCCGCGGCCTGTGGTACACGCCCTATGTCGTTACGCCGGGCGGTGCGCCGATCACGATCCGCACCACCGAATATGAAATCGAGCGTTTCGGCGTCGTCGCGTCCAGCGAATTCAAGATCGGCGCCAATACGCTCGACGTCGGGCTCTGGTACGAGGACAATGATTTCAACCAGGCGCGTCGCTTCTATGGGCTTGCCAACACCACCGGGGCGCCGAGCCGCGGCAGCCTGAAATTCCCCAAGGATCCGCTCGCGACGCAGTGGGAGTTCGATTTCAAGACCGAGACGCTGCAGTATCATGTGCAGGACACGCTCGACCTCGGGCAGGTGCAGATCAACGCGGGCTGGAAGGGGCTGAAGGTCACCAATGAAGCCAGCCCGGTGGTGAGCGGCGGTCTCGCTTCGGGGCGCACCGTGGCGAAGGACTGGTTCCTGCCGCAGGCCGGGCTGCTGTTCCGCGTCAACGACGACAATGAGGCGTTCGCGAGCTACACCCAGAATATGCGCGCGTTCGAATCGTCGGCGACTGGCGGGCCCTTCGCGACGACGCAGGCGGGCTTCGACGCGCTCGACCTGAAACCCGAAACCTCGACCACCTATGAGCTTGGCTTCCGCACCAAGTCGTCGCGTTTCCAGGGCGTGGTCGCGGGCTATTATGTCGACTTCAAGGACCGCATCATCGCCTTCGCCAACGGCTCGGGCATCCAGGGCAACCCGGCGATCCTGCAGAATGTCGGCGACGTGCGCTCGTGGGGCGTCGAGGCGGCGGGTACCTTCCGCATCACTCCCGACCTCTCGCTGTTCGGTTCCTATGCCTATAACGACAGCGAATATCAGGACGATGTCGTCAACGCGGCGAATGTCGTGATCGCGGCGACCGCCGGCAAGACCGTGGTCAATTCGCCCAAGCATCTGGCGAAGGGCGAAATCACCTGGGACAATGGCAATATCTTTGCCCGCGTCGGTGCCAACTACACCTCGAAGCGCTATTATTCGTACGAGAATGATGCCGAGGTCGGCGGGGTGGTGATCGTCGACGCCAGCATCGGCTATCGCTTCACCGAGGGCGCGCTGAACGGGCTGACGATCCAGGGCAGCGCGACCAACCTGTTCGACAAGGCCTATGTGTCGACGATCGGCACCAATGGCTTCGCCAACAGCGGCGATGCCCAGACCTTGCTTGCGGGCGCGCCGCAGCAGTTCTTCGTGACGCTGAAGGGCGACTTCTAAAGCGGCGCCAAAACCGCTTCCCGATTGACGACGATGGCGCGGCCCCGCTAGGGCCGCGCCATCTTTTTATGGGAATTGCACTATGACCGATACGCCCCCCGACCATATGTCGACCAACCCGCGCTCGCCGCATTTCGACATGGAGGTGCTGCAGCGCGGCATCGGCATCCGCTTCAAGGGCAAGGAGCGTACCGACGTCGAGGAATATTCGATCTCCGAAGGCTGGATCCGCGTCGCCGCGGGCAAGTCGAAAGACCGCTTTGGCCAGCCGATGACGATCAAGCTGTCGGGCGAGGTCGAGGCCTGGTTCGAGGATATCGCTGCCGACGCCGCCGACAAGGGCGACGAAGGCAAGTCGGAAGACTGAGGCAGGCCGCGCCGCTCAGGCGGCGCGACGCCCGCCCGGGCCGATACAAACAAAAAGCCCCGGTGCGAACCGGGGCTTTTTTGTTGGCCGGTCTGTCCGGAACTTACTGGCCGAGCGAGGCGGCGACCATGTCGAGGCCGTTGCCCGGCTTCCAGTCGTTGCTGGCCCACACCGGCGCTTCGAAGCTCGGAGCCTTGCGCGGTGCGGCGTTGCTGCCCGGGTAGATGAAGCCCTGCACCGGATTGGCGCGCAGGCCGAGGTCGCCGATGGGGGCGTACCACACGCGGACCATGCTCCAGTCGCCGGCGCTGCTGACATCGACGACGCGGACGTTGCGCTCGATCTGGCCGCGGCGGCCGTTGATCGGCGACCAATTGGCATGGTCGATCAGGATTTCGCGTTCGCCGACGATCTTCTTGACCACGGCGACATGGCCGATCGGCATGCCGCGCGTTCCGGCGAAGGCCATCACCGCGCCCTCGCGCGGTTCGTCGCCGCGCTCATACTGGCCTGCAGCCTGCGCCCACCAGGTCCCGGCGTTGCCGCGGATCTCGACGCCCGATTCGGCGCGGGCGAAGGGAACGCACTGGAGGTAGCTGGCGGCGGCAGCGGGGGTGGCGGTCAGCGCGGCGGCAAGCGACATCAGGCATGCGACGATGGCTGCTGTAAAGCGGCTGGCTGACATGGAAAGCGACCCCCGTTTGGCTTGTATTCAAGCGTTGAAGGGTAGTTGCCACAGTTTGTGCGTCGCACCACCCGTCGCGCGACGAATTGCATCGGACGCGGGGTGAATGGGGGAACCTTTTGAAAGGCGGTTCGATTCGTCGACGGGTCGGCTCGCCTCGCCGTATCAGGCGGCGGCGCTGGCCTGATCGGCGGCCGGGCGGAACAGCATCAGCACGTCGGCAGCGGGCATCGGGCGGCCATAGAAATAGCCTTGGATGTTGCGGCAGCCGAGCGCGCGAATCGTTTCGACCTCGAGCTCGCTTTCGGCGCCCTCGGCGGTCGTCGACATGCCGAGGCTGTCGGCGAGCGCAACCACCGCGCGGATGATCGCGATCGATTCGGTGACCCCCTTGGCGGCCCCGACGACGAAGCTGCGATCGACCTTGATCGTCGAGAATTGCGTCTTGCGCAGATAGCCGAGCGACGAATAGCCGGTACCGAAATCGTCGAGGCTGAGGCGGATGCCGAGCCCGATCAGCTGGTCGAGCAATTGCGCCGCGCCGCCGCCGTCGCGCAGGAAGACGCTCTCGGTGACTTCGATCTCGAGCCGCTGCGGCGGCAGGCCGCTTTGCGCCAGCGCCGAGACGACGACCGAGGCGAACGCCGGGTCGGTGAGCTGTTCGGCAGAGACGTTGACCGCGACCTTCAGGTTCGACGGCCATTTCATCGCCTCGTGGCACGCGGTGCGCAGCACCCATTCGCCGATCGGCGAGATCAGGCGGCTGTCCTCGGCGAGCGGAATGAAGCGCCCGGGTGACACATTGCCAAGCTTCTGGTTGTTCCAGCGGATCAGGGCTTCGAAACCGTTGAGCATGCCGTCCTCGGCGGTGACGACGGGCTGGTAATAGAGCTCGAACTCGCGGCGATCGAGCGCGCCGCGCAATTCCTGTTCCATCACGCGCCGTTCCTCGGCCTGCGCGTGTAGCGAGGCGACATAGGCGGCAACGACATTGCCGCCCTTGTCCTTGGACTTGTAGAGCGCGAGGTCGGCGTTGCGAGTCAGCGTCTCGACCGTCGCGCCGTCCTGCGGTCCGACCGCGAAGCCGATGCTGGCGCCGACGAACAACTGGTGATTGTCGACGACATAGGGGCGGCTGAGCGCGGCGATGATGCGTTTGCCGAGCGTCTCGACGTCGCTGGTCGACGGCATGTTGTGCAGGATGATGGCAAATTCGTCGCCGCCCAGCCGGCCGCAGGTCATGCCGCGGTCCATCATGCTCTTCAGCCGCGCCGCGACCTGCGCGAGCAATTTGTCGCCGACCGGGTGGCCGAGCGTATCGTTGACCGCCTTGAAGCGGTCGAGGTCGAGCATCAGCATCGCGCAGCGCGTCTTGGCGTCGATCGCCTGGTTGAGCGCGCGTTCGAGGTCTTCGTGCAGGCTGAGGCGGTTCGGCAGGCCGGTGAGATTGTCGAAGCGTGCCATCTTGGCGATCTGTTCGGCCGAGGCGCGCTGTTCGGTGACGTCCGATCCGACGCCGCGAAAGCCGAGGAACTTGCCTGCTTCGTCGAGGCGCGGCGACGCCGACAATTCCCACCAGCGCGGCGCGCCGTCGATGGTGACGGGGACGATCAGGTTCGAGAAACTCTCGCGTCGTTTCATGCGCTCCGCCATGTCATGCAGGCTCTTGGGGAAATTCCCCGTTTCCCACGCATCGCCCGACAGCGCCTGGAGCAGCGGCAGACCTTCGAGCTGGTCGGCGGGGGCGCCGATCGCAAAGGCGAGGCGCGGCGAGACATGGACGAGGCGGCGGCTGTTGTCGGTCTGCCACAGCCAGTCGGCAGAGGTCTCTTCGAACTCGCGCAGCAGCAGGCTGACCGTCTCGGTCTTTTCGTGCAGCACCTCTTCGGCGCGGCGGAAGCGGACATGGCTTTGCCCGAACCTTATGGAAAAGCCCGTGAGCATCGTGCCGGCGGCGACCGCGATGCCGGCGTGTGCGTGCGCGCCGGCCAGCGCCAGGGCCCCGGCCGCCGACAGGCTGACCGGCATGATAAAGAGCAGGCAAGCCATCGGCAGCGTGTGCGCGACGATCGCCAGCGTCAGCATCATCAGCAGCGCGACGGTCCACATCGACAGCAGGTGATCGACCGAAGGATGGAGGCCCTGGAGCCAAAAGGGCGCCGACCAGACAATTGCCGAATAGATGGCGTGTCGGTTGCACAGGTTGAATTCGGCGACGCCGTCGTGGCGAATTTCGCCCAGCGGCAGGCGCGAGACGACCTGCCAGGACCAGAGGCTGAACAGGATGGTGGCAATGGCCCAGCCGCCGATCACCGCTATGGGGACGGTGCTCATCATCGTCAGCACGGCGACGATCGTCATGCCGAGCCCCATGACGAGGCGCAACTTGCCCCGGCCGCGCAGCGGCGCGAGCTGCAACTGCCGCAAGTCACCGATATCGTCGGCGCGCCGGTTCAGCCCGAGCAGCGCACGCACAGGAATATCGTCAGTCGGAATCGGATCGTTCGCCACCCTGGTCACAGGGCTGTTCTAGCGAAAGCGGGTTACCCGAAAGTAACTATGCGCCAACGGTCCGTCGCAATTTTCAATCCGGCCAGCGGGAAAGAATCACGCTGCAATAGCAAAGGGTTGGATTTCCCCGGCCAGATATTGCGCGCGCGCCTTCGACCGGCTCAGCTTGCCCGAGCTGGTGCGCGGCAAGGTGCGCGGCGGGATCAGCTCGATCAGGCAGTTCATGCCGGTGATCGCGCGGACGCGGTCGCGAATCGTCTCGCGCAGGATCGCGCGCTCGGCATCGTCGCTGGTGCGGCACTGGACGAGCACCGCGGGGGTCTCTTCTCCACCGGGCGCGGTGATCGCGAAGGCGGCGATGTCGCCCGATTTGAAGCCCGGCAATTGTTCGACCGCCCACTCGATATCCTGCGGCCAGTGATTCTTGCCGTTGATGATGATCATGTCCTTGGCGCGGCCGACGATATAGATGTAACCGCCTGACAGATAACCCATATCGCCGGTGTCGAGCCAGCCGTCGACCAGGCAGGCGGCGGTCGATTCGGGGTCGCGGAAATAGCCGGTCATCAGCGAGGGGCCGCTGCACCACACTTTGCCGACGGTCTGGTCGGGCAGGATGTTTCCGGCTTCGTCGCGGACCTCGATCACCATGTCGCGCGCGGCGCGGCCGCAGTTGACGATGGCGCGATAGCGGGTCGGGCGGCCGGCGTCGTTCGCGGCGCCCGACAATTCGGTTTCCTCGACCAGTTCGACGACGATGCCTTCGCCCGGGGGCATGATGCTCACCGCGAGCGTCGCTTCGGCGAGGCCATAACTCGGCAGGAAGGCGCTCGCCTTGAAACCCGCGTCGGCAAAGGCATCGACGAAATGCTGCATCACGTCGGGGCGGATCATGTCGGCGCCATTGCCGGCGACGCGCCAGCGCGACAGGTCGAAACGGTCGGCGACATGCGTCTGGCTCGACACGCGGCGCGCGCAGATGTCGTAACCGAAGGTCGGCGAATAGCTGAGCGTCGTCCCCGGATTGCGGCTGATCAGGTCGAGCCATGCGAGCGGGCGACGCGCGAAATCCTCGGTCTTGAGATAGTCGACCGACACCTGGTTGGCGACCGGCGAGAGCAGGCAGCCGACGAGGCCCATGTCATGATACCAGGGCAGCCACGAAACGCAGCGGTCGGTGTCGCAGACTTCCATGCCATGGCTGTGCGCGGCGAGATTGTTGAGCAAGGCGGCGTGGGTGACCGCGACGCCGTGCGGGAAACGCGTCGAACCACTGCTGTACTGAAGGTAGCAGGTCTCGTCGCTGTTCTGGACGGGCAAGTCGGCCTGCGGTGCGGGACGCGCGGCGAATTCGCTCCAGTCCATCGGCGCGACGCCCTGCTTCTCGGCGGCTTCGGCCGCCATCGCGGCAATTTCGGGCGGGAAGAACAGCATCGTCGGGTCGCAGCTCGTCAGCTGGACGATCAACTGGCCGACATAGGAGTCGCGGCCGCCGAAGCTGGTCGGCAGCGGCAGCGGCACCGGCCAGGCGCCGGCATAGATGGTGCCGAAGAACAGCGCGGCGAATTCGGGGCCGGTCTCGGCGATCAGCGCGATGCGGTCGCCGGGCTTCGCCCCGGCGGCGATCAGGCGGTAAGCGGTCGCCAGCGCGTCGCTGCGCAGTTCGCTGTACGGATAGGGCCGCACCAGCTTGCCGCGCGGATCGTGGAAATTGAGCCCGCGCGTGCCGCTTGCGGCATAGTCGAGCGCTTCGCCGACGGTGGCGAAGTCCGAAAAACGGCGCGGCTGGGCGCATTCGGTCGGCGTCGGCACGAGCACGTCCGCCGCATTGTCGATTTTGTCGTTCATAGAAGCTCCGGCATCCCGCGAAACGGGGCGCGCAGCAACAAGCATGTCATCTTTCTGAGTCATACGTGCTGCGCGATCCCTTTATCGTTGGAACAAATCGCCTGTTTTCAGGCATTGAGCCCGATATGGCGGCGCTGGTCGTTCTCAATCAGGCCCGACTGTGGCATAAACATGGCATATGGCCAACCGCCGCGCTTCCGCCGACCGGGCAATTCGCACTCTCGACGCGGCGCGGCTCGACGAGCTGGCGCTCGCCTATGTCGCGCGTTTTGCCACCAGCCGCGCCAAACTGGCGCGCTATCTATCGAGAAAAATACGCGAATCAGAGTGGAATGACGCAATAGACGGCCGCGCGGCGTGCGAGGCGGTGGTCGCGAAGATGGATCGGCTCGGTTTCGTCGACGACAAGCAATATGCCGCGATGCGCGGCGCGGCGATGACGCGGCGCGGCCTCGGGGTGCGGCGCGTGAAGGCGCAATTATGGGTCGACGGTATCGACCCCGCAGATTCGGGTACGGCGGTCGAGGCGGCCGAAGGCGCGGCGCTCGCGTCGGCGCTCGGCTTTGCACGCCGCCGCCGTTTCGGCCCCTATGCGGCCGCGGCGGTGACCGATCCGGCGCTGCGCGAGCGCCAGGTCGCGGCCTTCGCGCGCGCCGGCCATTCGCTGGCGCTCGCGCGCCGCATCCTCGCGACCTCGCCGGGTGACGAGGCCGCGCTGGACGCCGAAGCGGGGCTCGATTAGGACGCAGGCCTTCACGGGGATGGCCCGGTGCGGCGAAAGGAAAAGCCGATGCGTGCATGGATGACCGCTGTCGCTCTCGTCATGGCGGTCCCCGTCGCCGGTTGCAGCGATTCGCAGCCGGCAAAACCCGCGACGATCCCGCTCACGATCAAGGCCCCCGACAAGACGCATGCCTTCACCGTCGAGGTCGCGCGTACCCCCGAGGAACAGGCGAAGGGGCTGATGTTCCGCACCAGCCTGCCCGAAAATGGCGGCATGCTCTTCCCGTTCGAAAAGCCGCGTTTCGGCAGCTTCTGGATGAAGAACACGCTGATTCCGCTCGATATGTTCTTCATCCGGGCCGACGGCAGCATCGACCGCATCGCCGAAAACACGATCCCCGAAAGCCTCGAACCGGTGGTCAGCGGCGGCGAGGTGACCGCGGTGCTCGAACTCGCGGGCGGCACCGCGACGCGGCTCGGCATCGACGAAAATGCCATCGTGACGTGGCAGGATAAATGATCGGCGGGTTGCAGCGCCATTGGCGCTTGCGAAACGGCGGTGCTTGCCTGTAAACGCGCGGCCATGGGCATGTTAGGCAAGATTTTCACCTGGTGGGACGGCGCGACCGTCGGCACGCTGCTGAACAGCTGGAAAACCGGCGAACAGGTCGGCGAGGACGGCCTTGGCAACCGCTATTTCCGCGCGCGCAAGGGCGACCGCCGCTGGGTCCTCTATAATGGTTCGAACGATGCGAGCCGGGTTCCGCCCGAATGGCACGGCTGGCTGCACGGCACCTTCGACGACCTGCCCGCCGACGTCCTGCCCGCGCCGCGCGCCTGGGAGCAGGAAGCGACGCCGAACCTGACGGGAACCGGCACCGCCTATCGGCCCGCGGGCGCGCTCGAACGCGGCGGCAAGCGCGCCGCGGCGACCGGCGATTATGAGGCGTGGCGCCCCGGCGCCGACTGAGGATCATGGGCCTGCGCCTGATCCCGGCCGCGCTGACCGCGCTGGCGCTGACCGCGACGCTCGCTGCCTGCGACCGCACGCCCGCGACCAAGTCGGGCAGCACGACGGTGCCGACGATCGCCAAATCCGAACGCGTCCCCGCCGAAGTCGGCGGCATCGAGGGCGCGACGCCGATGGCTGAACGTGTCGCCGTCGTCGGCCTGCTCAACAAGCGCAACGGGCTGGTGCAGGACCTCGAGATGAAGCCCGGCGAATCGGCGCGGGTCGGCCGCGCGATCGTGCGGCTGCGTGCGTGCGAACAGACTGCGCCGTGGGAAGACCCGCCCGAAACCGGCGCCTTCGTCCAGCTAACGGTGCAGGATCAGCGCGACGACAAATGGTATCGCGTCTTTTCGGGCTGGATTTTCCGCGAGCGGCCCGACCGCAACGTCATCCAGCACCCGATCTACGACGTGTTCGTCAAAAGCTGCGCGATGACATATCCGGGCGGCGAACCCGTTGCGCTGTCCTCGCCCAAGGCCGCCGCGCCCAAGGCGTCGAGTGCGCCCCAGTCGCCCGCGACGAACGGCGGCGAAGGCAGCCCGGCAACGCCGGCCCCTGCGCCCGCCGCACCGCCGCCGGCCGCCGCGCCCCCCGCCAACACCGAATAGAGCCGCCGCAGATAATCGGCCTGCGGGATTTCGATCGCGCCGAGCGATTCGAGGTGCGGGGTGATGAACTGGCAGTCGAGCAATTGCCAGCCGCCCGCGCGCAGCCGCGCGACGAGATGCGCAAGCGCGACCTTCGACGCGTCGCGCGCGCGGCTGACCATCGATTCGCCAAAAAAGGCGCGCCCCAACGTCACGCCATAGAGCCCGCCGACCAGCGCGCCGCCTTGCCAGCATTCGACGCTGTGCGCATGACCGAGCCGGAACAGCCGGTCGTAGCTCGCCTTGATCACCGGGTTGATCCACGTCGTCGGCCGGTCGTCGGCCGGCTCGGCGCAGAGCGCGACCATGTCGGTAAAGGCGCGGTCGGTGGTGACGCGGAATTTCTCGCCCGTGACGACCTTTTTCAGGCTGCGCGACAGCCGGAAGCCGTCGAGCGGCAGGATCGCGCGCAGCCGCGGCTCGACCCAATGGACCGACGGGTCGTCCGCCGCGTCGGCCATCGGGAAAAGCCCCTGCGCATAGGCGCTGAGCAGCAGCGCAGGGTCGATGGTCTCGATAGGCTTCAGCTTGCCGGCTTCACGAATTTCAGCGTCATGCGGTCCGATTCGCCGATCGCCAGATATTTGTCCTTGTCGACCTCGCCCTCGCGCAGGCTCGGCGGCAGCGTCCAGACCCCTTTGGGATAATCGTGCGTATCCTTGGGATTGGCGTTGATGTCGCTCTCGCCGGCGAGCTTGAACCCCGCCGCTTCGGCAAAGGCGATGACCGTCGACCGCTTCAGATAGCCGCTCTTTTCCTCGAGCGCCGAATCCATCTCCTCGGGCAGGCGATGTTCCTCGACACCGAGGACGCCGCCCGGCTTCAGCATCGCGAAGATCTGCTTGAAGGCATTGGCGGTGTTGTCGGCGCCGTCGAAGCGCCAGTTGTGGACATTGCGAAAGGTCAGCACGACATCGGCGCTGCCGTCGGGCACCTTGGGATGGGTGCCGGCGGCCGGAAATTCGGCGAACTTCAGCGCGCCATAGGTGGCGGTGTCGGCGGCCTGCTTGTCCTTGACGCGATTGAGACCCTTTTCCCACGGTGCCGCGACATAGAGCGTGCCGCCGCCCGCCTTGCTGAGCGGCGCGAGGATTTCGGTGTACCAACCGCCGCCCGGCCACAGCTCGACGACGGTATCGCCGGGCTTCACGCCGAAGAAGGCGAGCGTTTCGGCGGGATGGCGATATTTGTCGCGCGCGACATTGGTGGCGGTCCGGGTGGGCGCCGCCACCGCGGTGGCGATCGCGTCGCCCGGCTTGGCCGCGGCTTCGGTCGCGGTGGCATTTTGCGCGGGCGCGCTGCACGCGGCGACGGCGATCAGCGCTGCACTTGCAACGGCACGGAAATCACGCATATCGGGGCACCTCTCTGGGGATCGGGTCGCTGGTTTCGACCCGTTTGGGGGGACGGCCATAGTGCGAAGGGAATGGGTCCAATGCAAGTGTCCTTGCTGTCGGTGAGCATCGGCGCCGCGATCCTCTTCGCCATCGCCGAATTCGCCGGATGGCGCCGCAACAATCGCCGCGACGTCGACGACGTCGGCTTCATGCCCTGGCGCGGCATCGCGCTCGCGTCGGCCGCGGTTGCTTTCTTCGCCTTCGCCTTCTGGCTGACCCGCAAATGAGCGCGCTGCCCGCGATCGACATCGGTCCGCTGCTGGCGATGGACGATCGCGCCGCAGTCGACCGCGCGGCGTCCGCGATCGGGGCCGCGAGCGCCGAATATGGTTTCTTCTATGCCGAGGGGCATGGCATCGGCGACGCGCTGTTCGACCGGCTCGAGGCGGCGAGCCATGCATTTTTCGCGCTGCCCGAGGCGGAGAAGGCGGCGATCGCGATGGCGCATGGCGGCACCGCCTGGCGCGGCTGGTTCCCGCTTGGCGGCGAACTCACCTCGGGCCGGCCCGACCGCAAGGAGGGGCTGTATCTGGGCGAGGAACTCCGCGCCGCCGACCCGCGTGTCGCGGCGGGCTGGCCCCTCCACGGCGCCAACCTCTGGCCCGCTGCCGTTCCCGCACTACGCGACGCGGTAGAGGAATATCTGGCGGCGACGGTCGCGGCGGCCGAGGCGCTGATGCGCGGCATGGCGCTCGCGCTCGACCTCCCCGTCGATCATTTCGCGGCCGGGATCACGCGGCGCCCGACCCTGTTGTTCCGCATCTTCCATTATCCGCCGGGTGGCGCAGCCGACGATCTCGGCGTCGGCGAACATAGCGATTACGGCCTGCTCACGCTGCTCGGGCAGGATGCGCATGGCGGCCTCGAGGTGCGTGCGGCCGACGGCTCGTGGATCGCGGTGCCGCCGCGTGGACGGGCGCTCGTCGTCAATATCGGCGACATGTTCGAACGGCTGACGCGCGGACGCTTTCGCTCGGCGCCGCATCGCGTGATCAACGCCTCGGGGCGCGAACGCCTGTCCTGGCCGCTTTTCTACGATCCCGACTTCGCGGCGTCGGTCGACCCGCTGCCGATTCCCGCAACGACACGGCTGTTGCCGCGCTGGGACGGCATCGACGTCCATGAGGCCGGCGGCACCTATGGCGATTATCTGATCGGCAAGGTGGGCAAGGTGTTTCCCGACCTCGCCGGGAAAAACCTCGACCCGGCTTAGAGGCAGGCTTCCAGATAGGGCTGGTCGAAGCCGAACTGGCGTGCCTTCTCCAGCGTATAGGGACGCAGGCCCATCGCGCGATATTCGCCGATGATCTTGCCGTCCTTGTCCTCGTCCAGATATTCGAACTTGAACAGTTCCTGCGTGACGATGACATCGCCTTCCATGCCGATCACCTCGGTGACGTTGGTGACGCGGCGCGAACCATCGCGCAGGCGCTTGATCTGGACGACCATGTCGACCGAGTCGGCGATCTGCTTCGAAATCGCTTCCTTCGGGATCTTCACGTCGCCCATCAGCACCATATTTTCCATACGGCCGAGGCATTCGCGCGGGCTGTTCGAGTGGAGCGTACACATCGAGCCGTCGTGGCCGGTGTTCATCGCGGCGAGCAGGTCGAAACATTCGGCGCCGCGGACCTCACCCATGATGATGCGGTCGGGACGCATACGCAGCGCGTTCTTGACGAGGTCGCCCATGTGAATCGCGCCATTGCCCTCAAGGTTCGCCGGGCGCGTTTCGAGCGGCAGCCAGTGCGGCTGCTGCAGGCGAAGTTCGGCGGCGTCCTCGATCGTCAGCACGCGCTCGCCGGGGTCGATCATCTTGGAGAGGGCGTTGAGCATCGTCGTCTTGCCCGAACCCGTACCGCCCGAGATGACGATGTTGAAGCGGCTGGCGCCCGCGATCTTCAGCGCGGTGCACATCTTCTGGCTCATCGCGCCCCACTGGCACAGCATGTCGAGCGTGATCGGCTTGGCCGAGAATTTACGAATCGAGATCGCGGTGCCGCGCAAGCTCAGCGGCGGCACGATCACGTTGACGCGGCTGCCGTCCTTGAGGCGGGCGTCGGCGAGCGGCGTGGTCTGGTCGACGCGGCGGCCGACCATGTTGCAGATGCGCTGCGCGATCTGGAACAGATGCTGTTCGTCGCGGAACTGGATCGGCGCGATGACCAGCTGGCCCTTTTTTTCGATATAGGTCTGGTACGGCCCGTTGACCATGATGTCGCTGATGTCGGGGTCCGACAGCAGCTCCTCGAGCGGCCCGAAACCGAGCAATTCGTCGACGAGCACCTTTTCGAGCGCGAACTGCTCGCGGCGGTTCAGCGTGATCCGCAGTTCGGCAAGCACTTCGAGGATGATCGGGCGGAATTCCTCGGTCAGCTCGTCCTTCGACAGCGTCGCCGCCGCCTCGGGATCGACGCGTTCGAGCAGGCGCGGGAGCACCTGCTCCTTGATCTTGTGGACGCTGGCCTCGAAACCCTGCGCCTTTTCAGGCTCCATCGCCTCGGCGGTCGAGCGCTGGTTCAGCCGCTCCATTGCCTCGAGTTCGGGAACCGGGCCTGCCGAGTCGGGAAGCGGCGCCGCGTCGATCGCGGGGAACTGGCCACCGCCGCTGCCAGCGCCGCCCTGCATCGGCTTCGCCACGCCAAAGGCGGGGCGTCCTGCGGTACCGGGTCGGCGTCCGAATGCGCTCATGGTTGTGTCCTGCTTCCGAATCATGTCCGTGGTTGTGTCGCCGCCAGAGCAGACGAACCCCCAATCAACAGGGTGAATAGATCGGAAACTTTGACATTCTCCTAATGCCCCGACAGCATCGTCGGACAGATGGCATCCGGGCGGAGGGATTATGCGTTTCATCCTTTTGGCGATGGCATTGGCGGTCGCCGCGCCCGCGACCGCGCAGGACGACGATCCGGTGCTGCCGGCATGGATGGCCGGCTGCTGGGAAACGCGCGACGGCGCGCGCTGGGCGGAGGAATGCTGGACCGCGCCGCGCGGCGGCATGATGATCGGCAGCGGGCGGCGCGGCGAGGGCGACCGGCTGGGCGAATGGGAAGTGATGCGGATTGCCCTCTCCGAGCCGAATGACGATGGCCCCGTCCTGCGCATGGCGTTCGTCGCGGCGCCGGGCGGGAGCGGCTGGACGACCTTCGCCTGGTCGCCGGGCGACGACGGCGACGGGGTGGCGTTCGCCAATGTCGCGAACGACTATCCGCAGCTGATACGCTATTGGCGCGAGGGGAAGAATCTGAAAGCGCGCATCTCGATGGCCGACGGCAGCCGCCCGGTCGAATGGACTTACAGACCGATGGGAAGCGGCGATTGAGCCATGAAAAAGGGGGCCGCGGCCCCCTTTTGTCATTCGCTTTGCCTGGCCGCGATCAGCCGGCGGTCACATGCTCGGCGAGGACGGTCAGCCCGGCCTCATTGACCTCGGCAAAGCCGCCTTCGACCTCGATCGTCTCGGGCGCGGCGCCAGCGCTCGCATAGATGGTCAGCGGGCCGTTGCGCAGCGTCGCCATGAAGGGCGCATGGCCTTCGAGCACAGAGAAGTCGCCTTCGCTGCCCGGTACGGTGACCATGTAGACATCGGCGGTCCGCTCGAGGCGGGCGGGGGTTACGAGTTCGAACTTCAGAGCCATTTTACTTCCTTAAGCCCCTCCCGCGTGGGGGAGGGGCATAGGTTCCTTACGCGTCTTCGGCGAGCTTCGCGGCCTTGGCGATCGCTTCGTCGATACCGCCGACCATGTAGAAGGCCGCTTCGGGCAGGTGGTCATATTCGCCGTCGACGACGGCCTTGAACGACTTCACCGTGTCTTCGATCGCGACGAACTTGCCGGGGATGCCGGTGAAGACTTCGGCGACGTGGAACGGCTGCGACAGGAAGCGCTGGATCTTGCGCGCGCGGGCGACGACCAGCTTATCTTCTTCCGACAGTTCGTCCATGCCGAGGATCGCGATGATGTCCTGCAGCGACTTGTATTTCTGCAGCGTTTCCTGAACGCGGCGGGCGGTCTCGTAATGCTCCTGCCCGACGGTCGCGGCGGTTAGCACGCGCGAGGTCGAGTCGAGCGGGTCAACCGCGGGGTAGATGCCGAGTTCCGAAATCGCGCGGTTCAGCGTCGTCGTCGCGTCCAAGTGAGCGAAGGAGGTTGCGGGAGCAGGGTCGGTAAGATCGTCCGCGGGAACGTAAATGGCCTGCACCGAGGTGATCGAACCCTTGGTGGTCGAGGTGATGCGTTCCTGCAGCGCGCCCATGTCGGTCGACAGCGTCGGCTGGTAGCCCACGGCCGACGGAATACGGCCGAGCAGAGCCGACACTTCCGAGCCCGCCTGCGTGAAGCGGAAGATGTTGTCGACGAAGAACAGAACGTCCTGGCCTTCCTGGTCGCGGAAATATTCGGCCATCGTCAGGCCCGAGAGCGCGACGCGGGCGCGGGCGCCCGGGGGCTCGTTCATCTGGCCGAACACCAGCGCCACCTTCGACCCTTCGGGGGTCGGGTTGCCGTCGGCGTCCTTGGCGATAACGCCGGCGTCGAGGAATTCGTGATAGAGATCGTTGCCTTCGCGGGTGCGTTCACCGACGCCCGCGAACACCGAGACGCCGCCGTGGCCCTTGGCGATGTTGTTGATCAGTTCCTGAATCAGAACGGTCTTGCCGACGCCGGCGCCGCCGAACAGGCCGATCTTGCCGCCCTTGGCATAGGGCGCGATCAGGTCGATGACCTTGATGCCGGTGACGAGGATCGCGGCTTCGGTCGACTGGTCGACGAATTCGGGAGCCTTGGCGTGGATCGGCGCCGACATGCCGGCGTTGACCGGGCCGCGCTCGTCGATCGGGTCGCCGATGACGTTGAGGATGCGGCCGAGCGTCTGCGGGCCGACGGGCACGGTGATCTGCGCGCCGGTGTCGGTCACCGGCTGGCCGCGGGTCAGGCCGTCGGTCGCGTCCATCGCGATGGTGCGGACGGTGTTCTCGCCGAGGTGCTGCGCGACTTCGAGGACGAGGCGGTTGCCGTTGTTCTCGGTTTCGAGCGCGTTCAGAATCGCGGGCAGGGTGCCGGTGAACTGGACGTCGACGACGGCGCCGATGACCTGGGCGATGCGGCCCGTGGCGGCGCCGGCGGTCGCGGCGGCCTTCGGAGCAGCGGCCTTCTTGGGCGCAGCGGCCTTCTTGGCCGGTGCCTTCTTCTCGGGGGCGGGAGCGGTTGCCATGTTCAATCTTCCTTATTTGAACGTTTCGTGGAGGCGCGACGCCTCGATTTCTTCGGGAATGGGACGACCGCGGAGCTGCGCCCAGCTCTTGCGGAGCGCGGCAGGGATGCGGGTACGGGTGTCGATATTATAGGCTTCTGCGACGCGGGGCGAAAACAGCAGATATCCGGTCACGGCAAGGTTGAACGCCAGATCGATCGGCAGCAGCGGGAACCCGCCGACCGCGGTCCAATCGGTGCCCGCAAAAACCACCGGACGCAGCAGTTCGAACAGCAGGGCGAGGCCCGGATAGGCGATCCAGATGGCCGCAACGGTAAAGACCACGCTGCTGCGCTGCAGCTGCGATGCGAGCAGGCCGAAAGCGATCAGGAACAGCATCATCCGGACGACGATCGATGCGATCGACAGCGCGACATAGGTGCCGGTGCCCGGCAGGTCGTAACCCGACATCGCAACCGTGTCCTGTGCCAGCTGGCGCATCATCACGATCTGTACGGCGCCCAACAGGGTAAACAGGATCAGGCCCGCGCACAGCAATGCTGTCCACGGCCCGACCTTGGCAAACCAGTTGGGGGCGCCGCCGGTCATCGTCAGAGCGCCTCGGCGCCCGCGATGATTTCGATGAGTTCGGTGGTGATCGCCGCCTGACGCGTGCGGTTGTAGACGATGGTCAGCTTGTTGATCAGGTCGCCCGCGTTGCGCGTCGCATTGTCCATCGCGGTCATCGACGCGCCCTGTTCGGACGCGGCGTTTTCAAGGAGGCCCTTGAAGATCTGGATGGTGACGTTGCGCGGCAAGAGGTCGGCGAGGATCGCTTCCTCGTCGGGCTCATACTCGACCGCGGCGCCGCTCGATGCGGGAACGTCGGCGGGCGGCGGAACCGGGATCATCTGCTGGCCGGTCGCGATCTGGAGCAGCGCCGAGCGGAACTTCGAATAGAAGAGGTGCGCGACGTCGAAGGCGCCGGCTTCGTACAGCTCCATCACCTTCGTGGAGATGTCGCTCGCCTGTTCGAAGCCGATGTCGCGGATGCCGGTCGTCTCATATTGCTCGATGATCTGGCCGGGGAAGAGGCGTGCGATCACCGGGCGGCCCTTGCGGCCGACGAGGAAGAAGACGACCTTCTTGCCCTGCGCCTGCAGTTCGAGCGCCTTGTCGCGCGCGGCCTTGACGATGTTCGAGTTGAACGCGCCCGCAAGGCCGCGGTCGCTGTTGAGCACGACGAGCAGATGCGTGTCGCCCTTGCCGGTGCCCGACAACAGCTTCGGCGCCGAATCCGACGCGCCGACCTTCGACGCGAGGCTCGCGACGACGCGCTCGAGACGCTCGGCATAGGGACGCGCGGCCTCGGCGGCCGCCTGCGCCTTGCGCAGCTTGGCGGCGGCGACCATCTTCTTGGCCTTGGTGATCTTCTGGGTCGACTTGACCGAGACGATCCGCCCTTTGAGTTCCTTGAGTGATGCCACTCTATCGGTTCCTCTTTTTCGTCATTCCCGCGAAAGCGGGAACCTAGGGATAGCTTGCGCTGTGTCGCGCTGGGTCCCCGCTTTCGCGGGGATGACGAGGTGTATGTTTACGCGAAAATCTTGCCGAACGCTTCGAGCGCCGCGACCAGGCCCTTCTTGGCGTCGTCGCCAAGATCCTTGGTGTCGCGGATCGTCTTCAGCACATCGGCATGGTCGCTGCGCAGATAGGCGAGCATCGCCTGTTCGTAACGCGACACGTCGGTCGTCGCGACATTGTCGAGATAGCCGTTGGTGCCGGCGAAGATCGACGCGGTCTGCTCTTCGAACGGCATCGGCTGGAACTGCGGCTGCTTGAGCAGCTGCGTCAGGCGCGCGCCGCGGTTGAGCAGCTTCTGCGTCGACGCGTCGAGGTCCGAACCGAACTGCGCAAAGGCTTCCATTTCGCGATACTGCGCGAGCTCGAGCTTGATCGAGCCCGACACCTTCTTCATCGCCTTGGTCTGTGCGGCCGAGCCGACGCGGCTCACCGACAGGCCGACGTTGATCGCGGGACGGATACCGGCGTTGAACAGGTTGGTTTCGAGGAAGATCTGGCCGTCGGTGATCGAAATCACGTTGGTCGGGATGTATGCCGAAACGTCGCCCGCCTGCGTTTCGATGATCGGCAGCGCGGTCAGCGAGCCCGAACCATTGTCGCTGTTCATCTTTGCAGCGCGCTCGAGCAGGCGGCTGTGGAGATAGAAGACGTCGCCCGGATAGGCTTCGCGGCCCGGCGGGCGGCGCAGCAGCAGCGACATCTGGCGATAGGCGACGGCCTGCTTCGACAGATCGTCATAGACGATGACGGCGTGCATGCCGTTGTCGCGGAAGAATTCGCCCATCGTCACGCCGGTGTAGGGCGCGAGATACTGCAGCGGAGCGGGTTCCGACGCGGTCGCGGCGACGACGATCGAATATTCCATCGCGCCATTTTCTTCGAGCTGGCGCACGATCTGCGCGACGGTCGAACGCTTCTGGCCGACCGCGACATAGATGCAGTACAGCTTCTTCGATTCATCGTCGCCGGCGTTGGCCTGCTTCTGGTTGATGAAGGTGTCGATCGCGACGGCGGTCTTGCCGGTCTGGCGGTCGCCGATGATCAGTTCGCGCTGGCCGCGGCCGACGGGGACAAGCGCGTCGAGCGCCTTGAGGCCGGTCTGGACGGGTTCGTGAACCGAGGTGCGCGGGATGATGCCCGGCGCCTTGACTTCGACGCGCATGCGCTTGTCGGCCTTGATCGGGCCCTTGCCGTCGATCGGGTTGCCGAGGCCGTCGACCACGCGGCCGAGCAGACCCTTGCCGACGGGAACGTCGACGATCGTGCCGGTGCGCTTGACGGTGTCGCCTTCCTTGATCTCGCTGTCCGAGCCAAAGATCACGATGCCGACGTTGTCGGCTTCGAGGTTGAGCGCCATGCCCTTCACGCCATTGGCGAATTCGACCATTTCACCGGCCTGGACATTGTCGAGGCCGTGGACGCGGGCGATGCCGTCGCCGACCGAGAGAACCGAGCCGATCTCGCTGACCGTGGCGTCGGTGCCGAAATTGGCGATCTGGTCCTTGATGACCTTGCTGATTTCAGCGGCGCGGATTTCCATTGTTTAGCCTTTCATCGGGCAAATTTGGCGTACGGGCTTTCAGCCCTTCATCGCCTGGGCGAAACTGTTGAGACGGGTGCGGATGCTGCCGTCGATCAGCTGGCTGCCCAGCTGGACGACGAGGCCGCCAAGGATGGCGGGATCGACGGTCGTGGCGACGGTGACGTCGCGCCCGACACGGGATTTGAGGTTCGCGGTCAGCTCTTTCAGCTGCGCGGCGGTCAGCGGGTGTGCGCTGGTGACCTTCGCGGTCACTTCGCCGCGATGATCGGCGACGATCGCGTCATAGGCGTCGATCATCTTGGGCAGATCGGCGAGGCGGCGATTGTCAGCGAGCACGCCGAGGAATTTCGCGGTCAGCGAATCGAGCTTCATCGCCTTGGCGACGCCGGCCATCGCCTTGGCGGCATCGTCGCGGCCGACGACCGGGCTGGCGATCAGCGCCGACAGGTCGGCCGATTCGGTCAGGCCTGCGCGCAGGGTGGCGAGGCTCTTGGCGACCGCGTCGATCGCGTTCGATTCGCGGGCCAGATCGAACAAAGCGACTGCATAACGGCCCGCGAGGCCCGCCGTGATGTTGCCCTGAATGCCGCCGGAATTCTCCACGCGTGAAAGTCCTTTGTTGCTATCCCGAGGGGGGATGGGTCGCGCTTTACCGGGAGATTCGATGAACAACCCCCGCGCGAAGTCGCGGCGCGCCTAGCAACGATTGTGCTGCAATGCAAGGTGGGGGTGGGACTAGTTGCAGGCCGATTGTGGAATCTTTGCAGCGGCCTCGGCGTGCATCGCTCTAAGGCGCTTGAGCAATGCCGCATCTCGCTTCTTGTCGGCAGCGACAAGGCTTTCATATGTGCGTCCGTCGGTCGCTGCACCTTCCCACACGGCCAGCAGTTCGTCGGCCTGTTTTCCCGTGCAGACAAAATCGGTATCGGACCGGGAGTGGGTAATCACGACTCGTCCTACGCAAGCGCGTTCGCCGAGCTGCGGATAGCAGACACCGTCGGCCCGAAGCGGGACGCTCGATGTCATCCAAGTTTTCGTCTCTAGCGAAGCGGTGAGCCGTTCCAGTTCGCGGTCTAGCTTTGATGTGTCACGTCCGGCCATCGCGCACAGGCAGGACTGATCGCCGAGTTTCACAACGCGGTCGATTTGCATCTCTTTCCGTTTTTCTTCCGAAATCTCTGGGGCGGGAGCGCTGCAACCCGCCAGCAGGACTATAGCGACCGTCCCGAGCGTCAGACCTCTCGCTTGCATTCTGATCCCCCTCCCATAAACCCGCCGCACGACTAACATGGGAGACGATGATGGGCGAGATGATCCGGATGACGATGGACGATGGCGCCGAGATTGCGGTCTATCATGTGCAGCCCGAAGGCGAACGCCGCGGCGGGCTGGTGCTGATCCAGGAAATCTTCGGGGTCACCGACCATATCCGCGACCTGTGCGACGAATATGCCGCAGATGGCTATGAGGTGCTCGCCCCCGCGATCTTCGACCGCGAGCATCCGGGGTTCGAGAGCGACTATTCGGGGCCGCAGTTCGAGCGCGCGGTGCAACTGGCGCGCGAACTCCATCCCTTCGAGCAGAGTTTGAAGGATGCGCAGACCTGCATCGATGCGCTGAAGGGCAAAGGCCCCGTTTTCATCACCGGCTATTGCTATGGCGGCTCGGTCGCCTGGCGCATGGCGCAGATCAGCCCCGACCTCGCCGCGGCATCCTCCTATTATGGCAGCCTCGTGCCCACCCAGTTCGCCGATCAGGCACCGGGTTGCGCGACCATCGCCCATTTCGGCCGCTTCGACGCGGGCATCCCGATGGAAGGGGTCGAGGCGCTGATCGCGAAGCAGCATCCGACCGCGCAGATCTTCGTCTATGACGCCAACCACGGCTTCAACAGCGACCGCCGCAAGGATTATCACGAACCGTCGAGCGAACTGGCGCGCGAGCGCACGCTGATGCTGTTCAAGGCCTGCGGGGGGTGAGGCTGGTCTTCCTCCACGGCCCCGCCGCATCGGGCAAGCTTACGGTCGCGAAGGAACTTGCGGCAGCGACCGGGCTGCCGCTCTTCCATAATCATCTCGTCGTCGATGCGCTGCTCGCGGTGTTCCCCTTCGGCAGCCCCGGTTTCGTGGCGCTGCGCGAGCATATGTGGCTCGACGTCTTCGCCGCCGCGGCGGCCGAGGATCGCTCGCTGATCTTCACCTTCCACCCCGAAGCGAGCGTCGCGCCCGATTTTCCGCAGCGCGTCGCCGCGCTGGTCGAGAATGCGGGCGGACGCATCGATTTCGTCGCGCTCGACTGCGCGGCCGAAGTCGTCGCGGCGCGGGTCGAGGCACCCTCGCGGCAGGCGTGCGGCAAATTATCGTCGCTCGCGCTGCTGCGCGAACTCGAGGCGGCGGGCGCCTTCGCCTATCCGCCGCTGCCCGCACCCGCGCTGACGATCGACACCGGCGCGGTCTCCCCCGCCGAAGCCGCGGCGCAGATCCGCGCCACGCTCGCTCTCGGCTGATCGCGCCGGTGAAGGTCGCGATCAACCTGCTGCTTTTTGTCCTCGTCTTCGCGCTCGCCGCGACCGCGATCCTCTACACGCAGCAGCGCCGCCTGCTCTTTCCCGCGCCGGACGATTATCCGGTCGAGGCGCCGGCCGGTTTCCGCCTCGTCCATACGCGCACCGACGACGGGCTCACCCTGACGGCCTTTTATCGGCCCGCTGCGCCGGGAGCGAAGACGGTCCTCTTCTTCCACGGCAATGGCGACAATCTGGCGGGCGCGATGCAGGCGACGCGCGGCCCGGCCGCCGAGGGCGCCGGGCTGATGCTCGTCGAATATCGCGGCTATGGCGGCAATCCGGGTTCACCGCACGAAGACGGCCTTTATCGCGACGGCGAGGCGGCGCTGCGCTGGCTCGCCGATGCGGGCGTGCCGACGCGCGATATCGTCGTCGTCGGCAATTCGATCGGGTCGGGACCCGCGACCGAAATGGCGCGGCGCCACCCCGTCGCGGCGCTGGTGCTGGTGTCGGGGTTTTCGGACCTGCCCGCGGTGGTGCAGAGCCAGGTCCCGCTCATCCCGCGCTGGCTCGTCCGCGATCGCTTCGACAATGCGGCCAAGCTCGCGGCGGTACGCGCGCCGGTCTATCTGATGCACGGCGACGCCGACACGCTCGTCAAACCCGACAATCTCGCGCGGCTCCACGCGGCGCGGTCCGATGCGACGGTCGCGCGTGTCGCGGGCGCGGGGCATGAACTCGCTTATGGCGCGGCGGCGCAGGCGATCCTGACGCGCTGGGTCGACGCGCTGCCCTGACGCGCGGCTAACCCGATCGTTACCGTTTCGTGCGAAGATCGCCGCCTTGGGAGGTGGCCATGTCCTTCGCTTTGGCGTTCTTGCTTTTCGCGGCGCCCGATTTCGGGCTCGATCCGGCGTGGAAGCCCGTTGCCGACCCGCTCGCGCCCGCGCGTGCGGGCCAGATCCAGTGCCACGATCCCGATCCGGCGGCGCGCTCGTGCCGCGTGATGACCTGGTTCGACAGCGGCGCCGACGGCCGGGTGTCGGTGCGGCAATTGACCGCGCTTCCCAATGCCCCCGCTTTCGCCGCAGAGGCGCGATTCAAGCTGGTGCGCGAAGGCGTCGCGCTCTGCGGCACCGTCGACGACGCCTATATGGCGGGCTTTCGCATCGTCAGCAGCCGCGCGCCCCATGCGCCGGTCAACGACAAGCGCCTCATGCTCCTCTATCGGCAGGGGCTGGTCGAGGCTTTGTGGCATCGCAAGACCTGCGCCTACGCCTTCGCACGCGCCGACGATGCGATGCATCAGGAGGTCGGGACGGTCGATGGCCAGTTCGCCGGCGAACTGATGGGGCAATATCTGTGGATCGATCCCGGCGCCGGCTGGCGGCTCAAGGCGCCGGGCTGACCGCCGCGCCCGCCGCGAGCTTCTGGCACGAATAGACCAGCCGCTCGTTCGGCGTCGGCGGCAACACTGCGCGGATCGCATCCTGCTGGGTTGCGAGGCCCGCGAGCTGGTCGGCGCTGACCGTGCAACCCTTGACCTCGACTCCGGCACGGACTTCGCGTGCCTTCGCCATCGTCTCGGCATCGAGCAGATAGCGGTCGACGCGGTAATCGGTCCCGGCGCCGTCGATCGACGCGATCGTCACCGTCGCATCCTCATTGGGCACGAGGATGCGCTGCCAGCGTCCGTCGGACCCTTGCGCATATTGGGTGCGGCCGTTGATGCAGCCGTCCTTGCCGATCGTCACCGGCACGTCGGGGGTTTCGGACACGGTGATGCGGCTGCGATCGGGGCGGATTGTGCAGAGCAGATTGCCGGTTGCGAGCGCGGGCGGCCCCGCGGTGCTGTCGGCCACTTTCGGGTCGGACGGCAGGTCGGCGTGCGCATCGGGGCGCGTCGCGAACAGGATCGCCGCCCCCAATATCAGCACGCCGCCAGCCGCGCCGGCGATCTTGGCATTGCGGACATTCTTCTGGCCGTGGAACATCAGCGCGGCGCCGGCGGCGAGCGCGCCGATCACGAACAGCACGCCCGCCAGCGCGATCCGATTCTCGCGCGATGCGAGCGCTTCCTCATTGGCGCGGGTTTCGCGCAGTTCGCGGTCGAGCGCCGCCGCCTCGTCCTTCGCTGCATTGGCCTCGGCCTTGGCGCGCGCGTCGGCGTCGAGCGCGGCGCGGTCGCGCGCATCGGCGTCGGCGAGCGACAGGCAGGGGGTGCCGATGCTGCTGAACGGCTGGTTCGCATCGGTCAGGAATCGCGTCAGTTCGCGGTTGGCGATCGCGAAGGCGAAGGAGGAATCGCCGTCGTCGGCGCGGGTGATCGCGCTGTTGATGCCGACGATGCGTCCGCACTGGTCGACCAGCGGGCCGCCCGAATTGCCGCGCGAAATCTTGGCGGTGTGGACGAGCATCGCGACCCCGTCGAGCGCCTGTGGGTTCGACAGATTGCCCTCGCTGCGTACCGGGGTGCGCGGGGTGATATAATCGGCGGCGCTGCGCGCGGTCGCGAGGTCGACATTGCCCGGATAGCCCAATGCGACGACATCGCCGCCCGCCTCGAACGGCCCCGAATAGATGGCGGCGGCGGGCACCCGCCCCTCGGTGATCTCGATCAGCGCGAGGTCGCGCTTGGTGTCGATCGCGATCAGCTTCGCGGCATAGCTTTTCTGCCCCTCCGACGGGACGACGCCGAGCGCGACATTGTCGGGATAGCGCGCCGCCGATTCGACGACATGCGCGTTGGTGACGATGCGGGTGGGGGAGATGGCGATGCCGCTGCCATGGCCAAAGCCGACGACCTCGCCATCGACCATCGCGACGGTGACGACGCGCACGACACTGCGCGACACCGCGCTGATATCGTCGGCGGCGCGGGCCGGAGCGGTGACGGAGAGGAGGGCGAGCAGCAGCGCGAGGAGGCGGGTCATGGCCCCTGATTAAAGCGGCGCACTTTGAACGCAAGCATCGGGACGCGATCCGGTGCGCCGCGTGGCATTCGGGCGATCAGACGAGAAAGGATATCGAAATGACCTACCGGATTGCGGGACTCGACCCCGCCCCCTTCGCCCCGCTATTCGACCTTGATGGCGGTGAGCTTGCGGCGCAGGGCGCCCGGCGCGTTGTCGCCAGCGCCGATCGCGGCTTTCCCTGCCGTATCAGCCTCGATGATGCGAAGGCGGGGGAAGAACTGATCCTGCTTCATCACACCAGCCATGATGTCGATACGCCGTACCGCAGCGCCTATGCCATCTATGTCCGGCAAGGCGTCGAAGCCGCGACCTATGCCGACGCGACACCGCCGGCATTTGCGGGCCGCCCGCTCGCGCTGCGCGGCTTCGACGCCGCGGGCATGCTGCGGGACGCGCGGCTCGCGGGGCCGGGCGAGGCCGATGGCGCGATCCGATCCCTGTTCGCCGACGATGCGATTGCCTATATCGACGCGCACAACGCCGCGCATGGCTGCTTTGCCGCGCGCGTGACGAGGGATTGAGCCATGGGCTTCGACACCATGACCGACGACGAGCGCTGGGACGCGGTATGCGCCCGCGACAAGGCCTTTGACGGGCGCTTCATGACCGGGGTGCTCACCACCGGCATCTATTGCCGCCCGAGCTGCGCGGCGCGCCATCCCTTGCGCGACAATGTCCGCTTCTTTGCCGACGGCGCCGCAGCACGCGCGACGGGGCTGCGTCCGTGCAAGCGCTGCCTGCCCGACGATGTCGCGCGCGACGAAGGCGCGGTGATCAAGGCGATCGCGGCGATCAAGGGCAGCGAGGAGCCGCTCGCGCTCGCCGACCTCGCCGCGCGCACCGGCTATTCGCCGACGCATTTCCAGCGCGTCTTCAGCCGCCACACCGGGCTGTCGCCCGCCGCCTATGCCCGCGCGCTGCGCGAGGAACGCGCGCGAACCGCGCTCAGCGGCGGCGGCCGGGTGACCGACGCCATCTATGATGCGGGCTTTTCGGGGCCGTCGCGTTTCTACGAGAATATGGAGGGCCGCATGGGCATGACCGCCTCGGCATGGGTGAACGGCGGCAAGGGCGCGACGATCCATTGGGCGGTGGTGCCGACCAGCCTTGGCGACATGCTCGTCGCCGCGACGGACAAAGGCGTGTGCCGGCTGAGCTTCGCCGAAGGCCGCGAGGCGCTCGAAGAGCGCTTCCCCGCCGCCGAACTGATCGAAGGCGGCGAAGAATTTGCGGCCTTGCTCAAACAGGTCGTCGTTGCGGTCGAGGCGCCGGTGAACGGCTTCGACCATATCCCGCTCGACGTGAAGGGCACCGCTTTTCAGGAGGCGGTTTGGCGCGAACTGCGCAAGATCCCGGCGGGCGAGACGCGAAGCTATGCCGATATCGCGGCGGCGGTCGGCAAGCCGAAAGCGGTGCGCGCGGCGGGCAGCGCCAATGGCGCGAATAATGTCGCGGTGCTGATTCCGTGCCACCGCGTCGTGCGAAGCGACGGAACGCTCGGCGGCTATGCCTATGGCCTGCCGATCAAGGAAGAATTGCTCAAGAGGGAGAGTTTCTGATGTCCGACAAAGTCGCCGAATTTCGCGCGCTGCATATTCCCGGCGATCCGCTGATCCTCGTCAATATCTGGGATGCGGGCAGCGCGAAGGCGGTTGCCGCGGCGGGCGCAAAAGCGATCGCGACGGGCAGCTATGGCGTCGCGGGCGCGCAGGGCCGCAACGACGGCGAGGATTTCCCGCTCGAGGATGTGTTCGAAAATCTCGCGCGCATCCTGTCGGTCACCGACCTGCCGGTGACGATCGACATGGAGTCGGGATACGGCGCCGATCCGGCGGCGGTCGGCGTCTCGGTCGGCGCGCGCGCGCCGCCGGGGCGGCCGGAATCAACATGGAGGACCGGCTGCCCGGCGAGAGTGTGCTGCTGCCGATCGCCGAGGCGGCCGCGCGCTACCGCGCCGCCGCCGACACCGGCATCTTCGTCAATGCGCGCTGTGACACATTTCGCGGCGCCGATATCGCAAGGGACGGCGACGCGCTCGTCGCCGCGACGCTCGAACGCGGCCGCGCCTATGCCGACGCCGGCGCGGGCTCGCTCTTCGTGCCCTTCCTGCTCGACCCCAAATGCATTGGCGCGATCTGCGCCGCCTCGCCGCTGCCGGTGAATATATTACGCGGCAAGGGCGGCCCGACGCACGCGGAACTCGCCGCCCTCGGCGTCGCGCGGATCAGCCACGGGCATCAGCCCTGGGCGGCCGCGATGGCGTGGCTCACGGCGCAGGCGGGCGAGGTGCTGGGCGGCGCCGAACCCGATTATTGAGCCGGGCCGATACCCGCAAAGCGCTTGATCATGTCCGACGCCATGGCGGCATCGCCGCCTCCGTGCGGCATGTTCGCGATCGGCTGCAGCAGCGCGACGATGTCGGCCTTGCGGTTATCGCGGAGATAAAGTTCGAGGAGGGTCATGCGCCACGGGCCATTGGCGGGCTCGATCGCGAGCGCCTTCGCCAGATATTGCGCGGCTTGCGATGACGCGCCCTCGGCCTCGCGGACATTTTCGAACATGGCGACGAGCGCATCGACATTGTCGGGGTCGGCCTTCAGAACCTCCTGCAGCGTCGCGCGTGACGCTGCGATCGTCTGCTGGAACTTCGCCGGCGGTCCTTCATCGGCGCGGCGCGTCATCAATCGCGCCTGGAGGATCCGGTCTTCGCTGGTCGTGCCGGCGGGATCGAGCAGCGCCGCGATGTCGTCGCTGCCGACCTCGTCGCTGTCCATCAGCAGGAAGAGTTTCGCGGCATAGCGACCGACCGCCCGATCGCCGGGATTGGCGCTGGCGAGTTGCAGCGCCTGGCGGCTCAGCGCGGCCGTCGCTTCGGTTGCATCGCGATGCTGGGTGATCTGCGATCCCCGCCGATATATTTCGAGACGCAGGCCGATCAATCCGATCTCGCCGGCGCTGAGCGGGCGTAGCGCGATCGCCGACGGATCGGCCGGTGCGACATTCACCTGCTTTTCCGGCGGCAGGCCCGCCGCGAACCATGCCGCGACGTCGCGATCGAGCTGGCCGGGGCCGCCCGCGAACAGGTTCGCGTCGGGCTTTCCGTTTCGCCGTGCGGTGTCCAGATAGGCCTTGATTCCGGGCGCCTGCAGACCGCCCATGAAATAATGGCTCGTGATCAGCCAGCCCTGCGCATAAAAACGCCCGATCTGTTCGTCGCCCGCGCGAAAGTCAGGCATCGCGCCCAATTTTGAAAAGGGGAGCCCGCCAAATTCAAGCAGAAAGATCGACGCATCCTCATGCGGTGCGCCATAGCGCATGATGCCGTCAGCTCCGCGATGCGCGGTCTCGAAGAAGCTGGCCAGACCCTCGATGAACCACCCCGGATATTGGCGGCCCAGATGCCGGACCATGAAATAATGGGTATATTCGTGCCGCAGCGTCCGGACCATGTCATAGGTCGAATAGTCGGCGGTATCGCGCGCCGGCAGCAGCGCGAAATTCTCGATCGGATTGGCAGTGAAAAAACCGGCCGCCAGCGCGGGCATGCCCGATTCGGCAACGAGCTGCGCATGGTCGCCATAGATGATCATCTCGATCCGGCGCCCGCGCCCGGGTCCGGTCACTTCGAGCACCTCGCGCAGCAACCGGTCGTGATCGAGCAGTTGGACGCCGAGCGCGCGCAGCGCTTCGGGCTCCATGTCCGCCTGCAATGCGAATTCGGCGGTTTCGATGCGGTGCCATTCGGCGTGGGCGGGCGGCGCGAGGATCAGCCCCAACAGGGCGGCGAGCAATAACCTCATTCGGCGGCCGCCGCGTCGCTCTTGCCCCTGCTCCGGTCGCGCATCGCTTCGAGCTGGTCGAGCAATCCCTCGCCGCCGCCGCCATGCGGGTCGAAGGCGATCGATTGGGCGAGCTTGATGGCCGGGTCGAAATCGCCCTTGTTGGCGAGCGCAAAGGCATAGGAGATGCGAACCTGCACATTCTCGGGCGCCAAGGTGAAAGCGCGGCCCAGCCCTTCGATCGCGATATCGATCGGGCGCACGCGCTGGTCGATGAAGCTCTGGTAAAAGGCATAGAGCGGAATCGGGTCGTCGGGATCGGTGCGGTTCGCCAGTTGCAGCGGCTGGCGGACGCTGCGCCACGCGCCGGCGCTGTAATCGCCCTTGGCATCGAGTTCGAAGCTGTTGAGCCGCGCGAGCAGCACATTGGCGCGGACATGGTCGGCCTTGATCGCCAATGCCTTGGCGATCGCGGCGCGGACCGCGGCCAGGTCGCGGTCCTCATCGTCCAGCGCCCATTCGGCGGCGGCGAGTTCGAACCACACGCCGGCGTCGCCCGGATGGGCGACCGACAGTTTCTTCAGATTGTCGCGCACCTTGGTCATGCGCTCGCTGCCATTGTCGGCGCTCATCCGTTCGAGCCGCAGCGGCAGCAGCGCATCCTCGGCCGCCGACAGCGGCGTGATGCTGATATTGGTCGGAAGCGGGATCGGCTCGAGCGTCGGGCGATAGCTCAGCGGGCGCCCGACATAGCGGTTGAGGTCCTTGTCGAGCTGGGCCAGGTCGCCGAAGGCGTCGGCCGCGGCCTTTTTGGGGTCGGTGCCTGCGTTGATCGCGGTCATATAGGCGCTCAGCTGCCCCGCGCGCGCCGGGTCGTTGTAAAGCATATGGGTGAGCAGCCAGCCGCGGCCGTAAAAGACCTCTACCTGTTCGCCGGTCTTCAAGGCGCCCGAGCGCTCGAACAGCAATTTCTCGACCGGCAATTTGGGCAGTTCGATCAGGCCATAGGCACGTCGGCGCGCGGGCTTGCCGATCAGCGCGCGTCCCTGCTTGTCGAAATCGACCGTCGAATAATATTCGGCGAAGCCCTCGACGAACCACGCGGGGAAGGCTGCGGTGACATAGCGCATCATGAAATGATGGCCATATTCGTGAAACAGCGTCTGCTGCGAATCGGGCGTCCCCATTTCGTCGCCGTAATTTTCGCGGTTCGACACCGCGAAGCTGCCGTCGCGGTCGGCCGAATAGAAACCGGCGACCGAGCCGCCCGGGCTACCGTGCAACCGCGCCACTTCCTCGGACCGTGCGAGCAGGTAGATCGGCAGGCGCGCGCTGTCGGCGCCGCCCGGGACCTTGAAACGAAAGCGCAGCGTCGCATCGAAACGCTGCAGTGTCACCGCGAAGTCGCGCAGCGACTTTTCGCTTCCTTCGCTATAGATGATGAAATTGTCGGTCTCGGCGCGCAGCCATTTGGCCTCGGCGCCCGTCGCCGCCAGCGCCGCGATCAACGCCGCGCCCGCGAATAATCCCCTCTGCATCCCAATCGTCCCCCGAAACGCCGGTCCCCACCGCCCTAGCTGCCAGTGGGCGCGGGCGATGTAAACTGCTGGCGCTCAAACGAAACTATAGGGGTCGATGTCGATCGCGAGCCGTGCCTTCGACGGCCAGTCGATGCGCGCCACCCAGTCGCGGATCGTGCCCTGCAGGTCGAAACTGCGCGGCGCGTGGAGCAGCAGGCGGAAGCGATGACGGCCGCGCAGCATCGCGAGCGGGGCGGGGGCGGGGCCATAGACGGCGAGGCCCTCGGCGACCGGCGCCTTGTCGCCCAGCCTCTTGGCGACGCCGCGCGCGACCTCGATATCTTCGGACGAGATGACCAGCGCGGCGAAGCGGCCATAGGGCGGGGCGCCCGCCTGTTTGCGCGCCGCCGCTTCGGCCGAATAGAAACCGTCGCGGTCGTTGGCGACCAGCGCCGCCATGACGGGGGCATCGGGCACGCGCGTCTGGATCAGCACCTCGCCGGGCTTGACCCCGCGTCCGGCGCGCCCGGCGACCTGCGCGATCTGCTGGAAAGTGCGCTCGGAGGCGCGGAGGTCGCCGCCGTCGAGCCCGAGATCGGCGTCGACCACGCCGACGAGCGTCAGATTGGGGAAATGATAGCCCTTGGTGACGAGTTGGGTGCCGATGATGATGTCGACCAGACCGCCCTCGACATTGTCGACGAACTCCGCCGCCTTCGCCGGCGACCAGAGCGTGTCCGACGTGACGATGGCGACGCGCGCCTCGGGGAAGCGCAGGCGCACCTCGTCGGCGACGCGTTCGACGCCGGGGCCGCAGGCGACGAGGCTGTCCTCGTCCTCGCATTCGGGGCAGAGCCGCGGCGGCGGCATGACATGGCCGCAATGGTGGCAGGCGAGGCGGTGGACGAGCCGGTGCTCGACCATCCACGCGGTGCAGTTCGGGCACTGGATGCGGTGGCCGCAGGTGCGGCAGAGCGTCAGCGGCGCGAAGCCCCGGCGATTGAGGAAGAGCAGGCTCTGTTCGCCCTTGGCGAGCCGGTCGGCGAGTGCGTCGACGAGCGGCGGGGCGAGCCAGGTGCCGCGATCGGGCGGATCGTGCCGCATGTCGATCGCGGCGAGGTCGGGCAGCGTGGCGCCGCCGAAGCGCGCGGGCAGCTTGATATGCCGGTACCGCCCCGCCTCGACCATCGCGAGGCTTTCGAGCGCGGGGGTCGCGCTCGCGAGCACGACCGGCAGCCCTTCGAAATGTCCGCGCATCACCGCGACGTCGCGTGCGTGGTAATGGACGCCGTCCTCCTGCTTGAAGCTCGTCTCATGCGCTTCGTCGACGACGATCACGCCGAGCCGGGCATAAGGCAGGAACAGCGCCGAGCGCGCGCCGACGACGATCTTCGCCTCGCCCGCGGCGATGCTGTGCCAGGCGCGGCGGCGCTCGGCCGAGCGCAGCCCCGAATGCCAGGCGACGGGCTCGCAGCCGAAGCGCGCCGCGAAGCGCGTGAGCATCGGCTCGGTCAGCGCGATTTCGGGGAGCAGGACGAGCGCCTGCCGGCCTGCTTCCACCGCGGCGGCGATCGCCTCCATATAGACTTCGGTCTTGCCCGACCCGGTGACACCGTCGAGCAGCAGCGTCTCGAACCTGGCCGCCTCGACCGCCGCGACGAGCTGCGCTGCTGCCGCCGTCTGTTCGTCCGACAGGTCGGGCGGCGCGAAACCCGGGTCGGGCTCGGGATAGGGTGCGTCGGCCGCCACCGCGACCGCTTCGAGCGCACCGCTGCCCACCAGCCCGCGCACCACCGCCTCGCTCACCTCGGCGAGCGCCGCGAGTTCGCGTACCGTGCCCTGCGACCGCCCGATCATCTCGATCGCGACGGTCCGCTGCGGCGTCATCCGCTTCGGCAGCTCGCCCGTCGCGCGATATTCGATGATCGGGCGCCGCGCGTCGGCAAAGGCGACCCCGGGCAGCACCATGCGCAGCACCGATCCCGGCGGCGCGAGATAATAGTCGCTCGTCCATTCGACGAGCTTGCGCAGCGGCGCCTGCACCGGCGGCACCGGCACCACCTCGAACAGGTTGCGCAGGCGATTGTCGCCGACCGGATCGGGGGCGCCGAAACTCGCGTCCTCCCAGATCACCCCGCCGAGCCGCCGCGGCCCGAGCGGCGCGACGACGACGCTGCCGAGCCCGGCCTCCATGCCATAAGGCACCCGGTAATCGAGCGGGCCGAGCGCGGCGGTGAGGAGGAGGGTGCGGGCGCGGGTCATGGGGTCGCGCAGGATATAGGGCTGCGGGTAAAATAGGAAAGCGCGGGGAGGCGCCTTCGCTTATTTCGTCATGCCGGGCCTGACCCGGCATCCAGCTTTTAGGGTGACGCGATCACGTAGAAGCCAGCGCCGCCTTCTTCGCCGCCCGCTTTACGGGCTTCGGCCGCTTGAACCAGAAGCTCCACACCGCGAGGCTGCCGAGCATCGTCATCGCGAGGCCCGAGATCGTCAGCAGGATGCGCCACGTCCAGCCGCCGACCTTCGACGCGTGGATCGGAAAGGCCATGTTGAACGCCTGCGCACCCGGCGGCAGCGCGAGCGCGTCGCGCGCGGCGAGCAACTCGCCCGTCGCGGCGTCGAACGCCAGCGTGGTGCGGCCGTTGGGCAGCCATTCGGCGGGCTGTTTCATGCGCAGGCTGATCGGGTCGCCGGGCTTGCGCGGCAGGCTGAGGATTCGGAATTCGGCATCGGGAAAGCGCCGCCGCGCCTCGGTGAGCATCGCGCTATAGTCGACCTTCGCCGCGAGCGGGCCGCCCTTGTATTTCGGCGGATCGAGCGCCTTCGCGGTTTCGGCGACCGGGCCGAAGGGCGCGACCACCCCCAAGGCAAACGGGCGAAAGATCATCATCGTGCCGGTGACGACCGAGATCAGCAGCAGCGGCGCTACGATCACGCCGAGGTCGCGGTGGTGCATGACGATCGCGGGCCGGCTCATCCGCTTGGGCCACAGCCGGAACTGGAAGGTCTTGCGGGTGCGCCACCACAGGATGACGCCCGAGACCACGAAGAACAGCCCCGCGAGCCCCGCGATGCCGATCACCCATTCGCCGCTGTCGCCCGCGAACAGATGATGGTGGAAATCGAAGATCCACAGCTCGGGCCGCTCCCACTGGCTCGCCCAGCGCGTCACGATGTCGCCCGACTGGCTGGCATAGGCGCCCGCTTCCTTGCCGAAACGAAGCTGGTGCAGCCCGAAACGATCGTCGGCATAGATGATGCCCTGCGCGCCCGGCAGCGCCATCAATTTCTCGGTGGTCGCGGTGACCGTCGCCAGGTCGCCGCGCAGCGCGTCGCCGGTGCCGGGGAAGCCGATCCACAGATAATCGTAGAGCAGGATCGTGCCCGACAGCCCGAGCAGCGCGAGCACGAGGCCGAGCAGGCCGCCGGTCCAGCGGTGGAGGGTGTCGAGCAGTTTCAGCATGTCGGGCGCGCCAGATCCTAGAAACGATAATCCCAGCCGAGCGTGACGGTCCGGCCGCGCCCGGTGAAGAAGCGGGCATTGTCGGTCGCCGCGACGGTCGAGCGGATCGTCTGGCTGTTGTAGGTGACATAGTCGACATTGAACAGGTTCGAGGCCGCGAGCGTGATCCCGCCGAGGCGGGGAAGGTCATAGCGCACCACCGCATCGGTCAGCGTGTAGCCTGAAAAGGCGGTGTTCGCCGGCGCGCCATCGAAGCGGCGGTCGAGATAGAAGCCCGCCTGGACGCGCGCGGACAGCGGCCCGTGGTTATAGCTCGTCCAGACATTGACGCGGTCGGGCGAGATGTTCGCGCCGTCGAGGTCGATATCGACCTTGTCGTCCTTGTTGCTGTCGGTGCGGCCCGACAGATGGGCATAGCCGGTGCCGATCTTCAGCCCGTCCACCGGAAGCTCGACCGCAAGATTGATCTCGAAGCCCTGGATTTCGATGCGCTGGCGCTGGACATCATAGACGCCCGCGCTGTTCAGGACCAACAGGCCGCCATCCTTCGACGTCGACCAGAAATAGGAGGCGCTCGCATCGAGCGGCCCGCGCTTGATCTCGATCCCGATCTCGCGGTTGTTCGAAATGACCGGGGTGACGTTGACGTCCTCGATGCGGAAATTGGGCTGGGTCGCGCCGTTGACCGCGCGCAGGATGCGGCCGACGTCGGCGATCGAATAGCCTTCGGCATAGCTGGCATAGGCGCGAATGCCTTGCGCCGGCTCGACGATCACGCCGCCATTGAGAAGCAGATCGTCGAAATTGCGGGTGCCGCCGCTGACACGCGCCGAGTTGTACGAGGCCAGCGTCACATAATCATCGACCTTGAGCTGGCCATTCTCCCAGCGCCCGCCGCCCGCGAGGCGGACGACGCCGTCGAACAGTTTCAGATTGGCCTGGCCGAAGGGGGCGAGGGTGCGGAAGGTCGTCGGCGGGACCCAATAACGTCCGGTCGCGAGCAGGCCCTGCTGCGTCTTGTCCCACATCGAGTCGAAGCCGAGGGTGACGTTCAGCGCGTCGAGAAATTGCCGTTCATAGCTGACGCGCGCGCCCAGCTTGCGCGAGCGGTTCGCCGACTGGTCGAACAGGGTGCCAACGGGCGCGATGCTCGCGTCCTGGAAGGTCGCGCTCACATCGCCGCCGAAGATGTCGCGCGACCGGTTGAAAAAGGCCTGAAAGACCAGGTTGCCGCCGCCGAGATCGGTGTCGGTGAGCGTCAGATTGACGGTTTCGACCCGGTTCGAAGCGGCTTCGCCCTGAATGTCGCCACGTTTCGAGCTGGTGGGAAGGCCCGTCGCCCGGTTGCCCGCGACCTGAATCCAGTCGCCATTGCCTTCGAGGTTGAAGCGCGTCGCGAACAATTCGAGTCGGGCGGTCGACGAGAGGTCATAGCCGAGGCGCGCAAAGAAGCTGAGGCTCTGGCTGTCCTGCACATCGCCCTGCGTATTGTCGATGCCGATGCGGCGGCCCGCGCCGTCATAATAAAGGCCGCGCGCTTCATAGGCGACGCCGCCGGTCACATCGAAGGCGCCCCGGCGATAGGAGAGCAGCCCGCCGAGCTTGCCGCCGAAGCTGTTGTCTTCGAAATTGCCCGTCGACCCTTGCGCCAGCACGCGGCCGGAGAGGCCGTCCTCGCGCGGTGCCTTGATCACCACCTGGTTGACCACGCCGCCGGTCGCGCCGATCCCCTGCAAGGCGTTCGAGCCATAGATCAATTCGACGCGGTCGAGGAAAAAGGGGTCGATCGTATAGCCGTCGCGCGATCCGTCGCGGATCGGGGTCGATTGCGGGATGCCGTTGATCGCGTAGAGCGGCGAGCGACCGCGCAGCGTCTCGCCCGCACCCGACAGCTTCTGCCGCGTCGGCGAGAAGCTGGGGGTCAGATTTGCCACCGCGTCGATGACCGAGCCGGAGATCGCAACCTGTTGATCGAGAGCCTCTTCGGTAATGACATCGATCGTCAACGGCAGCGCGCTGGGCGGCAGCACGGTGCGCGCAGCGGTGACGACGATCATGTCCTCGCCCTTTTCTTCAGCGGCCGGAGCGCCGTCTTGCGCCAGGGCGGGCGACGACAGCATCGTGCAGGTGAGGGCGGCGGCGACAAATTTGCGATTCATTCTCAACTCCTGTTTGCGGCGCCGCTAATGCGAATAATTTGCGAAAACAAGAGGAAATGGGTTTCGAGACCGACAGGCGGCGCGTTCTCTGGAGGCTGTTGAATATTCGCCACACCCCGAAAAGCGCGCTATCACCAGCGCATGCGCGAGAAGGAATTGCGGTTCGCCCTGATTTGCTACGGCGGCATCAGCCTTGCCGTCTATATGCACGGCATCACCAAGGAGGTGTGGCGGCTCGCCGCCGCGTCGCGCGCCTTTCACGACGGCGGCGCGCTCAGTGGGGTCGGGACGGTCTATCGCGACCTGCTCCTCGCCATTTCGGAGCGCAGCAACGTCCGGCTGCGCGTGCTGGCCGATATCGTCGCGGGGGCGAGTGCGGGCGGCATCAACGGCATCTTCCTCGCGCGCGCGCTCGCGACGGGCCAGTCGCTCGACCCGCTCACCGACCTGTGGCTCGACGATGCCGATGTCGACCATCTGATCGACCCCGATGCGCGGCCCTTGTCGGCGGCGACCAAATTCTGGGCGGTGCCGATCGCCGGCTGGATGATGAAGAAGCGCGGCAACGTCATCGACCGCACGGTGGGCGAGGGCGCGCAGGACGAGGTGCGCGCGAAGCTGTCGCGCTTCGTGCGCGCGCGCTGGTTCGAACCGCCCTTCGGCGGCGAAACTTTCTCCAACCTGCTGCTCGACGCCTTCGACGCGATGGACCGGGGGCCGCGCGGGCCGGTGCTGGTGCCGACGGGACAGCCGGTCGACCTGTTCGTGTCGGTCACCGATTTTGCGGGCCACCGCGTCTCGCTGTCGCTCAACAGCCCGGCGCGGGTGACCGAGGACGAGCATCGGCTGATCCTGCGGTTTCGCGAGGACAGCCGCGCCGGAAAGACGCTCGACGACATGCCTGGCCTCGCCGCCGCAGCGCGCGCGACCGCGAGCTTTCCCGGCGCCTTCCCGCCCTTCACGCTGCGCGAACTCGACCGCGTGCTCGAAAAGCGCGGCATCGCCTGGCCCGGCCGCGAGACTTTCATCCGCACCCAGCTTCCCGCCGGCGGCGAAAGCGACCCCGCCGACCGCGTGCTGATCGACGGTTCGGTGCTCGCCAACGCGCCCTTCCGCCCCGCGATCGCCGCGCTCAAGCAGCGCCCTGCGCGGCGCGAGGTCGACCGCCGCTTCATCTACATCGATCCCAAACCCGATTATCGCTCGATCAGCTTCGGCAAGCCCGGCGAGTTGGCGGAGGGTGATACGCCGCGCCTGCCCGGCTTCCTGCCGACGATCCTCGGCGCGATGTCCGAAATCCCGCGCGAGCAGCCGATCCGCGACAATGTCGAGGCGATCGAGGGCATGTCGCGGCGCATCCGCCGGATGCAACGCATCGTCGATGCGATGAAGGTCGAGGTCGAAGAACAGGTCGCGGCGCTGTTCGGCACGACCTTCTTCCTCGACACGCCGACGACCGCGCGGCTTCAGAAATGGCGCGCTAAGGCGCAGGATCAGGCGGCCGAGCGCGCGGGTTTCGCTTTCTCGCCCTATGGCCATCTCAAGCTGTCGGCGATGGTCGAGGAACTGGTCGGGATCGTCGACCGCCTTGCCCCGCCCGAGGGCGATATCCACCGTTCGATCCGCCGCCAGCAACTCTGGGACGAGGTGCGCGCGCGCGGGCTCGACCGCATCTCGGGCAAGCGCGGTGCGGGGGCGAGCGGCGACGCGGTGACCTTCTTTCGCACCCACGACCTCGGCTTCCGCGTTCGCCGCCTGCGCTTCCTCGCGCGCGAACTCGACCGCGTCGTCGAGGCGCAGCGCGACGCGCGCGACCCTGCGTGCGACGCGATGCGCGACACCATCTACCAGGCGCTCGGCGTCTATCTCGAGCGCGAGGGCGACAGCTGGTTCGCCGACCTCGACCTGCCCGCCGACGCCGATGCCGGGCAATGGATCGACGCCATCGCCGCGCGCCGCGACCTCATCGGCGCCGACGCCGATGCCGACGCGCTGATTGCAGAGGGGCTCGGCGCGCTGCCGAAGGATGACCGGCGCGCGCTGCTGCTCGCCTATCTCGGCTATCCCTTTTACGACATCGCGACGCTGCCGCTGCTGCAGGGCGAGGGGTTCGACGAATTCGATCCGATCAAGATCGACCGCATCTCGCCCTCCGACGCGACCGCGATCCGTAGCGGCGGTGCGGCGGCGATGCTCAAGGGCATCGAGTTCAACAGCTTCGGCGCCTTCTTCAGCCGCGCCTACCGCGAGAATGACTATCTGTGGGGGCGGCTCCACGGCGCCGACCGGCTGATCGACATCGTGGCGAGCAGCGTGGCGGGCGATACGGCACTGCCGGCGGATGCGCTGAAGGCGATCAAGCGCCGCGCCTTCCACGCGATCCTCGACGAAGAGGAGGCGCGATTGCCGAAGGTGGCGGCGCTGATCGCGGAACTCAGGGACGAGATCGGCTAATTGTCTTCGTCATCCCCGCGAAGGCGGGGATCCAGCTTGCTATGACGCTGAATAAGCTGGACCCCCGCCTTCGCGGGGGTGACGGAAAAAGGAAAAGGCGTTGCAAGCGATCAATCGGTCAGATCGTCCCACATATCCTTGATCTTCGAAAAGAAGCCCTGGCTCGCGGGGCATTCCTCGCCGGTCTCGGTCTCGCGGAACTCGGCGAGCAATTCCTTCTGCCGCGCGGTGAGCTTGGTCGGCGTCTCGACGTCGATCTGGACGACGAGGTCGCCGTGGCCGCGTCCGTTGAGCACCGGCATGCCCGCGCCGCGCTGGCGCAGCTGCTTGCCCGACTGGATGCCCGCCGGGATGCGGATGTCGTGCTTGGCGCCGTCGAGCCCCGGGATGCTGATCTCGCCGCCGAGCGCCGCGGTGGTGAAGCTGATCGGCGCGCGGGTGAACAACGTCGTCCCCTCGCGCTCGAACACCTTGTGCCGCGCCATGTGCAGGAAGATGTAGAGGTCGCCCGGCGCCGCGCCGCGCGCGCCGCTTTCGCCCTCGCCCGACAGGCGGATGCGCGTGCCTTCGTCGACCCCGGCGGGGATGTTGACGGTCAGCGTCTTGCGCCGGTCGACGCGGCCCTCGCCATGGCAGCTGTTGCAGGGGTCGGCGATGACCTCGCCCGCGCCCTGGCAATTGGGGCAGGTGCGCTCGACCATGAAAAAGCCCTGCTGCGCGCGCACCTTGCCGTGGCCGGCGCAGGTGGTACAGCGGCTCGTCTGCGTGCCGGGCTTGGCGCCCGATCCGTCGCAGCTGTCGCAGCGCGCCGCGACATCGACCTGGATTTCGCGGCTGATACCGGTGAAGGCGTCCTCGAGCCGGATTTCCATGTCGTACCGCAGGTCGGCGCCGCGCGCCGGGCCGCGCTGCTGGCGCCCGCCACCGCCGAAGGCCGAACCGAAGATCGATTCGAAAATATCGCCGATGTCGCCGAAATCGGCATTGCCGCCTGCGCCGCCAAAGCCGCCCGCGCCGCGCACGCCTTCCTTGCCGAAACGGTCATAGGCGGCGCGCTTCTGCGGGTCCTTCAGGCAGTCATAGGCTTCGCTGATCGCCTTGAAACGCGCCTCGCTGTCGTCGCACCCCGGATTCTTGTCGGGGTGGTATTTCATCGCGAGCTTGCGATAGCTTGCCTTCAGCGTGGCGTCGTCGGCGGTCCGCTCGACTTCGAGCAGTTCGTAATAATCGATGTCGAGCGACATAAATATCATGCCCCCTCAGCCCCGCCGCGCTTTCGGGGCGCGGCGGGGAGAGTTTCTTACTTCTTGTCGTCTTCGACTTCCGAGAATTCGGCGTCGACGACATCTTCGTCGGCCTTCGGAGCTTCGGCATCGGCGCTGGGGGACGCCGCGGCCTGCTGCTCCTGCTCGTAGATCGCCTGGCCGAGCTTCATCGCGACCTGCGCCAGCGCCGCCGACTTCTCGGTCATCGCGGTGGCGTCGCCGCCTTCGACCGCAGTCTTGGCTTCGGCGACTGCGGCTTCGATTTCGGCCTTCAGGCTCGCGTCGACCTTGTCGCCATGCTCGCGCAGCTGGCTTTCGGTCGAGTGGATCAGGCTTTCGGCGTTGTTCTTCGCCTCGGCCGCCTCGCGGCGCTTCTTGTCCTCTTCGGCGAACTGCTCGGCGTCCTTGACCATCTGGTCGATGTCGGCGTCGCTGAGCCCGCCACTGGCCTGGATCTTGATCTGCTGTTCCTTGCCGGTGCCCTTGTCCTTCGCGTGGACCGACACGATGCCGTTGGCATCGATGTCGAAGGTCACTTCGATCTGCGGCACGCCGCGCGGCGCCGGCGGGATGCCGACGAGGTCGAACTGACCGAGCGCCTTATTGTCGGCGGCCATTTCGCGCTCGCCCTGGAACACGCGGATCGTCACCGCCGACTGGTTGTCGTCGGCGGTCGAATAGACCTGCGACTTTTTCGTCGGGATGGTGGTGTTGCGGTCGATCATGCGCGTGAACACGCCGCCCAGCGTCTCGATGCCGAGGCTTAGCGGAGTGACGTCGAGCAGCAGCACGTCCTTGACGTCGCCCTGCAGCACGCCCGCCTGGATCGCGGCGCCGATCGCGACGACCTCGTCGGGGTTCACGCCGGTGTGCGGTTCCTTGCCGAAGAAATCCTTCACGACTTCGCGCACGCGCGGCATGCGGGTCATGCCGCCGACGAGCACGATTTCATCGATTTCCTTGGGATCGACGCCGGCGTCCTTGATCGCCTTGCGGCACGGCTCGAGTGTGCGCTTGACGAGGTCTTCGACCAGCTTTTCGAGGTCGGCGCGGGTGATCGTCTTGACGAGGTGCTTCGGACCGCTCGCATCGGCGGTGATGAAGGGCAGGTTGACCTCGGTCGTCGCGGCCGACGACAGTTCGATCTTCGCCTTTTCGGCGGCTTCCTTCAGGCGCTGGAGCGCGAGCTTGTCGCCGCGCAGGTCGATGCCTTCGTCCTTCTTGAAGGTATCGGCGAGGAATTCGACGACCTTGCTGTCGAAATCTTCACCGCCGAGGAAGGTGTCGCCGTTGGTCGATTTCACCTCGAACACGCCGTCGCCAACCTCGAGGATCGAGATGTCGAAGGTGCCGCCGCCAAGGTCATAGACCGCGATCGTCTTGTTCTCCGACTTGTCGAGGCCGTAAGCGAGCGCGGCCGCGGTCGGCTCGTTGATGATGCGCAGCACTTCGAGGCCGGCGATCTTGCCGGCATCCTTGGTCGCCTGGCGCTGGGCGTCGTTGAAGTAGGCGGGGACGGTGATGACCGCCTGCTCGACCTTTTCGCCCAGATAGGCCTCGGCGGTTTCCTTCATCTTCTGGAGGATGAACGCGCTGATCTGCGACGGCGAATAATCCTCGCCGCCGGCCTTGACCCACGCGTCGCCGGTCGGGCCCTTGGCAATGGCATAGGGAACGAGTTCCATGTCCTTCTTGGTCATCGGATCGTCGAAGCGGCGGCCGATCAGGCGCTTCACCGCATAGATGGTGTTTTCGGGATTGGTCACCGCCTGGCGCTTAGCGGGCTGGCCGATCAGCCGCTCGCCGTCCTTGGCGAAGGCGACGATCGACGGCGTCGTGCGCGTGCCTTCGACATTTTCGATAACCTTGGGCTTGCCGGCTTCCATCACCGCCACGCAGCTGTTGGTGGTGCCGAGGTCGATCCCGATCACTTTGGCCATAGTCTTACACGTCCTTCATAGTCTCATTGGCGCCCTGAAGAGGCACGCCTGAACAGGTTTCTGGCCGCGATATAGGTGCGCTAATCCTTGGCACAAGGACTCATTCGGCTTATCTGGGACAGGAAATTCCCCCTGTTACGGAGTATCCGCATGAACCGCTTTGCCCGCCGCCTCTTCCTTGGCGCCACGCTCGCCGCCACCGCGCTCACGCTGGCGGGTTGCGAGGAAAATCTGGGCAAGGGGCCGGTGCTCCATATTTCGGGCGGCGAGGTCCGTATGGGTGCGACCCCCGACCGCCCGGCGGTCGGCTATTTCACCGTCAAGGGCGGCGACGCGCCGGTCGATCTCGTCGCGGTGTCGGCCGACCTCGCGCAGCGCATCGAGATGCACGAGAGCGTGAAGGAAGGCGGCATGATGACGATGAAGCCGATCGAACGCGCCGCGGTGCCGGCGCGCGGCAGGCTCGAATTCAAGCAGGGCGGCAAGCATCTGATGATCTGGGGGGTCAATCCCGCCGCGGTGCGCGAGGGCAAATTGTCGCTCGTCTTCATGTTCACCAACAACGACCGGATCGTCGTCGACCTGCCGATCAAGAACGCCTCGACCGCTGCGGCTGCCGACGGCGCCGCGATGGATCATGGCGCGATGGACCATGGCGCCGAGGCCGCCGGCAAGGCTGCCCCGGCGGCGGACGCGGCGAAGAAATAAGCGTCCGTGGAGCGCGGGGGGCGCCGGCTGACCGGGGGAGAGATCGCGCTCGCGCGGAGCGTGTTCGGCGACGCGATCGACTATGACGCGGTGCGCATCCGCCACCGCAAATGGATCTTCTTCCAGCCGCGCCAGGTCGTGATGGCGCCGATGGGGCATCTCCATTTCCACCCGCGCGGCGACGTCTATTGCGACGATTTTTCGTGCCCCGCGAAGGACGCAATGCGCGCCAAGGGGCTGTTCATCCACGAAATGACGCATGTCTGGCAGGCGCAGCAACGCGGCCGCTGGTACCTCGTCTTCATGCGCCATCCCTTTGCGACCTATGACTACAGCCTCAAACCCGGCTGGCCGCTCCACCGCTACGGGCTCGAACAGCAGGCCGAGATCGTGCGCCATTACTGGATGCTCAGCGAGGGCATGACGATCGGCGGCGCGCCGGGGATCGAGGCCTATCGCACCATCCTGCCCGCCGAATGGAAAAAAGCCGCATGAGCGATTTCGAATTCGTCTTTGCGCTCTACAGCCTGCTGCTCGGCCTTTCGATGGTCGAGCTTTTGAGCGGGCTCGGGCGCGCGCTCGAAACGCGCTTCGCAGCCGAGGAGAGCCGCGCCAAATTCGCGATCGGCTGGCTGACACCGTTGCTCGCGGTGTTCGTGATGCTCGACCTGCTCTCCTTCTGGCAGGCGGCGTGGACGCTGCGGCAGGACATTGCGGTGTCGGGCCGCACCTTGATGGCGGTCGCGGCCTTTGCCAGCCTCTATTTCCTGGCCGCGCGGCTCGTCTTCCCGTCGCAGCCCGAGGGCTTCGCCAATCTCGACACCCATTATTTCCGCGTCCGGCGCGTCGTGCTGGGGCTGCTTCTCGTCCTGCTGGTGGCGCAGCTCGCCGTCTATCTTGCGCATCCCGCGCTCGCGGCGATGTTCGCCGATCCGCGGATATGGGGCACGACGCTTGTCCTGATCGCGCTGATGGTCGCCGCGATGTGGGTCAAGAGCGTCCGGGCGAGCATCGCGATCCTGTCGCTGCTCGTCGCGCGCTATGTCATCGTCTATCTGGTGTAAAGGAGAGTGCCATGCCCGAAGTCCTCGACCGCTTTCGCTCCTCGACCTGGGGCTGGCTGCGCGGCACGCTGCTCGGCTGGCTGACCCTGCTGCTCTGCCTCGTTGGGGTGGGCTTCCTGATCATCCTCGCGGTCTGGATCCGCAATCTCGACGTAACCTATGAATTGACCGAGGATCGGCTGATCCTGCGCAAGGGCATCTTCGTGAAAAGCATCGACGAGATCGAACTCTATCGCGTCAAGGACGTCCGCATGGATTTCACCCTCGTGAACCAATGGGCGGGCATCGGCACGCTCGGCGTCGATTCGTCCGACGAGACGACGCGCGACGGGCCGCTGGTGATTCCGCATATCGAGCGCGCCGCCGAACGCCGCGAGGAACTGCGCCGGCTGGTGGACGCCGCGCGCCAGAAGCGCCGCGTGCGCGAACTCGATGTCGCGAGCGACCTGCTCTGACCGGTACGCCGATGATCCTCCGCCTCGCGCCCCTGCTGTTCGTTGCCGTGCTGGCGGCGTGCGGATCGGGCGCCACGCGCATCGAGAAAAGCTATCCGATGCCGATCGGCGAACTGCGCGACCATCTGCTCCATCGCAACTATGCGCCGGGCAGCCTTGAAGGCATGCCCGGCTGGCAGGTGGAAACGGAATTGCTCGACGCGGAGATGATCGTCTGGACCATCCATATCGAGGGGCATTCCAAATATAATTGCTTTACCCAGATGACGCCCGACGGCGACGGCCGCGACGAAACCCTGGTCGCGACGCATTGCGTGACCCCGCCCAACGATCTTCCCGATACGCCGACGGCCGAGCGGACGGCGGCGCTCGCAAACATGGTCGACCGCATCCTCTCTTCGGTGACCAACCCGTTCGACAAGAAAGCGCTGGGGCAGGGCGGAAGCCCCTAGCCAAAAGGGCGTTGTTCGATCTATGTTCCGCTCATGGATATCGCCTCGCTGCTCGCTCTTCTCGTTGCCCTCGTCCTCGGGGGGCTGATCGGCTGGCTGTTCGCCGGGCGGCAGGCGGGGGCGCTCAAGGCCGAGCGCGACGGGCTGTCGGAGCGCTTCAAGACCGCGGTCACCGACCTTGCGAAAGAGGCGGAATTGCGCGCCGCCGCCGATCGCCAGCTTGCCGCGATGCTCGCGGCGCAGGGCGAGCGCGACCGCGCGCACGACGCGCAGATCGCGCAGCTCCGCGACGCGCAGGCATCGCTCACCGCGCAGTTCCGCGAGGTCGGGCAGGCGATGCTGGGTGACGCGCAAAAGGCTTTTCTCGAACGCGCCGACGCGCGCTTTCGCCAGAGCGAGGAGAGCGCGGGGCTGAATCTGAAGGCGCTGCTCAATCCGGTGCACGAACGATTGCAGAAATATGAGGACGCCGTCGGTAAGGTCGAGGCCGAGCGCCGCGACGCCTTCGGGCTGCTGCACGGCCAGATCGAATCGATGCGCGCGGGCACCGAACGCGTGTCGAGCGAGGCCGCGAAGCTCGTCAACGCGCTGCGCAACGCGCCCAAGGCGCGGGGCCGCTGGGGCGAACAGCAGCTCCGCAACGTGCTCGAAAGCTGCGGCCTCAGCGAACATGCCGATTTCCAGACCGAGGTCAGCGTCACCGACGGCGACGGCGGGCGGCTGCGCCCCGATGTCGTCGTGCGCGTCCCCGGCGGGCAGAATCTCGTCATCGACGCCAAGGTCTCGCTCAACGCCTATCAGGACGCGTTCGGCGCGGTCGACGAGGGCGAAAAGGCGCTTCATCTCGCCGCGCACGCCGCCGCGATGAAGGCGCATGTCAACACGCTCGGCGCCAAATCCTATTGGAACCAGTTCGACGACACCCCCGATTTCGTCGTGATGTTCGTTCCCGGCGAACATTTCCTCGCCGCCGCGCTCGATCAGGACCCGGTGCTGTGGGACTATGCGTTCGAGCGCAAGGTGCTGCTCGCGACCCCGACCAACCTCATCGCGATCGCGCGCACCGTCGCGGCGGTGTGGCGGCAGGAAAAGCTCGCCAACCAGGCGCGCGAGATCGCGGCGCTGGGCAAGGAGCTTTATGCGCGTATGTCGGTGATGGGCGCGCATATCGCGCGCGTCGGCAAGAATCTCGACCAGGCGACGGGCGCCTACAACAGCTTCGTCGGCAGCTTCGAATCGCAGGTGCTAACGCAGGCGCGCCGCTTCGAGGCGCTCGATATCGAGACCGGCGACAAGGAGATTCCGGTGCTGGCTGCGACCGAACAGACCGCGCGTCCGCTCGCCAAGCTGGCGAGCGCCCCGGCGGCGGTCAACGACGGCGAATAATCCGCGCCCCGTCATTCCCGCGAAGGCGGGAATCCAGCTCTTTCCGACCCTCTGGTCGGTTCCGATGGTTGATCCCAAGACCCTTTGCGTTCTTTGCGTGAGATTATTTTGAATCACACAAAGGCGCAAAGAAGGAAAAAGCTGGATTCCCGCCTTCGCGGGAATGACGACTTTACAATATGGTGCGGCCGGTCAAATCACCCGCTTCAATATCGCCGTCCGCCCCTCGGCGCCGGTCAGTATCAGCGTGCCGTCGCTCGGGAAGCTCAGGCTCACCGGTCCGCGCATCAGGTCGAAAAAGCCATTTTCCTGCGTCATGCCGGCGCCGGGGCATGCCATTTTGGTCGCCATCAGCGGCCCGGCGGTCAGCGTGCCGCCCTTGCTTTCATAGCTGCCCGAAAAGCGGTTGCACCCCGCGTTGCCGCTGAGCTTGGCGCCGTCGAACGCCAGCGAGGTCGGCCGGTCGGCGGCGACCGGCACGCCGCCGATCGATACGAAGCTCCAGTTGGTCCCTGCCAGCTCGGCGGGCGGCAGCACGCCGCCGCCGCAGCCCTTCACCGTCTTGCCCTCGGCGGTCAGCGTCACCGTGTCGCGATAGCGGCGATCGCTCATCCCGTCGCTGCATTCGCCGTGGGTGATGTCGACCGTGAGCCGCGGCGTCACATAGCGTTCGCCATTGAAGCTCGGCCGCGCGCCGGGGTTGGCGACGACGATCTTGGTGTCGCCATAGTCGCCGTCGTAATTGAGCATGCCGGGGGTGATCTCCAGCGTCCAGCCGGGCTCGGTGCCGAGCGCGAAATAGCTTGGCGCGAGCGGCGCGCCGGGGGCCTGCGGCGCGTCGGCGGCGGGCACGCAGCCGGCAAGGGCGACGCCGAGCGTCAATATGGCAAGCGGCTTGAACATGGTCGTCTCTCCAAAACCCGTTTGCATCGAGCGGCTCGACACGAACGGGGGAGGGGCGGTGTAGTTGCACCGTGCTGTCGCGCGACTGAATGCTATTTTCGCCGCTGGTTCAGCACCTCATAGGCCATCACCGCCGCCGCGACCGCGGCGTTCAGGCTGTCGGCCTTGCCCATCATCGGCATCTTCACCCGCACATCGGCGGCGGCGGCATAGGCTTCGGGCATGCCTTGCGATTCATTGCCGATGAGGATGAAGGTCGGCGCCGCATAGCGCACCGCCTGATAATCCTGCGTGTCGTCGCCCAGCCATGTCGCGACCAGTTTGCCCGGTCCGCTGCGCAGCCAGGGCAGGAACTCGTCCCACCGCGCCTGCACCAGCGCCTGCGTGAAGATCGCTCCCATGCTCGCGCGCACCGCCTCGACCGCATAGGGGTCGGTCGATTCGTCGAGCAGGATCAGCCCACCCGCGCCAACCGCGTCGCCGGTGCGCAGCATCGTGCCGAGGTTGCCCGGATCGCGCAGCCGCTCGGCGACAAGCCAGATCGGCGCCGTGCCGCGATCGATGTCGGCCAGTGCGGTCTTCGGCTCGGCGTAGATCGCGACGATCGCCTGCGGATTGTCCTTGCCCGACAGCTTCGACAGGATCGCCGGCGTGGTGTCGATGACCTCGCCGTCGCCCGCCAGCGTCGCGTCGATCAGCGCCTGCGCCAGCGGATGCGCGGCGCCCTCGGGGCCGAGGAACAGCCACAGCGGCAGGATGCCCGCCTCGCGCGCCTCGGTCGCGATGCGCAGCCCTTCGGCGAGGAACAGCCCCTCGGCGCGGCGATGGCGCTTCTCGCGCAGCAGCCGCATCCGCTTTACCAGCGGATTCGACAGGCTTTCTATCTGTGAACGTCGGGCGTTGTTCAGCGAGTTGGGCGCCATGCCCTCAGTCCTCGCCGAAGCTGTCCTTGACCAGCCCCACGAGCTTGAGCAGCGCGGCGTCGGCGCCGTCGCCCTTGGTGTGGATGGTGATCGAATCGCCCTTCGCGGCGCCGAGCATCATCAATCCCATGATCGAGGTGCCGTTGACGCGGCTGCCACCCTTTTCGACCTCGACCGACACGGTTTCGGGCAGGCGGCTGACGAAAGTCACGAACTTGGCGCTGGCGCGCGCGTGCAGCCCGCGCTGGTTGGTGATCTCGACCGTCTCGCTATTTTCGCTCATGGACCAACCCCCAGCATTTCGGATGCGACGGAGATATATTTCTGGCCCGCCTCTTTTGCGGCGATCACCGCCGGGCGGATGTCCATGGTCTTGCGCGCGCTTTCCAGCCGGATCAGCATCGGCAGGTTGACGCCGGCGATCACCTCGGTGCGCCCGGCTTCGAGCAGGCTGATCGCGAGGTTCGACGGGGTGCCGCCGAACAGGTCGGTCAGCATGATGACGCCGCGGCCTTCGTCGACCTTCTGGATCGCGTCGGCGATTTCCTTGCGGCGCATTTCCATATTGTCGTTGGGGCCGATGCACACGGTGGCGATCGCGCGTTGCGGGCCGACGACATGTTCCATCGCGGTTACCATCTCCTCGGCGAGACGGCCGTGGGTGACGAGGACCATCCCGAGGAGCGGCAATGCTTTGTCCGTGGCCATGAAGTGCGAGACCCTTATGCTTGTTTGCCGCCGCCGGATGCGGGAGGTGCGGACGGGGGCCTGCCCTCAAGCCCATCTTGCGGGGCGGAGTCAAGGTTGCGGTGGGTCACCGTCGGTGCATGACCGGCCGACCGTAGCGTCCGGGCAACACGTTCGGCGACATGGACCGACCGGTGGCGCCCGCCGGTACAGCCGAAGGCGATGGTGACATAGCTTTTGCCCTCGGCGCGATAGCGCGGGAGCAGCGCGAGCAGCAGCGTCTCGATCTGGCCGACGGTCGCCTCATAGGCGGGGTCGGCCATGACATAGGCGGCGACGTCGGGGTCGAGCCCGGTGCCGGGCTTGAGCTTCGGGTCCCAGTGCGGATTGCGCAGATAGCGCATGTCGAACACCAGGTCGGCGTTGCGCGGCAATCCGCGTGCGAAACCGAAACTCAGCACGCTCAGCACCGGCTCGTCCTCGCCGCCGTCGCCGAAGCGTTGGCGCACCTCCTGCTGCAGGTCGTTGCTGCTGTAATTGGTGGTGTCGATGACATGCTCGGCCCAGCGGCGCAGCGGCTCCATCATCTCGCGCTCGCGCGCGATGCCGTCGGCGGCGGGGCGGTCCTCGGCCATCGGATGGCGGCGGCGCGTTTCGGAAAAGCGGCGTTCGAGTTCGGCGCCCGCGCAGTCGAGGAAGAGCGTGTCGATGTCGCGCCCGCCCGCCTCGCGCAGCTGCTTCATCCGCTTGACCAGCGGCGCGGGTTTGAACCCCCGGCTGCGGCTGTCGATCCCGACCGCGAGCGGCCGGCCTTCGTTCCCCTGTCCGCCGGGCGCGTCGAGCAGCGCGTCGAACAGCGCGACGGGCAGGTTGTCGACGACCTCCCAGCCGAGGTCCTCGAGCACTTTCAGCACGGTCGACTTGCCCGCCCCCGACAGGCCGGTGACGAGCAGCAGCCGCGGGTCGCGCGCGCCCGTCATGCCCCGACCCCCAAGCGGTCGAGCGCCATGAAAATCTTGATCGGCGCCGAGGCCTCGAAGCCCGAAATCAGCACTGCGGGCAGTTCGGCCCCCGCGACGACCTCGACCTGGTTCGGTGGTGGCATCCGCTCGGGCCGGTCGGACAGGCGCACCGCGAGCGCCAGCGGCACCGGCGCCACGAACGGCTGTTCGACGATGCCGATGCCGCGCACTTCGAGCTTGCCCGCCAGGTTGGCGGGCGGGCGGCACCACAGGCGGCCGCGGTCGAGCCAGATGTCGCAGCGGTCGTCGGCGACCAGCCGCGCGCCGCGATCGATCAGCCGCAGCGCAAGGTCGGACTTGCCCTGACCCGACGCGCCGAGGATCAGGATGCCGCGGCTGCCCGCCGCGACGCAGGTCGCGTGGATATTGACGATGGGGGAAGCGGTCCGGCGCGGCAACATGGACCGCAGGCTTACCGGCGTGTCAGCACGGCTGCAAGGAGATTGGAAGCGGGCGTTCAGGCGGCCGGGTCGTTGGTCTCGGCGGCGGGCAGGGTGATCAGCAGGCTCGCCCCCGGGCTGCCGTCGTCGCGGTCGCGTGCGGCGATATGGCCGCTATGCCCCTCGACGATCGTCCGCGCGATCGCGAGGCCGAGCCCGCTGTGGCGTCCGAACGCTTCGCCGTCGGGGCGCTCGCTGTGGAAGCGGCGGAAAATCGCCTCGCGCTGTGCCGGCTCGATTCCCGGGCCGTCGTCGTCGACGCCGATATGCACTTCGTTGCCCAGCCGCGTCGCGCGCACGCAAACGAGGCCGCCGGGGGGGGAGAAGCTGATGGCGTTGTCGACGACATTGTCGATGACGCGTTCGAGCCGGTGGCCGTCGCCCATCACCAGCGTCGTTCCCTTGCGCGGGCGGGCGAAGGCGATGCGCGGTTGCGGCGTGTTGCTGCCTTCCGCCCGCGCGGCACGTGCGGCGAGCATCGATTCGATCATCAGCCCGACGTCGATCGGCTCGAAATTGGTGCGCGACAATTGCGCGTCGATGCGGCTCGCGTCGCTGATGTCGGTGACCAGCCGGTCGAGCCGCCGCACATCCTCGTCGGCGATGGCGAGCAATTGCGCGCGCTGCTCGTCGGTCTTCACGCGACCCAGCCCCTCGATCGCCGAACGCACCGAGGCGATCGGATTCTTGAGCTCGTGCGTCACGTCGGCGGCGAAATGCTCGCCCGCGTCGATGCGTTCGCGCAGCGCCTGCGTCATGTCGCTGAGCGCGCGTGCGAGCGTGCCGATCTCGTCGCGGCGGCTCGGCAGGCGCGGGACGACGACCTCGCGCGCGCGGCCGAGGCGGACGCGCACCGCGGCGCGCGCGAGCTTGCGCAAGGGGCGGACGATCGTGCGCGCGAGGAAGAGCGAGAGCAGGACCGAGGTCATCAGCACCAGCGCGACGACGACCGCGAGGCGGAAGCGTTCGGCGCGCACGGTGCGCGTGATGTCGCGCGCGTTGAGCGTCATCAGCATCACTTCGCGGATCTCGAGGTCGACGACGCGCGTCGCGGTGAGCAAGGGCGTGCGTTCGGGCGCATAGCGGAAGCGCGCCGCGCCCTCGCCGCTCTGCATCGTCTCGGCAACCTCGGGCCAGGCCGCGCCGCTGTCGACCGATGGCTCCTCGAAATCGGGATAATTGGGTGCGCCGACGATCCAGTCGATGCCGCGGTCCATCGCGCGTGCCGCGTCGCGCTTCCACGGCTGCAGGTCGGGATCGCGCAGCGTATAGGTCGGCGGCCCATGGTCGAAACTGTCGTAAAGCTTGCGCCCGGCCGCATCGTAGAAGCGCAGCCGCGATTCGGTCGCGCGGGTGAATTCGCCGATCAGCCGCTCGCGCTGGTCGGGCCGTGCCGCCTCCAGCGCCTCGTCGAGCATCGCGAGCTGGTCCTTCATCACCTCGACGCGCGTGTCGACCAGCCGGCTGCGATAGGTGTCGAGATAGAAGAAGCCGCCCGCGAGCAGCGCGATCGCGACGATATTGACCGCGAGGATACGCGTCGTCAGCGACCAGCGCGCCGACCAGACGAGCGGCTGGTCCTCGGCGTCGCGCGCGGCGATGTCAGCTTTCGTCGGCAAAACGATATCCCGCCCCGTAAAGCGTGGCGATGGCGTCGAATTCGGGATCGACCTCGCGGAACTTGCGCCGCAGCCGCTTGATATGGCTGTCGATCGTGCGATCGTCGATATAGACATCGTCCTGATAGGCCGCGTCCATCAGCTGGTTGCGGCTGCGCACGATGCCGGGACGCGACGCCAGCGTTTCGAGGATCAGGAATTCGGTGACCGTCAGCGTGACGTCCTTGCCGTCCCATTCGACCTTGTGGCGCGCCGGGTCCATCGTCAGCCGCCCGCGCGTGATCGGGTCGGCGACGGGTTCGTCGGCATCGCCCGGGGCGTTTTTGTTGAGCTCGACGCGGCGCAATATGGCGCGGATGCGGGCGATCACCAGTCGCTGCGAGAAAGGCTTGGCGATATAGTCGTCCGCACCCATCGCGAGGCCCAGCGCTTCGTCGATCTCGTCGTCCTTGCTGGTCAGGAAGATGACCGGCAGCTGGCTCTTTTCGCGCAGCCGTCGCAGCAGTTCGAGCCCGTCCATCCGCGGCATCTTGACGTCGAAGACGGCGAGGTCGGGCGGATTGTCGATCAGCGGCTTCAGCGCCGCCTCGCCGTCCGAATAGACGCGCGTGACGAATCCCTCGGCCTGGAGGGCGATCGACAGGGATTGCAGGATGTTGCGGTCGTCGTCGACCAGCGCGATGGTTGCCGTCATGCTCTTTCCAGTTGGGCGGGCGTCCCGGCAACTAGCCGATCCGCGCCCTTGTCACAACATCACGTGCTTGCCACCGGTTCCCTTACGGCATCTGCCGCATCGCGCGGCGGGCTGCCCTTTAATCTTTTGACCTCACCCCCCAACCTCGCTAACGCGACCGCAATTTCGGAATTCGACGTCCCGTCGGCACCCATGATGATGCGGGCCCAGCGCTTTCGCTTGGCAGTCGCTGCATAGGTATGCAAAGGCGGGCGGAAAGATTGAGAAAGGCCAAGGCAATGACGGATGTGGTGATCGGTTCGACGACCGTGAAAGCGGTGGCGGAAGTGGCCGAAAACTGGGGCACGGCGCAGCTGATCGAGGAAGCGGTGCGCCAGGGCGAAGGCCGACTCGCCAAGGACGGTCCGCTCGTCGTCGAAACCGGCAAGCACACCGGCCGCAGCGCCAAGGACAAGTTCATCGTCCAGGACGACGAAACGCGCGACACCATCTGGTGGGGCAAGACCAACGTCCCGATGACCCCCGACCATTTCGCGGCGCTCAAGGCCGACTTCCTCGCGCACCTCGCCGAGCGTCCGCGCCTCTATCGCCAGCAGCTGTTCGGCGGTTCGCAGCCCGAGCACCGCGTCGCGGTGCAGGTCGTCACCGAATATGCCTGGCACAGCCAGTTCATCCGCACGCTGCTCTGCCGTCCGACCGACGCCGAGCTGGCGGCGTTCGCGGCCGAATATACGATCATCGACCTGCCGAGCTTCCGCGCCGACCCGGCGAAGCATGGCTCGCGCACCGAAACGGTGATCGCGGTCAATTTCAGCGAAAAGCTGATCCTGATCGGCGGCACGCAATATGCCGGCGAGATGAAGAAGTCGGTCTTCGGCATCCTCAACTATCTGCTTCCCGTGAAGGGCGTGATGCCGATGCATTGCTCGGCGAACATCGGCGCGAACGGCGACACCGCGGTCTTCTTCGGCCTCAGCGGCACCGGCAAGACCACCCTGTCGGCCGATGCCTCGCGCACCTTGATCGGCGACGACGAGCATGGCTGGTCGGACACCGCGGTCTTCAACTTCGAGGGTGGCTGCTATGCCAAGATGATCCGCCTCTCGCCCGAGGCCGAACCCGAGATTTTCGCGACCACCAAGCGCTTCGGCACGGTGCTCGAAAATGTCGTGATGGACGCCGAGACGCGCGAACTCGACTTCGACGACGCCAGCCTCGCCGAGAATAGCCGTGGCAGCTATCCGATCGATTTCATTCCGAACACCTCGGAAAAGAATATGGGTCCGGTCCCGCACAACATCATCATGCTCACCGCCGATGCCTATGGCGTGCTGCCCCCGATCGCGAAGCTGACCCCCGACCAGGCGATGTATCATTTCCTGTCGGGCTATACCGCGCGCGTCGCGGGCACCGAAATCGGCGTGACCGAGCCCGAGGCGACCTTCTCGACCTGCTTCGGCGCCCCCTTCATGCCGCGCCACCCGTCGGTTTACGGCAATCTGCTCAAGGAACGCATCGCCAAGGGCGGCGTCCAGTGCTGGCTCGTCAACACCGGCTGGACCGGCGGCATGGCGACGATGGACGGCATCAAGCGCATGCCGATCAAGGCGACCCGTGCCTTGCTCAACGCCGCGCTCGACGGCAGCCTCAACGACGCCGACTTCCGCAAGGACCCGAACTTCGGCTTCCTGGTCCCCGTGGCGGTGCCGGGCGTCGATTCGGGCCTGCTCGACCCGCGCGAAGCCTGGGCCGACAAGGCGGCCTATGACCGCACCGCGCAAACGCTCGTTGGCCAGTTCATCGACAATTTCGCGCAATTTGCCGAGCATGTCGACGAAGGCGTCCGCCAGGCCGCGCCGCAGGCAGCCGTCGCGGCATAATTGACCCGGAAACTTCCGGGTGCTCATTCACCCGGAAGGACCGGAAAAAATGACTACCGACTATAAGCCGCGCCTGTTCGAGCGCGACGAAGACATCCGCGCGATCGGCACCGGCCTGCTCGCGCGCACCCTGCCGCGCGAGGCGTGGACGCACGAGGCGCATCTCGGCGCGTGCCTGTGGCTGCTCAGCGAGCGCCCCGATATCGATATCGACGCCGAGATCGCCACGATCATCAGCCGCTTCAACGAGAGCGTCGGCGGCGTGAACGACGACCATGGCGGCTATCACGACAGCATCACCCGCGCCTATGTCGCGGGCGTGCGGCTTTTCCTGACGGAGACCGCGGAGACGGAGCTGGCGGCGCGCGTCAATGCGCTGCTGTGCTCGCCGATGGGCGGTCGCGACTGGCCCTTGCGCTTCTACAGCCGCGACCTTCTCTTCTCGGTGCCTGCGCGGCGCGGATTCGTGCCGCCGGACCTCGCGCCGCTGCCCGCGGCGTGATAGCGTGGCGCCGGTTCTTCCCAAAGGAGCGCATGACATGAGCATCTTGGACAATATTCTCGGCCAGATTTCGGGCAATGATACCGTGACCAATCTCGCGGCCAAGGTCGGCCTGTCGCCCGAGCATGTCGAGTCGGCGATCGCCGCGCTCGCCAAAAATCACCCGATGCAGGGCGACACCGCCGAAGGCGCCGCCGCAGCAACCGGACTGCCGCTCGACAAGCTGCAGGAGATCATCGGTCACATCGGCGGCGAAGGCTCGCTGGGCCGCTTTGCGCAGATGCTTCAGCAGGACGGCGGATCGGGTATCCTCGGCGCGCTCGACCGCGACGGCGACGGCAACCCGCTCAACGACCTCGGCGGCATCGCGGGATCGCTGTTCGGGAAGAAGTAAGGCGACCTCTCTTCCTCGTCATTGCGAGGAACGAAGTGACGCGGCAATCCAGAGTAGTTCAGGCCGCTCTGGATTGGTTGGCCTACGGCCGCCCGCGGCCCGCTTCGCTCGCAATGACGAAAAGGCTTACCCCTTCGCTCCCTTCACATATTCGGCGACATTCTGCGCAAGCACGTCGAGCGGCACATTGCCGCCCTTGACCACGACATCGTTGAAGTCCCTGAGGTCATATTTCGCGCCGAGCGCCTTCTGCGCAAGGCCGCGCTGGCGGACGATCTCGCTGTGCCCGACCTTGTACCCGCACGCCTGTCCGGCCCAGCTGCAATAACGATCGACCTCGCTCGCGACCTCGAGCGGGTTCGAGCCATTCTCCTTGACGAAGAATTCGACCCCCTGCTCGCGCGTCCAGCGCTTGGCGTGCAGCCCGGTGTCGACGACGAGGCGGCACGCGCGGAAGGCGAGCGACTGGAGATAGCCCAGCCGCCCGACCTCGAAATCGTCATAGAGGCCAAGCTCGTCGGCGAGCTGTTCGGCGTAGAGCGCCCATCCTTCCGAATAGGCGTTGAACGCCAGCATCGTGCGGATCAACGGCATCTGGTTGGCATATTCGCCCTGCCAGGCATGGCCCGGGATCGCCTCGTGCATCGTCAGGTCGGGCAGCGAATATTTGCTGTGCAATTCGGTGGTGCGCAGGTTGATCCAGAAACGCCCGGGGGTCGACCCGTCGATCGATCCCGCGCCGCCATAGGCCGCCGGCGCGCCGGGTTCCTCGGCGAGCGGCAGCCGTTTCACCTCGACATTGCCCTTCACCAGCGTGCGGAAGGCGCGCGGCAGTTCGGCGCGGATCTTGCCGAGCCAGGTCTGGATATAGGCGACGATCTCGGCACGCCCGGCGTCATTGTCGGGGAATTTATATTTGGGGTCCTTGGCGAGCGCGTTCATGCGGTCGCCGACCGAACCGTCGGTATAGCCGATCTTGCGCAGGATCGGGTCCATCTGCCCGTGCAGCGCCGCCAGCTCCTCGCGGCCCATCGCATGGACCTCATCGGGGGTCATGCGCGTCGTCGTGCTCGCGCGCAGCCCCCAGGCATACCATTCGTCGCCGCCGGGCCGCGCCCACATGCCGGCGTCCGTCGTCGCCTTGGGGCGCTGCGCCTTCATCTCGGCGAGCTGGCGTTCGAGCGCCGCGGCGACTGGGCCGGTGACGATCGCCTGCGCGCGGCCTGCCCAGTCGCCCGCGATCTTGGCATCGCGGGTGCGGGTGGCGAGGCTGTCGACCATGCCGCCGCCCGCCTTGGCATCGGCGAGGCTCGCTTCCATCTGCTTCAGCGCCTTGTCGATTAGGAAATCGGGGGCGATCATGCCCTGCGCGCCCGCCGCCTTCAGCCGCTCGGTCTCGCCGTCGAGCACGCCGGGGAAGGCGTTGAGGCGCGACAGATAGGCTTCGGCGTCGGAAGCGCTCTTCACCGGATGGTCGCTGTCGAGGAATTTCGGGACGTCGAGATAGGCGCCGACATTCTGGATCACGACATAGGGCGTGTTGCGCCACCCGCCGACGGCGACGTCGCCATAGGGCAGGGCAAAGCCGTCGAGCGCGACGCCATAGGCGCTTTCGACCACGGCGAGGCTGGTGCGCGTCTTGTGGTCGAGTCCAGTCCGGTCGAATGCCTTCACGCGCGCGAGGTCGGCCTTGAGCGTCTCGGCGAGCGCCTTGACCCCCGCCGCCGACCGGTCGCCGAGCTTGCCGCGTTCGGCGGCGCGCGCGCCGGTATCGATGCCGAGCGAGGTGGCGCCTTCGGGCGAATGCGCGAGCAGATTGTCGGCGACCGAGGACAGCAGCGCGTCGGCGCCGGCGGGGCGCGGCCCGGTGACGAT
>NZ_LYVN01000009.1 GCF_001990265.1 Sphingopyxis sp. KK2
CCAGCGCGTCCCAGCGCGCCGCGTCGATGCCCCATGCCGCCGGCCCCGGCACCTCGAGTTCGCGGTTGAGTGCCGCCAGTTCGTCGAGCAGCCGCGCCACCGCTGCCTGATCGCCCTCGGCCTCGTCGGCAACGCCCATCGCGCGTGCGCAGTCGCCATAGCGATGCAGCGCCGCGGGTGCCGACCACGCCGTCACCGCGGGCAGCAGCATCGCGTTCGACAGGCCGTGCGGGACGTGGAAATGCGCCCCGATCGGGCGGCTCATCCCGTGGACGAGCGCGACCGAGCTGTTCGAGAAGGCGATCCCCGCCTGCGTCGCGCCGAGCATCATCGCCTCGCGCGCTGCCGCGTCCATCGGGTCGCTGCACACGCGGCGCAAATTCGGCGCCAGCGCGCGCATCGCCAGCAAGGCCATACCGTCGCTGAACGGGTTCGCGCGCTTCGACACATAGGCTTCGATCGCATGGACCAGCGAGTCGATGCCGGTGTCGGCGGTCAGCCTTTTCGGCTTGGTGAAGGTCAGCTCATAATCGACCAGCGCCGCGATCGGCAGATAGGCCAGCCCCGGGCACAGCATCTTCTCGTCGGTCGTCTCGTCGGTGATGATCGTGAAGCGCGTCGCCTCCGACCCCGTGCCTGCGGTCGTCGGGATCGCGATCACCGGCAGCCCCGGCGCGTCCTGCACATGCGGCGCTTTATAGTCCGCCATCGCCCCGCCGAACCGGCCGAGCAAGGCAATCGCCTTCGCACTGTCGAGCGGGCTGCCGCCGCCGAAGCCGACGACGCAGTCGTGGTCGCCCTCCTTCAGATAGGCGACCCCCGCATCGACCGACGCCACCGTCGGGTCGGGCACCGTCTCGGCAAACACCCGCGCCGCAATCCCCGCCGCCGCTAGCCTATCGACCAGTTCGGCGACGCGCCCGCTGCTCGCCAGATACCCGTCCGTCACGACCAGCGGCCGCGCTAGCCCCAGCGACGCCAGCACCTCGGGCAATTGCTTCGACGCCCCGCCGCCGATGCGGAAGATGCGGGGCAGGGCGATGCTGGCGATACTCAACTGACCATCTCCTCACGGATCGTTTGGCGCGCCATCCAGAACAGCGCAGAGGCGAGTGCGCCGAACAGGATGAAGATCATCAGCGACCAGCGCACGCCCTCCGCCGACCCTAGCCCCATCGGGCCCGAGAGGAAATCGCTGACCGCGCCGACGCCGAGCGGGCCGAGCCCGAGCCCGAGCAGGTTGATGATGAACAGCAGCACCGCGACCGCGGTCGCGCGCGTCTGCGGCCGGACCAGCCCCTGCACCGCGGCAAAACCCGGCCCGTACCACAAAGTGTTGAGCACCGGCGGAAAGGCGAACATGATGAGGGCGAATACCGCTGAATCCGTGAGCAGCCCGGCGATGTAAAAGGGGATGCCGAGGAAGGTCGAAACCGCGGGGATGGCGACATAAGCGCGCAGATCGCGTGCGCCATATTTGTCGGCGAGCTGCCCGCCCATCCACGTCCCGAGCGCGCCGGTCAGCCCGAGTACGATGCCGAGCGCGACGCCGAGAAACCCCGTCAGCCCCAGCCCGAAATCGCCCGCGATCACCGTCAGCTCCGCGGCATGGTTGCGAAAGAAGAAGGGCGCAAGGAAGGCCGCGGCGCCATAGCCGATGAACGCCTTGATCGCGGCGGCGAAGGCGATCAGCCAGAAGGTCCGCTTGCCGCGGATCTCGGCCATCGCGGTCCTGAAATCAGGCCGCGAGGCCTTCAGCGCGGAAAGGTCGGCATCCATCTGCTGCCGCCGCGGTTCCTTCAGCGTCGCCCAGGCGATGATCGCCATCAGTACGCCGGGCGCGCCCGCGACGAGGAACGCCGTTCGCCAGCCGTACGCGTCGGCAATCAGCCCGCCCATCGCCAGCCCGAGCAGCCCGCCCAAGGGGATGCCGAGCGAATAGAAGGCGAGCGCCGAGGCGCGCTTCTCCTTCGGCGTATAATCGGTGATCAGCGAATGCGCCGGCGGCGTGCACCCCGCCTCGCCAATCCCCACCCCAATCCTGCACAGTACGAGCTGCACGAAATTCTGCGCAAAGCCGCACGCGACGGTGAACACGCTCCACAGCCCCGCCGCCACCGCGATGATCCGCGGCCGGTCGCCGGTCTCGGCAAAGCGCGCGATCGGGATGCCGAGCACCGTATAGAAGAGCGCAAAGGCGAGCCCCGTCATGACGCCGAGCTGCCAGTCGGCCAGATGCAGCTCATTCTTGATCGGCTCGGCGAGGATCGAGACGATCTGCCGGTCGAGGAAATTGAGAATGTAGATGATCAGCAGCACCGTCAGCGCATAGCGGCGATATGCGGGCGACACCGGCGGAACGACGGGCAGGGTGGGGGCTTCGGTGGTCATCTCATCCTCTCGACTATGTCTTTATAGTTCACGCGGAGACGCGGAGACGCGGAGAAGAATTTTTCGCGCAGAGCCGCAGAGTACGCAGAGGAAAAAATAGGCGGCGAAGCCGCCATTTTCTGTCTCTTTTCTCCGCGCCTCCGCGTCTCCGCGTGAACCAAATCTCTGCGCCCCCGTGTATCTGCGCGAATCCCTTTCTCCATTGGCCAAGGCCGATTGACTCCCTCTCCTGACACGATATGACAGCGTTGTCTGAAGGGAAAGACCTTGCCCGAATTGCTCGTCCTCCAGTCGGTTTGGGGCCTCGATAAATGCCCCGGTTTCGACATCGAAAATCGCCTCGACGAAGCGCTTGCCCAAGTCATCGACGCGGGCTTCGACGGCGTCGGGGTCAACCTTGCCCGCACCGCGCGCACCGACGGCGTCGCGCGCGCCATGAACCCGCTCGGGCTCGCATGGGAAGGGCAGGTGCTCGTCCATGACGCGGGCCAGCTCACGCATTGGATCGGCGAAGCCCACCGCCTCGGCGCGCATCACCTCAACGTTCAGATCGCCGGCCCGACCGCCGACTTCCGCGCCGCGCTCCGCCTGATCGACAGCCTCGCCGCCGCCGCGAAGGATGCGCCGCTCCCCGTCTGGTTCGAAACCCATCGAGGCCGCCTCACCAACGACCTGCTCTTCACGCTCGAATTGCTCGAGGAGCGTCCCGGCTTTCCGCTCACCGCCGACCTGTCGCACTATCCCGTCGCGGGCGAGATGGAGCTGCCGCTCCGCGACGACCAGCTCGCCGCGATCGAGACGATCCTCCAGGGCAGCCACAATTTCCACGGCCGCGTTTCGACGACGCATCAGGTGCAGGTCGCGCTCGATGCGCCGCAGCATCAGGCTTGGCTCGACCAGCACATCGCCTGGTGGCGCCGCGGTTTCGAGCTGTGGCTCGAACAGGCGCGCGCGGGCGACGCGCTGACCTTCATGTGCGAGCTCGGGCCGCCGCCCTATGCGATCACCGCGCCCGACGGCCGCGAACTCACGAACCGCTGGGACGAGGCGCAGCGCATGCGCGATATCGTGCGCGGGCTGTGGCGCGAGGTCGCCGGCAGCGCCTGAGCCCATCACGGCGCGACCGCATCCCGCCAGCGCGAAAACGCCGCATCGGCCGCATCGCGCGACACCTTCGGCAGAAACTCGGCATCGTACCGCGCGAGCCGCTTCAGGTCGCTCTCGCCGAACAGCCCTGCGCCCATGCCCGCCGCCAGCGCGGCGCCATAGGCGCTTGCCTCGCGCACCGCATGCCGCTGCACCGGCCGCTGCAGCGCATCGGCCTGCAACTGCATCAGCGTATCGCTCGCCGACAATCCGCCCGCGACCGGCAGCGCCTCGGGCACCGGCAGTGCCGCGGCGATCACCTCGGCAATCTCGCGAAAGCGGAACGCGATCCCCTGCAACGCCGCGCGTGCGACCTGTCCCGGCCCGTCGGCAAAGCTCAGCCCCGCGATCAGCCCGCGCGCCTCGAACTGCCCATGCGGCGCGCCCATGCCGGCCAGCGACGGGCGCACCACGACATTGCCCGCATCGGGCACCGAAGCCGCCGCCGCTTCCATCGCCGCGGGCGACGCGAATAGGCCAAGCCCGCCGCACAGCCACTCGATCATCGACCCGGTCGTGATCACCATGCCCTCGACGCAAAAACGCGGCTTGCCGCCCGCGAATGCCAGCGCCTCGGCGGGCATGCTGCTGTGGATCGTTTCGGGCACCTCGCCGGTCCCCGCCATCAGCACCCCCGACGTGCCATAGGTCGCCTTCCAGTCGCCGCGCTCCAGCGCACCATGCGCGACCATCGCGGCCTCCTGATCGGCGATCAGCGCGGTGATCGGAACGCGCGCTCCAAGCACGGCGGGATCGCTTGTCGCAATCGCGCCCCAGCTTTCGACCTGCGCCGGAAACATAGTCGCGGGCAGGCGCTGGTGCGTCAGCAATGCCGCATTCCAGCCCGCGCCGGTCGCATAATCATAATAGCCCGTCAGCCACGCCGCCGACGCATCGGTGACATGCGCACCGCTGAGCTTATAGGTCAGCCAGCTATCGAGCGTCCCCCATTGCAGCCCGGCTGGATCGCACCCCGACAGCGCAATCGCGGCAGGCAGCTTCGCCGACGGCACCTGCGGCCAGCCGGTGAACCCCGCCGCGCGCAGCTTCTTATATTCGTCGATTCCGCGCAGATCGCTCCATACCAGCATCGGCGCGACGGGCTCGCCGGTGGCGCGATCCCACAGCACGATGCTCGCGCGCTGCGTCGTCACCCCGATCGCCGCAACATCGGCGATGCTACGCCTCGCCGCCGCCAGCGCGCCGTCGATGACCGCTCGGCAGATCGTCCAGACCTCGGCGGCATCCTGCTCGACCATCCCAGGGCGGGGGAAGCGGCTTGCGATCGGCCTCTTGTCGACGCCCAGCACTATGCCCGCCGGATCGACCAGCATCGCGCGCGCGCCCGTCGTGCCCGCATCGAGTGCGAGCAGAAGCTCAGGCATCGGGTATCAGATTGCCCGGGTTCATGATCCCCTCCGGATCGAGACAATTCTTCAATTGCCGGAGCAACGCAACGCCGCTCTCGCCGAGGTCATGGTGCAGATACGGCTTGCGCAGCCGCCCCGCGCCATGGTGGTGCGCGACCCCGCCGCCATGTTTTGCTGTCGCCTCCATGATCGCGCGCCAGCTCGCGAAATAGGCGGGTTCCATCTTCGCGCTGTCCTCGAAAGTCGCGGCGAAGCTGAAATAGAGGTTGATACCCGACCGATAGACATGGCTGCTGTGCGCCGACGCGTTGATCACGCCGGGGATCGCGTTGAGCGCCGCGATGCTGTCGTCATAGATCGCGCCGATCTCGCTCCAGCGCCCCGAAATCTCGACCGTGTCGGCGACATAGCCGCGCTCGAACATGTCGCGCCAGCTCGGCACATGGTTGCGCTTTTCGATCCACTGCTTCGCCGCCATCGGATCGCCAGCTTCGAGGCCCGCCGCGCCGCAAATCTCGTGCATCGCCGCCAGTTCGGCATCGACGCGCGCCTTAGGCCCTTCATGGACCATCAGCAGCATCGCCTTGCCATCGCGTTCATAGTCGCGGAACAGCCGCCGTACCTCGCGCCCATCATACTGCCGCATCACCGGCGGGCGCCAGTCGGCGCGGACGATCTGTCGCTGCGCCTCGAAGCCCGCGCGCATGTCGTTCGCATAGAAGATGCTGTAATCGCGGTGCGGCGCCTTCGCGCGCAGCGAAAAGGTCACGCCGGTTATGACGCCCATCGTGCCCTCGGCGCCCATCAACAAATGGCGCAGATCCGGGCCAGCTGCCGCGCGCACCGCCTTGCCCAGCGTCACCAGTTCGCCGTTCGGCAGCACCGCCTCGATCGAATGGATGATGTTCTCGATATTGCCGTAAGCGGTCGAGAACTGCCCCGACGCGCGCGTTGCGACCCAGCCGCCGACGCTGCTGATCGCGATCGACTGCGGCCAGTGCCCGATCGTCAGCCCGTGCGCCGCGACCGCTTCCTCGGCCTCCATGCCGTTGAACCCCGCATCGAAGCTCGCGAGCAGATCGTCGCTGTCGATATACCGCACGCGGTTCATCGAACTCATGTCGAGCAGGATGGCATCGGGCGTCGGTTCGATCCCGCCGCACACTCCGCTGCCGAGGCCATAGGGGATCAGCGGCACGCGCTTCTCGGCGGCGAGCCTCACAATTTTCTGCACATCCTCGACCGACTGCGGCCGCACAACGCACCCCGGTGCTGCCACCGCTTCGCCGCGCCAGTCGCGCAGATGCTTGACCGCCCATTGGTCGTAACGCCGCGCATTCAGCGCGTCGGCATCGCTTGCGACGCGGTCGGCGCCGACGGCGCTGGCAAGGGCTTCGGTTATCGAACGCATTTCACTCTCCCAAAAGCCTGCGGCTTTCCTCGTTGATCTGTCGGCATCGTGCGATCTGGCCCGCCTTCGTGGCGTCATCCCAGCCGAGCAGCGCACCCATCACATCGGCCGCGGGTGCAAGCGCCGCGAGGCCCGCTCCGTCGTCGAACCAGGCACGCGCGCTCCGGCGCACCCAATAATCCTCCAGCGTCGACGCACCCTCATGCGTCACCGCGCGCGCCGCCTCGGCGGCGATATCGCCGCCCGCGATCACGATCTCGTTCGCCTCGTCGCCATAGAGACCTGCGAGCCGCTCGGCCGCCAGCGGATCGAGTCCGGCCAGCCGCAATTCGCGCGACCCGCCGGGCAACGGCATCTCGGCGGTCGAACAGGGCCGCGCGGTCGTTCCCAACCGCTCGACCACCAGATCGACGACGCGCTCGGCCATCGCGCGATAGGCGCTGAGCTTGCCCCCCGCGATCGACACCAGCCCGCCGGGCGAGGTCCAGATTTCGTCCTTGCGCGATACTTCGTTGGCCTTTTTCCCCGGCTGCGCGATCAGCGGCCGCACCCCCGACCACAGCGACACAATCTCGCCATCGCGGATCGGATCGACGTTCAACGCCGCCTCGGTCGCGCGCAGCAGATAGTCGATGTCATCGCGTGTCGGCGCGGGCCAGTAATCACTGCCGTCGTGGAACACGTCAGTCGTGCCGATGTACGTGAACGCCCCGCGCGGCACCGCGAAGATGCTCCGCTTGTCGGGGGCGCGAATGATGATCGTCGAATGGATCGGCAACCGCGCGCGCGGCAGCACCAGATGGATGCCGCGGCTCAGCGACATGCGTGCGTCGCCTTCGCCCGCTTCCAGTCCGCGCACCGCGTCGACCCACGCGCCCGCCGCGTTGACGACCAGCTTTGCCTTGATCCGCGCGCCCAGCCCATCGTCCAGCGTCGATGTCGCGACCAGCCCGTCGCCCGTCAGTTCCGATGCCGCCGCATGATTGACGACCACCGCGCCCGCGCCCTGCGCGCTGCGGATATTCGCGAGCACCAGCCGCGCATCGTCGGTCAGGAATTCGGGATAGAGCACCGCCCCATTCAGCCGGTCGGTGCGCATCAGCGGCTCGCGCGCCTGCAATTCGGCGAGCGAAATCACCTCATGCTTCTCGGCCTCGGGCACCCCGCCCAGTTTCTCGAAGGTCCACAGCCCCGTCCGCAATTTCGCGGTCATCGCCATGTTCGTCGTCGGGATCAGGAAGGGCGACAGCCGCGTCAGGTGCGGCGCGATCCGCCGCAAGATCTGCCGCTCCGACGCCGCTTCCTTGACCAGCGCGATATCGCCCTGCGCCAGATAGCGAAGGCCGCCATGGATCATCTTCGAACTGCGGCTGCTCGTCCCGCTCGCATAGTCGCGCGCCTCGACCAGCGCGACCGACAGCCCGCGCATCGCGGCGTCGCGCGCGATCCCCGCGCCGGTGATCCCGCCGCCGATCACCGCAAGATCGAACGTCCGCGATTCCAGCTCGGCAAAGACCTGGCGGCGGCGCCGCGCGTCGAGTTGGGTGCTGCTCATCGCTTCACGCTATGCGCATCACGGCGGCATTGGTATTGCAAAACAGGAATGATATGGTGCGCGGCATGAACCTCCGCCGCCTCCGCCATTTCGACACACTATATCGCCTCGCGAGCTACGCGCGCGCCGCCGACGAACTCGGGCTGACGCAGTCGGCGCTCACCCGCTCGATCCAGAAGCTCGAGGAGGAACTTGGCGCCACGCTCTTCGACCGCACCACCCATTATGTCCGCCCGACGAGCGACGCCGACCGGCTGATCCGCTCGGCGCGCGACGTCATCGCCGCCTCGGCGAACCTCGAACAGGAAGCGCGCGGGCTCGGCCAGCCGAGCGGCGGAACCGTCGCGGTCGGCAGCGGCCCCTATCCGTTGCAACCCTTGCTCACCGATGCGATCGCGCGCTTTGCCGCAAGCCACCCCGGCGTGCGTGTCACGGTCACCGGCGGCCCGTCCGAACAGCTTCTCGAAACCCTCGTCGACCGCCGCCTCGACCTCGTCGTGTGCAACCGCGCCAAATTCGCCTCGTCGGGCCATGCCGACGAAGTGCTTTGCATCCCGCTCCCGCCCGAGCCCTTGATGCTCGTCTGCGCATCCGACCATCCGCTCGCACGGGGGCAGGGCGACAGCGCCGATTTCCCTTGGGCACTCCCGCGTCCGGCACCGGGCAGCAATTTCCCGCGAGCGCTCCGTACCCGCTTCGCCGCGGGGCAGTTCCCCGATTACGAGCTCGATTCCACCGCCGCCTGCCTCGACATGGCGGCGAGCGGCCGCGCGATCACCGTCGTTCCGCAGCGCCTTGCGATCCGCAGCGGCCTCGCGATGATCGCGCTCCCGTCCTCCGAAGTCACCCGCGACGCCATCCATCTCCTCCGCAACCGCAGCCGCAGCGCGCTCGTCGCCGCGTTCGTTGCGGTGCTGAAGGCGGTGGCTCAGGCCGAGGGGATTCCGGTGAACAGCGCCGCATCGGCCGATCCCGCGCGATAGAAGACCGGCGGCTCGCCGAACGGCGCCGAGACGGTGACATCCTGTCCGCCGCTGTAATGGACGCCCGACCAGACATGCACCCAATCGGCCCCGGCGGGCAGATAGGTCGTCCACTCGCGCTTGCCCGCCGCGATTACCGGCGCGACGAGCAGGTCGGGGCCGAGCAGGTAGCTCGTCTGGATCGCATAGGTTTCGGGATCGTCCTCGAAATGCAGGAACAGCGGGCGCTGCACCGGCAGCCCGTTTTCCGACGCCTCCTTCGACAGCTTCCGCAAATAGGGCGCCAGATGCGCATAGATCCGCGTCATCTTCGCAAAATGGGCGAGCAATTCGGGATCGTCGTCATATTGCACATTCTGCCGCGGCCTATTGCCCTCATGCGTGCGGATCATCGACGTGAACGCCGACATTTCGGCCCAGCGCATCGCGAGTTCGGCATCGCGCGTCGTGTCGAACAGGCTGGTATAGCCGCCGCAATCGCTGTGATGATGCGCGTTGCCCAGCATCCCCGCCGACAGCGCGGCGCAGATCACCGTGCCGATCCCGTCGTGGCGCGAAAAATCGACCGCCTGATCGCCCGCCCACAGCATCGGGCAATGCCCCTGAACGCCGGTCGCACCCGATCGCATGAACACCATCATCTCGCCCGTCTGGCCGCGCCCGGCGATGCCCTTGGCGTTCACTCCGCCCCACAGCGCCGGCCAGCGATTATGCGCGGTCATCCCGCTCTCGCCATTCGCCAGCCGCACATCGACGGGCAGATACTCGCCGAAGTCGGCCATCCAGCCCGACAGCCCGAAGTCGATCATCTTCTCGCCGATGATCGTGTCGGCGAACCACGCTGCGGCCGCCGGATTGGTGAAGTCGACATGCCCGCAATCGAACTCGCCAAAGTCAATGATATAGGGCTCGTCCTTGTCTGGACGCATTACCATGAAGCCCTGCGCCGCGGCCTCGGCATAGAGCGGGCCGTCGACCGCCAGATAGGGGTTCACATAGCCGAGGAAGCGAATGCCGCGTTCGCGCAGTTCCGCGATCCGTGCGGGCAGCTCGGGGTAGCGTTCGGCGTTCCACTGCCAGTCCCAGAACAGCCGATTGCCGAAGCTGGTGATGCGCAAGCCCACCCAATCCTCGCACCACAGCCCCGACACCGCGACACCAGCATCTTCATAGGCTTTCAGCCGCGCAAAACTGTTGTCGCCGTCCTTCAGGCCGATCACAGCACCCTTCAGCAACCATTCGGGCAGCGGCGGCTGGCGCCCGAAGCGCTCCGACAGCGCGGTGACGAGCTCGGTGAAACGCGGCCGCGCCCACAGTTCGATCTTCGCGGGAATTTCCCAGACCTCGACCTCGTGATAATCCTCGTCGCGGAAATCGAACGCGGAGTAGGCAAAGCTGTCGACATGCAGCGCGTAACGCCGCGAACTCACATAGGTCGGCTGCGGATAATTGGTGTGGGCATAACTGCCGCCGCCGCCCTTGCGATGCGCCTCGACCTGCCGGAATAGCTCGGACGAGGGATCGCGGCCCACGCCGGGCTCGCTCGACCACAAGGGGAAATGCCGCCCGCGCAGGTCGAAATAGGAGAATTGCTCGCCGCCGCCCCACACATGCTCGCCCGCCCCGGCGGGCACGCGCAGCCACAGTCGGTTGAGCGTCGCGTCGAGCGCCGTCAGCGCGATCGCCGCATCGTCGCCATCGCCCGACACCGTCGCTTCGAGCAACCACGCCGACCCCGCGGCCTCGGCGAAGCGCAGCACATCGCCGTCACGCTCGACGTGCCGCAGGGCGATCCGCTCGATCACCTCCTGCGCGACATCGAAATGGCCGAGCTTCGAATGGACATGCGGCACCCCGCGCCCGACCGAGAAACAGGGGGCGCCCTCGCTGTGCGTCAGGATCGCCTGCCCGCCGAGGCGGAGCGCAAAGCCGGTGTCGAGCGCGTCAAGCGCCATGGGGGAGGATCCTTTCCAAGCCTTCATAATATCCTCCCTGTCGCGAAGCGATGGGGAGGGGGACCGCGCGCCCATAGGGCGTGGTGGAGGGGCCGCGACGTTGCTCAATCGCCCCTCCGTCGGCGGCTAGCGCCGCTGCTACCTCCCCATGGCTTCGCCACAGGGAGGAAAGAGGAGCCCCCGCCGCGACGTGCGCGGCGGGGGCAGGGGGTGGGTCAGAAATTCACGCGGCCGGTGACGCCGACATAGCGTTCGGCGTCGCGCGGGGTGATCTGGCGCATGAAGCTGGTGCCGTTCGGGATGCGCTGGATGACGAAATGCTTGTCGGTCAGGTTCTTGACCAGGAACGACAGGCTGTATTTGTCGTCGTCGGTACGCACCGTGATCCCGGCGTCCCAGATCGCATAGGCGCCCTGAAAGGCGTTGGGGTTCTGGTTGATGTCGAACTGGGTGCGGCTCTGGTACGCCAGCGAGCTGTTCAGGTCGACGTTGAACCCGTCGATGTTCAGCGGCAGGCGCCAGTCCATCGTCACCGTGCCCTTGTACTTGGGGGCAAAGGGCAAGGGCTTGCCGTTGATCGCGGCGGCGCAGGTCACCGCGGCGCCCGGCGGGCAGATGAACTGGTTGATATGCGCGTCGGTATAGTTGAGGCCGCCCGACAGCGAGAAATTGTCGGTCAGCGACGCGTTGAAGTCCATCTCGATGCCGCGCGTCGACACGGTGCCCGCGTTGGTCAGGCGGGTGACGACCTGCCCGGCGACCAGGTCGAGGAAGTTCGCCTGGTAATTGTCGTATTTGGCATAGAAGCCCGCGATGTTGACCGTCAGGCGGCGGTCGAACAGCCGGGTCTTCAGGCCGACTTCATAGGCGTTCGACGTTTCGGGATCGATGCGGCCGGTGTCGCGCGCCTGCATGTTGAAAAAGACGTTGAGCGCCGGGCCCTTATAGCCGCGGGTGTACATGCTGTACGCCATGATATCGTCGCTGAGGTCGTACTGCAGGCCGGCATTGCCCGACCAGCCGCTGTCCTTGATCGACCCCGAAGAGGTGAAGCCCGGGTTCACGCCCGGAAAGGCGGCCGCCGAGGTCGAGACGCGGATGAAGTCATAGCTGACCTTGTCGTTGGTGTGGCGCAGCCCGGCGATCGCGCGGAAATCGTCGCTGATGTTCGCGGTGAGCTGGCCGAACGCCGAATAGCTGGTCAGCTTGGTGGTGAAATCGGCATTGCCCTGGTTGGTGACATAGGTCGACGACCCCGCCGCGCACGGCGTCAGCCCGTTCACCGTCGGCAGCGTCGATGCGGTGCAGGCGGTCACGGTGCGGTTGAAGAAGTCGACCTCCTTCGTCTTGTAGAAATACAGGCCCGCGACATATTCCAGGAACTGCGGGCCGGTCGACGCAAGGCGCAGTTCCTGCGTGAACTGGTCGAACTTCAGGTCGCCGCGGTCGTGCGAGCGGACGTCACCCGACGCGGTGCCGGTGTTGACATAGGTCGGCGCATCGGAACGGAAATCGCCGTCGCGCTGCTGGTAATTATACCAGTGACGATAGGCGGTGATCGAGGTGATCGACGCCGCGCCCAGGTCGATGTCGACCTGCGCGGACACACCGCTGTTCTTGTCCTTGGTATAGGGGTCGAGGTCGTTGTCGATGTCCTGGTTCTTGCCGTCGAGCGTCAGCGGCGCGAGGCTGGGAATGAACACCGCATTGTTGAACGCCGAGGAAAAGACGGTGCCGATGCTGTCGGCAAAGCCGTCGTCGCTGTTCTTCGAATAATCGGCGATCAGCGTGACCTTCACCGCGTCGGTCGGTTCGGCGATCAATTTCCCGCGCACGCCCCAATGCTCATAGCCGTTGACGCGGTTGCCGTTGAACACGTTGATCGCATTGCCGGCATATTGCGACCAGAAACCGGTGAGCGAGGCCTTCAGCCCGTCGCTCAGCGCGCCGCCCAGGCTGCCGCGGATGCGATATTCATTGCCTTCGTACCAGGCCGCATCGACATAGCCGCCGAAGGCGTCGTCGGGCTCGCGGGTGACGATGTTGATGACGCCGGCGCTGGCATTCTTGCCGAACAGGCTGCCCTGCGGCCCGCGCAGCACTTCGATGCGCTCGACGTCGAGGAAGTCGGAGGTCTGCTGGCCGGTGCGCGCATAGACGACGCCGTCGATGACGGTCGACACCGAGGGTTCGACCCCCGACGAGAAGCTGATCGTGCCGACGCCGCGGATCGACAGCGCCGAATCCTTGTTGGTGTTGCCCTTGCGGAAGGTCAGGGTGGGGACGCGCTGGAACAGCTGCTCGGCCGAATTGACATTGGCGCGTTCGAGCTGGTCGCCCGACACCACGGTGATCGCGACCGGCACGTCCTGCAGGTTCTGGGCGCGCTTCTGCGCGGTGACGATGATCTCGGTGCCGCCAAAGGCGCTGTCGTCGGCCTGCGCTTCCTGCGGTGCGGCGTCCTGCGCCGCGGCGGGCGCGGCGATCAGTGCCAGCCCCAATGCGGTGGTGAATGTCAGATACGCTTTGGCTTTCGACGAAACCATGTTCAGATCCTCCCTAGATGCGCTGTCGTCCCATATGTCAATCAATTCAATTGACAATCATGAGCCGACCCAATGCGCGCAATTATTTTTGTGGTCCAATAGAGAAATGTCGCGATGTCATGTCCGAATGCTATGGCTTGCAGGACAGTCGGAGCGGCAGGTTCGGCGCTCTGGCTCGCGTGTCGACCTTGTCATCGGCAATCCTTCCCTCGTCGTGGCGGATCGCTCGTCCGCTTCGACATCAGGCCGCGCACTTCAAGTCGCGTGCGGCCACGAATCGACCGGCCGGCGCCATTGCCGGTCAGTCCTGCACGGGATGCGCGTCAAATTCATTGCAGTCTAATCGAGAAATGTCGGGTTGTTATGTCCAAATGCTATGACTTGGTCGCTGGCTGCTACTGACCGAAGTCGACGCGCCTGGGCGGTCCGCACGACGTCCGAATGGATGGAAAACCATTGTTCCGGATGCGCGGTATCATCGACCGATTTCGGTCGTTCAGTTGGATCACTAAAGAGCTGGCGTTGATCTATTTGCCAGAACTGGTCGATTTCGGACCGACCGCTTGTCGATGCGAGTCGCGAATGACGGATGCGGGAGCGCCGATCGGCCCGCTACGACCGCAATCGACCAATTTCAGCTAGGACGGATCGGTCGGCGGAAAGCGCAGTGCGGCGGCGATCTGTGCTTCGGCCGCGGTTGCTTCTTCGACGAGCAGGCGCAACGCCTTGGCGGTGTCTGCCAACAGTCCGTCACCAAGAGGCCGCTCGCCATTGACGAAACGGCGGATGGCCCGCTCGTCTATGCCAAGTCGCCGCGAGAAGGCCGTGGTGCCGCCAAATAGTTGGATGCAATAGGCAAAATGCTCGCGTCGCTCGTCCGCTGAAAATGAAGCGGTCATTGTTTCCCCTTTTCGTTCGCTGCCGGGGCCATAGGCCATCTTGCGGATGCGGCGCAATCGACCAACGCTGGCCGGTTGCCGCTCATGTCTCAGTTCGGCGATCACTCGCTAATCGGATGAATAAATGCTTCGCTTTTCCGGGCAGACATGCTGATTGGCGGCTTTGGCATAAGATAAGCCGGGAGGGGACGGATGAGCAGGAAAAGTGGTGCCGCCGCCAACAGGCGCGCGGGGCCGTTTGAGGTTAGCGCCGCGGCCTTTGTCGGCGCGTCCATGGGCGGAGTGATCGTGTGGTTCGGACAGGCGGGATCATTTCGCATTACGCCCGAGGGCATGGACTATGCGGACTTGGCGGCAATTCTACTGACGGCCGTCGGCGTAATCGTGGCCATCTTCGCTGGCGTGCTCGCGCTCGCAGCGATCTGGGGCTTTAATCAACTCAAAAGAGACGCCGTGGCGGCGGCCGAGGTCGCAGGATCAACTGAAATTAGGGAACAGATTGAGAACGGAACTATCAAGGACTATATAGCTGCGGAAGTTGGCCGTCTCGCGGATGAAGAATTCAAGTCTGAGCGGATGGACCAGCGGATCAAAAATCGAGTGGACGCGGTGGCATTTGGCCGACCGGATGCTGATCGGCTGCTCGAAGAGGAAGGAGATGAGTAATGAGTCCCGAGTGGAACCTTCTACCGCCGGAGGTTCGCGCCCGTATTCAAGAGTTCCAGGACGTGCCCCCCATCCGGCTACCCGATTTGGCGCGCGCTCTCGGTGTATCCGTGAAAGCAGCGACCTTGGCGCCCGGAATTTCCGGCGAGATCCGTCCGGCTGAAGGAGGCAACGGGTTCGTCATTCGCATCAATCGCCATGATCCTCCCAAGCGGCAGCGCTTCACCGTCGCGCACGAGCTCGCGCATTTTCTGCTTCACCGCGACGAAATCGGTGCGGGCATTGAGGATGACGTTCTGTATCGCTCGAACCTTTCCGATCGGCGCGAGCATCAGGCCAACCGGTTGGCTGCCGATATATTGATGCCGGATGTTCTCGTGGGGGAAGCCAGGGAGGAGGCCGAAGAAATCGGTGTTGGAGATGTCGTACTGCATCTCGCCGAGATTTTTGGCGTATCTGAGGCAGCTATGCGGATCAAGGTCGAGCGCTAAAGGGGGAATAACAGAGTGGCACTGCGTGAATGGAATCAGATCCCCTACCTCCCGATGCTATCGCTGCGACCAGCGGAAATGCGTGCGCTCGAAGAATTGCCGAACCTGACAAAGGATCGCCTGCTCCCAATTGTCCAACTACGCCCGTGGGTCGGAGCTCACCGACTGGAGAATGCGACCGACCGGATACGTGAGGCTTATGGGGAAAGGCCCGTTATAGTCGCGATGGGTGAACGCGAGCCCCCAAATGAGCGGCCCGTCCATGCCCAGCTCGAGGAGTTGCGCGGACCGGCATTCGGCTTCAGAGCTTGGTGCGAATTTTTTCGCGCCCACGAAAATTACATCCCCGCCATACAATATTCTCCCTCCATCGCGGACGAAGAGGCGCAAATCGCAGAACTCTACGCTCTTGATCGCGGGCTCGTCGTGATCATCGAGCCGCCGGCATTTCCAGCGATCGGCGTGATCGCGGCTCGTGTGGGCGCCAGGACGGAAGGAGGGCAAGGCGTCTGTTTCGTCCTCGACTTCGGTTTCGCGGGCCGGGACCATCTGGAAGTCGCCGCGCGTGCAACGGGCTACATCAACACGATAAGGGCCAGCGCCGCGGCAGCATTTGTATCGCTATCCGCATCCTCATTTCCGGATAATTTTGTCGGGCTTTCTGATCAGCCGATTTATGAGCGCCGCCTGTTCGATACGATGCCGGCGCTCGGCAATCTCATCTATGGCGATCGCGGTAGTGCGCGCGTCGAGCGCCAAAGCGGCGGCGGTGGTTTGCCTGCGCCGCGGATCGATTATCCGATGTTCGACGCTTGGAATTTTTATCGGTCCGACACCATCACGGGTTTTCCGGGTTACAGGATTCAAGCCGAACGGCTCATTGCGACCGAGGCCGAGGGCGTGTGGAATCCCCGGCTGAGGGTCTGGGGAACGCAGATGATCGAACGAACTGCCGCCGGCGACATGTCTGCGATTGGCAGCCCTCAGAAAGCGACGGCGGCAAGGATCAACCTTCACTTGCAACGACAAGCCTTCTACTATGATCCCGGTTCGGCAGAAGACACCGATGAAGATTGGTCAGGCTGAGGCGGCGACGAGCGCGTCTTGTGCGGCGAGCCAATGCGACCAGCGGTCTTTTCGGTGCGATGCCCACCGCTTGGCCTGGTCACGGCTCTCTGAAAAACGACTGAGCAGCGGCAAATCCTCCGCGCAGATCGCACGGCGCCCGACTGTGTCCCAGAACTGTCGGCTGGTCGGGCCGTACCGCGCGATCATTGCTTCGGCATAATGCCGTTTACGCCGCTCCGATTGAGTCAAGACGTCGAGCAAAGCGTCGGGACCCACGTTATTTTGATTTCCGACGTGAAGCACGGTGACATCTCCGCGCTTGTCATATGTCCACAATGAAGCGCCCTGCAGGTCATCAAACTTGAGATTTTTCAGATGCGACGGTGCTACGATCGCCACAGCATGGTCGAAATAGCGCGCGTAAGCATGCATCTGCGACGGAAGGCGGCGAAGCGAATCCCGCGCAGTTTTTATTTCGAACCCGATAACCGTGTCCGCAAACACGACCAGATCGGCGCGTACGCCGCTACTCCCCAGCGAGAATTCTGCCGTCACGACGGGCTTTCTACGCCGACCGTTCATCTTGCGAACATAGTTCAAGGTCGCGGCTTTAACCTGTGCTTCGTCCATGAACGCTCCCTCTATCTTCGCGCTTTGGATTAATCAGCTGCCCTGCGTCAAGCTAGGGTCTGTTTTTCCGTCACGGCCGCGACACTTCTGCCCCCTACGTCTGAGCGTCAGCTTTCAGGCACCCGTCACGCGGCCTGCTGTGACCGAAATCGGGCGCATCGCCGCCATGGCTTCTGTCGATCGAACGTCCGCCATCGACTGTCGGTCATTCGAAACCCGTCGTCACGAAATCCGCCCCGCTGCGGATATCCGCAAAACCGTTTATTTCGACGCCACCACCCGCTTCACATGCGCGAGGCACGCCTCGGTCTCGCGCGCGATATCGGCGTTGAGCCAGCCGACGATCTCGGGCGTCGGCCCGATGTCGGGCTCGAGCAGCGCGAAATCCAGATAGACGGGCGGGGCGATCGGGCGGACCGCGACGCCCAGCCGGTGAAAGCGCGGGGCGCTGAACGGCTCGGCGATCGTCACGCCCAGCCCGGCTTCGACGAAAGCATATAAGATCTGCGAATGCTGTGTCTCCAGCCGCCGCGATACGCTGATCCCCGATTCCTCCAGCGCCGTATCGATCCCGGTCCACAGCGCGTCGGCTTCGTGCATCGGGCCGACGAATTCCTCGCCTGCCAGGTCGGATATTGCCAGCTTCCTGCGCGCGGCGAGCGGATGGTTCGCGGGCAGGATGCAGACATATTCGGCGCGCGCGAGCGGGGTCGACCGGACGCCTTCGCGCCCCTGCATGTCGACGCCGACGCCCAGGTCCGCCTGCCCGAGAAACACCCGTTCCTCGATCGCGCGCTGGCCGAGCGATTCGACGATGATCTTGATGTCGGGATAGAGGATGCGAAAGCGCGCGATCACCGCCGGCAATATCGCCATCGCGATCGCGGCCAGCGCTGCGATCCGCACCGTGCCCACCGGATGCGCGCGGATGCGCCGCGCCGCCTGGTCGAGCAGGTCGAGCCCGGCGTAGCTGCGCCGCACCGCTTCATACAGCGCCTGCGCCTGCGCGGTCGGGTGGATGCGCGCGCCGCGCCGGTCGAACAGCCGGAAACCGACCGCGCGCTCGAGGTCGGCGATCAGCCGGCTCACCGACGGCTGGCTGATGTTGAGCATCGACGCCGCGGCGGTGATGCCCCCGCTCATCATGACGGCGCGAAACGCCTCGACCTGTCTCATTCGCATAGGTCATAGTATAGACGTATGATCGGCCGATGCAATTCGATTGGATACGATGGATGATGTTGCGCTACGTGGCACCTTAGCAAACATCGGGAGAGAGAAGATGGATTACACGGCCCAGCGCGAGCAGTTCGCCAACGAAGGCTATGCGGTCTTCGAACGCATCCTCGAAGGCCCGCTGCTCGACCTGCTGCGCGCCGAATGCGGCCGCGTCATCGACCGCGAAGATGCGCGCCTCGACGGTCTTGGCGTCGAGGTCGACGGCATCAGCCACAAGGGCAAGCGCTATTTCGCCGGCGAATGCCAGCGCCAGCAACCCGACCTGCGCACGATGCTGTTCAGCGACACCATGGCCGACGTCTGCCGCGCGACGCTCGGCGACGACGCCTATTTCTTCTACGACCAATATGTCGTGAAGGGCGCCAGCGAAGGCATGCCGTTCAGCTGGCACCAGGATTCGGGTTATGTCGTCGGCAACGGCGGCCCCGCCGATCACAAGCCGTACCTGACTTGCTGGTGCACGCTCGACGACACGACGGTTGCCAACGGCACCGTGCGCATCCTGCCCTTCTCGCAGGTACCCGATACGCGGAACGGCATCGTCCCGCACGTCCGCCAGCCGGGCAGCAACGACCTCGTCGGTTACAGCGGCGAAGCCGAGGGTGTGACGCTCGAGGTTCCGGCGGGCAGCATCGTCGCCTTCTCCAGCCTCGCGCTCCACGCGACCGGATCGAACACCACGCCGAACATGCGCCGCGTCTATCTCGCCCAATATTCGCCCGAACCGATCCTGAACCCGGGCACCAACCATCTGCGCCGCAACGCGATCGCCTTCCTGCGCGGCGGCAACCAGGTCACCTTCAACTGAGGAGTCCCGCGATGATCGAACGGCCCGTCACCTCCGCGCGTCCGCGCATCGTCGGCCTCGGCGGCAACGCCACCCCCGGCGGGTCGGCCGAAGGCCTGCTGCGCCACGCGCTCGCGCGCTGCGCCGCCGAGGGCGCGGAAACGATGCTTTTCGCCGGGCCGGCGATCGACCTGCCGATGTATGCGCCGCACCGCAGCGAGCGCGACGCCAAGGCGCAGGCGCTGATTGCGGCGCTGCGCGGAGCCGACGGCATCATCATCGCCTCGCCTGGCTATCACGGCACCGTGTCGGGGCTGGTCAAGAACGCCCTCGACTATGTGCAGGACATGGCGGGCGACGAGGCTCCCTATTTCGACGGCCGCGCGGTCGGGTTGATTGCGGTGGCGGGCGGCTGGCAGGCGACGGGTTCGACGCTCGCGACCTTGCGCTCGATCACCCACGCGCTGCGCGGATGGCCGACCCCGATGGCGGTGACGGTCAATTCGGGACAACCCGTTTTCTGCGAAGAGGGGCGGGTCAACGACCGCAGCACCGCGTCGCAGCTGGAAATCATGGCGCAGCAGGTCGTGCTGTTCGCCAATATGCAGGCGGTCCACGCATCCGCGGGCAGCCGGCGCGACCTCGACGCGATCCACTGCATCTCCGAGCCCGTCGCCGCCTGAGCGCCGGCTTTCCGGTGGAAAGATCGGGGGAGGGCGATTTCGGCTCCGATCCGCTGTCAGCCATTTCCGTTCGCCGCTCTGGCGATCTTGATCTTGACACCGGTTACCTTGCGCCGTAGCTAGGCGAGCAATCACCAACATATATCGCGAGGACGCCCCCATGTTCGCCAAGACCTTTTACGCCACCCATCCCGTGATGATGGAGGAGGTGTCGAACGCCGAACTGCGCGATCGCTACCTGATCCAGGACTTGTTCCGCACCGGTGAATGCGTCCTCAACTACACGCACGCCGACCGCTTCGTGATCGGCGGGGTTGCCGTCGGTTCGGCGCCGGTGAAGCTGCCGGCGCAGACCGAGCCGCCGTCGGCGGCTGGCCACCCGTTCCTCGAACGTCGCGAGATGGCGATCGTCAACGTCTCGTCGGTCGAAGGTACCGTGACGGTCGATGGCGAGAGCTTCACGCTCGGCAATAAGGATTGCCTCTATGTGACGATGGGTGCGACCGATGTGACCTTCGCGGGCGAGGGCGCGCGCTATTATCTGGCGTCGTGCCCGGCGCACAAGGCGTTCACGACGCGCAAGCTCGGCATCGCCGACGCCAATGCGCTCGACCGCGGCAGCCTCGCCGAGTCGAACGAGCGCACCATCTACCAGCTCGTGATCCCGGGTGTTTGCGACAGCGCGCAGCTCGTCATGGGGCTGACCGTGCTCAAGGAAGGCAGCGTCTGGAACACGATGCCGCCGCATATCCACGAGCGCCGCAGCGAGATTTATTTCTATTTCGAACTCGACAATGTCGATACCGACCGCGTGATGCATTTCATGGGCGAGGGCGAAGCCACGCGTCACATCGTGATGCAGAATGAGGAAGCGGTGATTTCGCCGCCCTGGTCGATCCACATGGGCGCAGGTACCAAATCCTATGCCTTCATCTGGGCGATGGCGGGCGAGAACCAGGACTATACCGACATGAACGTCCTCGACATCTGCCAGCTGTCCTGATGCCCGGCCTGTTCGATCTTTCGGGCAAGGTCGCGCTGGTCACTGGCGCCAACACCGGCATCGGGCAGGGCATCGCGCTCGCGCTCGCCGAGGCGGGCGCCGACATCGCCGCTGCCGGACGCTCGGCCGCGACCGAGACGGTCGACAAGGTGCAGGCGCTTGGCCGCAAGGCGGAGAATTTCAGGGCCGACCTGTCGAGCGTCGCGGCGGTGCAGCCGCTCGTCGATGCGGTGCTCGGCGAATTCGGGCGGATCGACGTGCTGGTGAACAACGCCGGCATCATCCGCCGCGCCGACGCGGTCGATTTCACCGAGGAAGATTGGGATGCGGTGATGGACACCAATCTCAAGACGCTCTTCTTCCTGTGCCAGAGCGTCGGTCGTCACATGATCGCGCGCGGTTCAGGCAAGATCGTCAACATCGCGTCGATGCTGACCTTTCAGGGCGGCATCCGCGTGCCGAGCTATACTGCATCGAAATCGGGCGTCGGTGGGCTGACCAAGCTGCTTGCCAACGAATGGGCGGCGGAGGGCGTTCAGGTCAACGCGATCGCGCCGGGCTATATCGCCACGAACAACACCGCCGCGCTGCAGGGCGACGAGACGCGCAACCGCCAGATCATGGAGCGCATCCCGGCGGGGCGCTGGGGTGATCCCAAGGATATCGGCGGCGCCGCCGTTTTCCTCGCGTCGAGCGCGTCGGACTATGTCCAGGGCCATATCCTCGCGGTCGACGGCGGCTGGCTCGCGCGCTAGCATCGAACAAGGACCGCGTCAGGCGGCGAATGGAGTGGGGATGGCAGAGGGTAAACTCGTCTTTTTCGGCGAATTGCTGATCCGCCTCACCGCGCCGGGCAACGAATTGCTGATGCAATCGCCTGCGCTGTCGCTCCACGTCGGCGGCGCCGAGGCGAATGTCGCGATCGGGCTCGCGCATCTCGGCCATGACTGCGCGATGGTGGGCAAGATTCCTCCCAACGCTCTGGGTCGCGGAGCGGTGGCGGCGGTGCGCGGCGCGGGCGTCGATTGCACCGCCGTCACGCTATCGCCGGGGCGGATGGGGCTCTATTTCCTGAGCGTCGGTGCGGGGCTGCGCGCGTCCGAGATCGTCTATGATCGTGCGGGGTCGAGCTTCGCCGCGACCGGGCCCGCGGATTATGATTTCGACGCGTTGCTGCGCGGCGCGAAACTGCTCCACCTGTCGGGTATCACACCTGCGCTCGGGCCGCGCTCGGCCGAGGCGACGCTCGCGGCGGCGCGCGCGGCGAAAAGGCTTGGCGTGCCGGTCAGCTTCGATGGCAATTATCGCGCGATGCTCTGGGAGGCGTGGGACAGCAATCCGCGCGCGATCCTGTCCGAACTCATCGGACTTGCCGATATCCTCTTCGGCAACCACCGCGACCTGTCGCTGGTGCTCGGCCGCGAATTTTCGGGCGAGGGCGAGGATCGGCGGCGCGAGGCGGCCGATGCGGGCTTTGCCGCTTTCCCCGACCTCAAGCTGATCGCCTCGACCGCGCGGCACACGATGTCGGCCGACCACCACCGCATTGCGGCGCGGGTCGACCTGCGGGACAGCGCACACCAGACCGACGAGATCGACGTCACCGGCATCGTCGACCGCATCGGCGCGGGCGACGCCTTTGCCGCCGGGGTGCTGCATGCCTGGCTGGACGGGGGCGACGCCCGTGCGATGGCCGACAGCGGCCTCGCGCTCACCTGCCTCAAACATAGCTTGCCCGGAGATGCGAGCCGCTTTAGCCAAGCGGATATCGACGCATTTCACGGGGGAGGGCTCGATGTCCGGCGCTGAGCCGATTGGTCGTCGCAAGCTGCTCGGCGGGGCGGCAGGGTTGGTTTTGCTGTCATACGCCGCGCCGTCATGGGCGCAGGCCGTCAATGCGACGATCGCCGCAGCCGACGGCACCTATCACAGCAAGCCGCGCAAGGACAATGAGCCGCTATGGGCCGCCGCCTACCTCGGCATTCGCTATGCACGCGCCGAACGCTTTCGCGCCCCGGTGCCGGTGCTGGCGGCCGAACAGCCCTTTACGGAGCAAGGGGAGTTCGGCCCCGCCTGTCCGCAGGCGGGCGACCGCTACCAGCCGCAGTCCGAGGATTGCCTGTTCCTCAACGTCTGGACGCCAGCCACACCTGCGAAGAAGCCGCGCGCGGTGATGGTCTATTTCCATGGCGGCGCCTATTCTTCGGGCAGCGTCACCGATCCGCTCAACGACGGCGCGAGGCTGGCAGCGCAGGGCGACGTCGTCGTCGTGACGGTCAACCACCGGCTGAATGCTTTCGGCTATCTCTATCTGCCCGATCGCTTTCCCGACAGCGGCAATGCGGGGCAGCTCGACCTGATCGTCGCGCTCCAATGGGTGAAGCGCAATATCGCGGCTTTCGGCGGCAATCCGGCCAATGTTACCGTCTTCGGGCAGTCGGGCGGCGGCGCCAAGATCGCGACGCTGATGGCGATGCCCGAGGCGGCGGGGCTGTTCCACAAGGCGATCACGATGAGCGGGCAACAGGTCACCGCCTCGGGTCCGCTCAACGCGAGCAGGCGCGCGGCGGCGTTCCTCGACAAATTGGGGGCGGGTGTCGATCCCGCAACCGCGCCGGTCGAACGGCTCGTGGCGGCGCTGTCGGCGACCGACCCGATCATCGGCGGCGGGGTCTATATGGGGCCGGTGCTCGACATGAAGCATCTGACGCGCCATCCCTTCTGGCCCGATCCCGCGCCGCAGTCGCTCGGCATACCGATGATGCTCGGCAATACGGTGATGGAAACGCGCGCCTTCTTCGCCGCCGACGGCAAGCAGCTGTCGGGCCTCAGCTATGATAATCTCGCCGCGCGGATCGGGCCCGAGATGCGCGTCGATATCGATCCGGTCTGGGTCGTCGCGCAGTTTCGCACACGCTACCCGGGCGCGCAGCCACTCGAGCTGTTCCACCGCATCGTCACCGCAGCGCGCAGCTGGCGCGGACAGGTCGAGGAGGCCGAGGCGCGCGCGCGCGCCGGGGCGCCGGCCTTCGTCTACCAGCTCGACTATATGGACGCGAAGCACGCCGACGATATCGCGCTCGTCTTCGGCACCGGACCCGACCAGTCGACGTGCAAGAACCAGGTGAGTGCGGCGATGATGGCGGCCTTCACGCGCTTCGCGAAAACGGGCAATCCGGGCTGGGCGGCCTATGACCTCAAGAAGCGGCGGACGATGATCTTCGACGCCTACGCGCGCGTAGAAGACAATCCGCGCGCGTGGGAACGCGAGCTGTTCGCGCGCGTGCCCTATATCCAGCCGGGCAGCTAGACGATCTTTCGCGCCGCGAGCCAGTTCCAGTAAAGCTCGGGCCAGGTCGCGACGGGAAGTCCCGCGGTCTTCATCAGCCCGAAGCCATGACCGCCCTCGGCAAAATAATGCGCTTCGCAAGCGACGCCGAACGTCCGCGCGGCGGTGTGGAGGCGCAGGCTGTTATCGACCTTCACGACATCGTCGTTCTCGGCATGGAGCAGGAAGAGCGGCGGCATGTCGGCGCGGAGTTGCTGCTCGGGCGAATAGAGCGCCTGCCGCGCGGCGTCGGGGGCGGGGCCGAGCAGTTTCTCGCGGCTGACCGCGTGCGCGATCGCCGGATCCATCGATACCACCGGATAGAAAGCCGCGAGCGTATCGGGGCGTGCAGAGAGGGTATCGGCGGCGTCGACGGGAGCGTAGACCGGTGCATCGAAGCGCGTCAGCAGGCTCGTCGCGACATGACCGCCCGCCGAAAAGCCGCCGAAGGCGACGCGCGCCGGATCGATGCCGTCGGTCTTGGTGCGGCTGCGCACCAGTCGCGCCGCGCGCTGGGCATCGACGAGCGGGACGTTCGATCGGTCGGCCCAGCCGTCGCCGGGCAGGCGGTAGAAGAGGACATAGACGGTGACGCCGCGATCGCGCAGCCAGCGCGCGAGCTCATAGCCTTCCTTGTCGACGACGACGTAGCGATAGCCGCCGCCGGGGGCGAGGATCACCGCAGCACCATTCGGTTTTTCGGGGCGGAAGATGTCGAGACGCGGGCGAGTGATGCCCTGCAGCATGCGGTCGCTGGCGTTCGGGTCGTCGCTGCGCTGGACCATGCTTTCGACGAGGCCCGGCGGCACCGCCAGATGACCTTCGGGCCACAGCGCGATGCTGGCGTCGGGGACGAGTCCGGCGGGGCGCGTCCAGCCGGTCCTGGCGCGCGCACTGCCCGCCGCGACCAGCGGCAGGGTCAGTCCGGCGGCGAGCAGGAGGCGACGCCCGAAGCGCATCCTATTCGGCCGCTCTGTTGGGATAGGCGATGATCAGCACCAGCGGTTCGTCGCCGGTCTGGCGGATGCCGACCTTGGCACCCTTGTAGAGCCAGGCCGCGGTGCCGGCCTTGAGTTCCTTTTCCTCGCCGTCCGAATGGACGATGCCGGTACCCGACAGGACGTAATAAATCTCGTCATGGTCGATCGGATGCACGCCGATCGCGGCGCCGACGTGCAGCGCGCGCTTGCGAAATTCGAAGCTGCGCGGCGCGGGGGCCTGGTCGCTGATCCGCCAGGCGGTCGACATGCCGATCGCGCCGTGCGGCGGGGCTTCCTCGCGCACCGTCTCGGCCTCGTCGATCACGACCATCGCGGGGGCGGCTGCGGCGAGCAGCGCGGTGAGAAACATGCTCATTGGGCCGCCCTCGACGCACGATCGCGCGGCGATAATATTTCCTGCGGCATCGGCGCGGTCTGGGCGGGGTAGAGACCCGACTTGGGCTCCATCGTCGCCAGGTCCCAATCGCCCTCGACAAAGGGCGCCTTTACCGCGGGCTTCACCTTGGGATAGCCGCTCACTTCCTTTTCGTCGTCGATCACTTCGCCGCGCCCTTCGGCGACGAAGAAGAGGATGCGGATTTCCTCGGCATCGCGCGCCCAGGGCCGCGCGCCCGCGGTCGCGAGCACCGAGGTTTCGACGTCGCGCACCGGCAGGATCCTGTACCCGGCGATCGGGGCCAGCGGCGCCTTGGCGCGGATCAGCTGCGCGCGCGTTTCGCCATAACGGCCGACTTCGGGGAGCGCCACGCCATGGCGATCGACCGCCAGATTGTCCTTGCCATAATATTCGAGGTCGCTGTCGCCGCCGAGCATCAGGAAGGGCAGGTCGCGATCGGTGTCGTTGCCGCCGCGCATCACATTGCCGACCGCGGTGATCTGGCCGGTAACATAGTCGTGGCCGACCCATTCGAGGTTCATCAGGTTGTAGTGCACCGCGCGATGCTGCGGGTTGTAGATCAGATTGTTGATCATCAGCGCCTGCGCACCGCCCTTGATCAGCGGGTTGCGCTCGACATTATGCGCCCAGACGTTGCGGTAGAAGACGATGCCCGTCGCATTGTCGTGGATCAGCGATCCCTTGCTATGCTCGCCCTTGGGATGGCTCGCGTCGGCGAGGCCCTCCGCAGCAAGATTGTTCGAGAAGGTGATGTTGTGGCTGGTGCCCCGACGCCACTCCGCGACGCTGTTGCCGGTGAAGCGCGGCCCCGACGCCGACATATTCTCGTCGATCGCCCACAGGAAGGTGCAATGGTCGATGATCACATTGGCGGCGCCGACGGTCGAAAAGGCGTCGGCCTCCCACCCGCTGCGCTTCGGTTGGCCATCGACCCCGGTGTAGACGCGCAAGTGGCGAAGGATCACGTCATGCGTCTTCACGTCGAAGCCGGTGCGAATCAGCGTGATGCCTGGGCCCGGCGCGGTCTGTCCCGCGATGGTCAGGAAGGGGTGGACGATGTCGATCGTCGTGCGGCCCATGTCGATCACGCCCCCGACTTCGAACACGATGATGCGCGGTCCGGGGGTCTCGATCGCTTCCTTGAGCGATCCTGGGCCGTCGGGGGCGAGGGTGGTCACGCGCAGGATTTTGCCGCCGCGACCGCCGGTCGTCTGCGCGGCCGGCCCCACCGCGCCGGGGAAGGCGAGCGGCGCCGAATCGGCGGCGAGTACGGGGGTGGCGACGATCGCGGGCGTCAGCAAAAGCGCTGCAAGCCACAGCTTTTTCAGCATCCTGCCTCTCCTTTTCATTGGGGTATTGACACAGGTGTCACATTCCTTCAATCTTCCTGACACCGGTTACCCCAACCGGTCAACGAGAAAATATTGTTGGGGAGAGGGCAATGAATGGCCCGTCGCGAAATCGCGACGGCATTGCTTCACTCTCTTTAATTTCTGGACAAAGGATCGGGGCGATCAACTTTGTCACGCAAAGTAACCGGTGTCATTTGGCCTGAGGTGGCGGATGGACTGGTAAAAGGGAGGAACATGATGGCTATTCACGCAATGCAGGGCGTCCGCAATTTGAGCAGGTTGGCGTGCGGCGTATCGCTCGCCGTGCTGGCGGTGTCGCCGGCCTATGCGCAGGATACCGCAACCGATGCCGCCGCGCCGGCGGACGAAGTGTCGACCGAGGACGAAATCGTCGTCACGGGTTTCCGCGCTTCGCTCGACAAGGCGCTCGACGTCAAGCGCGACTCGGTCGCTGCGGTCGATGCGATCGTCGCCGAAGATATCGCCAAATTCCCCGACCAGAACCTGGCCGAATCGCTGCAGCGCATCCCGGGCATCACCATCCAGCGCGATGGCGGCGAAGGCCGCGGCATCACGGTGCGCGGGCTCGGTTCGCAATTCACCCGCGTCCGCGTCAACGGCATGGAAACCGTCGCGACCTCGACCGACGGTGCGTCGGCGAACCGCGACCGTGCCTTCGACTTCAACGTCTTCGCGTCCGAACTGTTCAGCTCGATCGTGGTGCACAAGACCGCATCGGCCGAACTCGACGAAGGCTCGCTCGGCGCCGTGGTCGACCTCAACACCGGCAACCCGCTCGCGGGCAAGAGCGGCTTCACCGCCGCGCTCTCGGCGCAGGCAAGCTATAACGACCTGTCGGACAAGACCGGCCCGCGCGTCGCCGGCCTGCTCAGCTGGGTCAACGACGCGGGCACGCTCGGCTTTGCGGTGTCGGCCGCCTATTCGGACCAGAAAACGCTCGAAATGGGCAACAACAGCGTCCGCTGGGCGCAGGCGCGTTTCGACTCGGTCGACGGCACGCCCTGCTGGACGACCGCTAATTCGGGCGGCACCTATATCCCAAGTGCGGCGTGCGACGCGGTGTCGCTGGCCTTTCACCCGCGCATCCCGCGCTACGGCGAAATCAGCCACGACAAGAAGCGCCTCGGCATCACCGGGTCGATCCAGTTTGCGCCGACCGATGCGACCAAGATCTCGCTCGATGGTCTTTATTCGAGCTTCAAGCACCAGCGCCGCGAGCGCTGGGCCGAAGTGCTGCTGCGCAGCAACGAGCGCTCGATCAACGTCAGCGATTATGAAATCGACGACGACAACAATCTGATCTCGGCGACACTCGACGACGCCTGGGTGCGTACCGAGCATTATCTGCGCAAGGCGAAGACCGAATTCTACCAGGTCGGCGCGACCTGGGACCAGGATGTCAGCGACAGCTTCCGCTTCACCCTGCTCGGCGGTATGTCGAAATCGACCGCTTCGATCCCGCTCGAAACGACGATCGTCTTCGACGACCGCGACGCGCAGGATTATCGCTATGATTATAGCGATATGGCGAAGCCGCTGCTGACCTTCGGGACCAGCGTGACCACTCCGTCGAACTTCCAGCTCGCCGAAATTCGCGACCGTCCGTCGGAGGTGGTGAACAAGTTCCGCACCGCGCAGCTCCGCACCGAATGGGATGTGACCGACGGGCTGACGGTCAAAGCGGGCGGCGTCTATCGCCGTTTCGACTTCTCCAGCATCGCCTTCACCCGCGACACGGTGGTGTGCGGCAACGGCGGCGTCGACCGTGTGCTCGGCACGCTGACCTGCTCGCCGAGCTCGGCTTTCGGTCCGGCCGCGGTCTATGGCTTTGCGGTCACGCCGGCGCTGTCGGAGATGTTCACGCTGCGCAATGCCGGCCAGCCGGCAGGCACGACGACCGAATGGCTCGTCGCCAACCTCGACGCGACGACCGCCTTCACCAATCTCTATGGCCGCACGCCGGTGCTCGACGCCGGCAACAACCGTGCGGTGCGCGAAGAGGTGACCGGCGGCTACCTGCAGTTCGACACCAAGGGCGAGATCGGCGGGCTGCGCTACGCGCTCAACGCCGGCGTGCGCTACGTCCACACCGACCAGACGTCGAGCGGGCTGACCAGCGGTGCGCTTGTCACGCTGAAGCGCAGCTATGAAGACTGGCTGCCTTCGGTGAACCTTGCACTCTTCCCGCATGACGACATCATCATCCGCGCTGCTGTCGCCGACGTGATGACGCGCCCGACGCTCGGCAATTTGACCCCGGGCGGTTCGGTCGACGGGTTCAACTATCGCATCAACTATGGCAACCCGTTCCTCGATCCGTTCCGTGCGACGGCCTACGACCTCGCGTTCGAATGGTATTTCGCGCCGCAGTCGATCTTCTCGGTCGCGCTGTTCAAGAAGGATATCGCAAGCTTCCCGGTCGCTACGACCACCAGTGGGACCTTCGCGTCGACCGGCCTGCCGCTGTCGGTAATCCCGCCGAGCAGCCCGGCGTCGATCAACCCCGAAGGCCAGCTGTGGACGATTACCTCGATCGGCAATGGCGAAGGCGCGAAGCTCAAGGGCGTCGAAATCTCGCTGCAGGCACCGTTCAAATTCCTGCCGGGCTTCCTGTCGAACTTCGGCGGCATCGCCAACGCGACCTTCGTCGACTCCGACGCCGATTATACGGTGGCGGGCCCGTCGGTGGTCCCGGGCGGCGCCAATGTTTCGGCGGTTCGCAACGGCACGCTCTTCAACCTGTCGAAGCGCGCCTATAACGGCACGCTCTATTATGACGACGGCAAGCTGAGCGCGCGTGCCTCGGTCAGCTATCGCAGCCGCTATGCCGATGCCAACAGCGGCACCGGCAACGTTTTCGAAGGCTATGGCTCGACGATCAACGTCGATGCGTCGATCCGCTATGCGATCACCGAGAATATCGAAATCTCGGTCGAGGGCATCAACCTGACCGACGAATATCGCTATCGCTTCACCGACATCGATGCCGATCGCAATTACGAGAATAATCATTTCGGCCGCACCTTCCTGTTCGGTGCGCGCGTCAAGATCTGATGTGAGAACTTAGTCCCGGAAAGGCCCGGTCTTCGCTTGCGGGGGCCGGGCCTTTGTTTTTCGGAAGGGAAGAGACGTGACCGATCGCCGCGAGATGTTGAAGCTGGCCGGGACGGGACTGCTCGGCGCGAGCCTTTCGGGACTGGGCGCATCGGCTGCGCTCGCGCAATCGTCCCCGCGTCCGGACGGCGTCGCCCCGGCATGGACGAAGGGCTTCGACGGCCAGCGCAAGGCCGACCTCGGCGACGGGCGCTTTCTGAACCCGATCATGGCCGGCGACCATCCCGATCCGTCGATCCTCAAGGACGGCGCCGATTATTATATGACCTTCTCGACCTTTGACTCCTATCCGGGGCTGGTCATCTGGCATTCGCGCGACCTGGTGAACTGGCGGCCGATCGGGCCGGCGCTGCACCGGAACATCGGGTCGGTGTGGGCGCCCGAACTCGTGAAGCACAAGGGCCGCTATTATCTCTACATCCCGACCAAGGGACCGAACACGAGCTGGGTTATCTGGGCCGACCGGATCGAGGGACCGTGGAGCGACCCCGTCGACCTCGGCCTGCCCAACCATATCGACCCCGGTCATGCGGTGGGCGAGGACGGGTCGCGCTGGCTTTTCCTGTCGGGCGGCGACCGGGTGCGGCTCTCCGAAGACGGCCTGTCGCGGATCGGCGAGCCCGAGCATGTCTATGATCCGTGGCGCTATCCGTCGGACTGGGTGGTCGAGGGTTTCGCGCCCGAGGGGCCGAAGATCACGCGCCATGGCGACTATTATTACATGGTCACCGCGGTCGGCGGTACCGCCGGCCCGCCGACCGGGCATATGGTGATCGCGGCGCGGTCGAAGTCGATCCACGGGCCGTGGGAAAATTGCCCGGCGAACCCGCTCGTCCACACCAAATCGGCGGGCGAGAAATGGTGGTCGCGCGGACATGCGACCTTGGTCGAGGGGCCGGCGGGCGACTGGTGGAGCGTCTATCACGGTTTCGAGAATGGCTATTGGACGCTCGGGCGGCAGGCGTTGCTCGATCCGGTCGAATGGACCGACGACGGCTGGTTCCGGATGACCGGCGGCGATCTTTCGCTGCCGATCACCAAGCCAAAGGGCGGAACGGTCGCGGGGCCGCACGGCATGGCGCTGTCGGACGATTTCAAGACGCTGGCGCTCGGCGCGAAATGGAATTTCTTCAAGCCAGGTCCCGGCGAGCGCGACCGCGCGCGCGTCGCGGACGGCGCGCTGGTGCTCGCGGCGCACGGCAAGGCACCGTCGGATTCCTCGCCGCTGCTGCTGATCGCGGGCGACCAGGCATACCGGTTTGAATGCGATATCGAGATCGCGCCGGGCGGGGTTGCCGGGCTGATCCTCTTTTACGACGAAAAGCTCTATTGCGGGCTCGGCTTCGACGGCGAGAAGTTCGTCACGCACCAATATGGCATCGAGCGCGGTCGGCCGGTCAATCCGCATGGCCGCGCCATGCGGATGCGCGTGACCAACGACCGCCATATCGTCACCTATGACACCAGTGGCGATGGCGGGAAGACCTGGGTCAGGTTCGACCGCGGCATGGAGGTGTCGGGGTACCACCATAATGTGCGCGGCGGTTTCCTGATGCTGCGCCCCGGGCTCTATTCGGCGGGGGGTGGAGCGGCGAAGTTTCGCTACTTTCGCTTCGAGGCGCTCGATTAGAGCGTCACGCCCGATTTCCAGATCGCTATGTCGCGTTCCTCGTTGGCCTCGGCGCGCGTCGCGGCGCCCGAGGCGGTAGCGACGATCAGGTCGAGCAATGCATCCGATGCCGCGTCGAACCCGTCGGTGAGCACCTGCCCGGCGTCATAATCGATCCAGCCCGCCTTGCGCTGCGCTAGCACGCTGTTCGACGCGATCTTGAGCGTCGGGGCGGGGAAGCCGAGCGGGGTGCCGCGACCGGTGGTGAAGAGGATCATGGTCGCGCCGGCAGCGGTCAGCGCGGTCGACGATACGGCGTCGTTACCCGGCGCCTCGAGCAGGGTGAGGCCGGGGAGCGTCGCCTCGCCGCCGTAGGGCCGGACGTCGACGAGCGGCACCTGGCCGCCCTTTTGCACCGCGCCGAGCGACTTTTCCTCGAGCGTGGTAATGCCGCCGGCGATATTGCCGGGCGAGGGATTCTCGCTCACCGGCTCGCCGTGGCGGATGAAATATTGCTTGAAGTCGCGCACGAGATCGGCGGTCCGGTCGAAGACGTCGTACGACACCGCGCGGTCCATCAGCATCTGTTCGGCGCCAAAAATCTCGGGGATTTCGGTGAGGATCACCTTGCCGCCCGCGTTTGCGACGGCGTCGGCCATGCGCCCGACGAGCGGGTTGGCGGTGAGCCCCGACAGCCCGTCCGACCCGCCGCATTTGACCCCGAGGGTGAGCGCGGAGAGGGGGACGTCGCTGCGTATCGTGGTGGCGGCGAGCTCGGCCAGTTCGTCGATGAGGGTGAGTGCAGCTTCGAGATCGTCCTCGACCGCCTGCGCCGACAGCGTGCGGATCGACGCGCGGCGTTCGGCGGGGATGGTTTCGAGCAGCGCATCGATTTGGTTGCTCTCGCAGCCGAGCCCGACGATCAGCACCCCGCCGGCATTAGGATGCTGCGCCAGCGCGGCGAGCAGCGCGCGGGTATGGCCGAGGTCGTCGCCGAGCTGCGAGCAGCCGAACGGATGCTTGAAGGCGTGGACGCCGTCGATGCGCCCGGCGTGGCGCTCGCCCGCGATCCTCGCGGCGCGTGCAGCGAGATTACCGACGCAGCCGACTGTCGGCAGAATCCAGATTTCGTTGCGCGTGCCGACGCGGCCGTCGGCGCGGCGATATCCCGCGAAGCGGCGTTCGCCAAGCTCCGGGGTAGGCGAGGCGGTCGTCGCAGGGGCGTCGTAGTTATAGGAATCGTCGCTGCTCAACGCAGTCGCGAGATTGTGGCTATGGACATGCGCGCCCGCGGCGATGTCGGTCGTCGCGACGCCGATCGGAAAGCCGTATTTGATCACCGCCGCGCCGCGCGCGATCGGGGCGAGGGCGAATTTATGGCCGCGCGGGATTGCGCCGATCAGCGCGATCGCTTGCCCCTCGACGTGCACCCGTTCACCCGCTGCGCCGTCGGACAAGCAGGTCGCAACGCTGTCGGCGGGATGGACGCGCAGCGCGGTTACCGGTGTCAACGCTGCAGCAGGGAGGGGGGCGACCATGGTGTCAGCGCTTCGGCCCGGCGACCGATTGCCGCTCGACGAAGGTCGAGGCCATGACATTCGGCTCGTCGGCGGGTCTGGAGATGATATCGAGGAAGTCGGGCACCAGGATGCGCGCGGCGCGTACCCCCATTTCGCGGATCGGCCAGCGCACGGTGCTCAGCGCGGGCCAGATATGCGTCGCGGTCGGGCTGTCGTCGAAGCCGATGATCGACAGGTCGGTCGGCACCGCGATGCCCTTGCCATGCGCGACGCTCATCACGCCCGCGGCCATTTCGTCGTTGGAGCAGAAGATCGCGGTCGGCGGCGCGGCTAGCGATAGCAGCGCTTCGCCCGCCTCGATCCCCGCGGTGTAGCGGTAATTGCCCGGCGCCGAATATTCGGCGGGGAGCGTCAGCCCGGCGTTCGACAGCGCCTCGTGGAATCCACTTTCGCGCTCGGCGGCCGAGCGGAAGCCGACCGGGCCGCGCACGAAGCCGATGCGGCGATGGCCGAGTTCGACGAGCTTGCCGACTGCCTCGGCGACGACTTCGCGGTCGTTCGAGGAAACGCAATGTTTCGCGTCGTCGAGTTGCGCCGAGCCGACGCGCACATAGCGGACACCCAAATCCTCGCAGAGCGCGGCGAGTTCGTCATTCTCCGAAATCGGCGGCAACAGCATCGCGCCGATCGGGCGCTGCTTTTCGAGGAACACGCGCACATCGTCGAGCATCCGGTCCGATCCGCGATCCACCGGGCGGACGAGCAGTGCGAGGTCGCTGTCCTTGATCGCGTCGAGCACGCCCTGCTGGAAATTGAGCACGGTTTGCGCGTTCGGATTGTCGTGGAGCAGCGCGATCAGGAAGTTGCGGCGAAAGGCCAGCGCGCGCGCCTGCGGGTTGGGAACAAAGCCGAGCATCTTGATCGCCTGCTCGACCGCCTGCCGCGTCTTGTCGGTAATGAATTCGGACCGGTTGATGACCCGGCTGACCGTCTTTTTCGAGACGCCGGCGAGCGCTGCGACATCGTTGATCGTCGGTTGCTTGCCGCTTTTTTCCCGCGTGCGTGGCGCCATGGACGTTTCACTTTTCCTGTGCATGCCCGGTTGGTCCGGCACGCCTGTTTCCTAGTGAGCGCTGCCCCGCATAAAATCAACTGCGGTGATGGCTATTCGCTTGCTTTTGACACCGGTGTCTCTTACAGGAATTTTCGGATGAGGGAAATGACAAAGATGCTGGCAACGAGCGAACAACAGGCCATAGCCCAAGCGTTTCTGGCTGCACGCGCCGCAAAGACACCGCTTACCGACTATCCCGGTGCCATGCCGCAGGGGCTGGACGAGGCCTATGCGATTCAGGATAGCGCGATTGCGCTCGACGGGCGCGCGATCGGCGGCTGGAAGGTCGGGCGCATCGCCGACGACCTCGTCGCGCGTTACGGCGGCAACCGCATCGCCGGACCGATCTTCACCGACGAGATCGTCGACGCCGCCGACGGCGCAGCACCCGCCATGCCCGTTTATGGGGAAGGTTTCGCCGCTGCCGAGGCCGAGGTGCTGCTGCGTTTCGGCGATGTCGGAACGCGCGACTATGACATCGTCTCGATCCGCGACGCGATCACCGAGGTGCGCACCGGGATCGAGATCGCGAGTTCGCCTTTTCCCGGGATCAACCAGCACGGCCCCGCGGTCACCGCGTCGGACTATGGCAACAACAAGGGACTGGTCCTAGGCCTGCCGATCGCCGGCTGGCGCGACGTCGACCTGATTACGATGCCGGTCGAATTCCGCATCGATGGCGAACGGATCGGCGCGGCGACGATGGAAACGATGCTCGACGGCCCGTTCGGGTCGGCGCTGTTCCTGATCCGCGCCCTGCGCGCGCGCGGCATCGCCATCCCGCCCGGGACCTGGGTTTCGGCGGGTGCGATCACGGGGGTGCATGAAATTCGACCCGGCCAGAGTGCCGAGGCGCTGTTCGACGGAAAAATTCGCGTCGGCTGCACAATCACAGGCTAACAAGAGCCGATAACGGGAGAGATAGATGGCACAGGCAATCGCGGACGGAGGTACGGCGTCGCCGGTGCCCCGGGCGGGACGGTATCGCTGGCTGATCGTCGCGGTGCTCTTCGCCGCGACCACGGTCAATTATATCGACCGCACCATGCTTGGCCTGCTCAAGACGGACCTCACCGGCGAATTCGGGTGGAGCGAGAATGACTATGGCAACATCGTCACCGCCTTCCAGGCCGCCTATGCGCTCGGTTTCCTCGTCATGGGCTGGCTGATCGATCGCTTCGGTCCCAAGGTCGGCTATGCGATCGCGATCAGCATCTGGACGATCGGCCATGTCGCACATGGTTTCGCCTCGTCGGTCGCCTCCTTCATGATGGCGCGCATCGTCCTCGGGGTCGGCGAGGCGGGGCATTTTCCGTCGGTCGTCCGCGCGTCGAGCGAATGGTTCCCGCAAAAGGAACGCTCTTACGCCATCGGCTGGGTCAACAGTGCGACGACGATCGGGGTGATCCTGACCGCGCCGACGATCTGGTTGTTCATGGTCTGGATGGGCTTCGACTGGCGTCAGACCTTCATCTACACCGGCGCCTTCGGCATCGTCCTGCTGCTGCTCTGGCTGTGGCTCTACAGCAACCCGCGCGAGAGCGGGAAGGTCAGCGAGGCCGAACTCGCGTGGATCGAACATGATCCGCCCGAACAGATCGAGCGTCTCGGCTGGAGCGCGATCGTCACCAAGCGCGAAGCCTGGGCCTATGCGATCGGCAAGTTCCTGACCGACCCGGTGTGGTTCCTGATGCTCTTCTGGCTGCCCAGCTATTTCATCGCCACCTATGATGTCGACCTGAAGGTCGTGCTGCTGCCGATGATCATCATGTACCTCTTGTCCGACGTCGGCAGCATCCTCGGCGGCTGGGTGTCCTCGAAGCTGATCCAGCGCGGGCGCAGCGTAAATTTTGCGCGCAAGGTCACGATGCTCGGTGCCGGCTGCTGCGTGCTCCCGCTGCTGTTCGTCACCGGGCTCGACAATATGTGGCTCGCGGTGGTGCTGATCGGCATCGCGCTCGCCGGGCATCAGGCCTTTTCGTCGACGATCCTGTCGATCCCGCCCGACATGTTCCCGAAACGCGCGGTCGGGTCGGTGATCGGCCTTGGCGGTTTCGCGGGCGGCGTCGGCGGCATGATCATGGCCAAGTCCACGGGGCTCGTGCTCGACGCGACGAACGGCAATTACACGGTGATCTTCGCGGCCTGCACCACCGTCTATTTCCTCGCGGTGCTGGCGATCCACCTGCTCAGCCCGCGTCTTGCTCCCGTCACCGTCGAAAGCAAAGCCGCCGCCGTATGACCCGTCCGCTGACCCTGAACCCCGATCGCCTCTTTCCGTCGGATCCGGGGCAGCGCGATATCGCGCGGCGGCTCTATGCCGAAGTCGCCGGGCTGCCGATCATCAGTCCGCACGGCCACACCGACCCGCGCTGGTTCGCAGGCGACGCGTCCTTCGGCAACGCCGCCGAACTGCTGCTGCATCCCGATCATTATGTGTTCCGGATGCTCTATTCGCAGGGCGTGTCGCTCGACGCGCTGGGTATTCGCAACCCCGACGCCGATCCGCGCGAGAGCTGGCGGCTGTTCGCCGAACATTATCACCTGTTTCGCGGCACGCCGTCGCGGATGTGGATGGACTGGGTGTTCGCCGAGGCGTTCGGCATCGAGGTGCAGTTCGAGGGCGCGACGTCGGACCTCTATTATGACCGCATCACCGAGGCGCTCGCGACCGACGCCTTCCGCCCGCGCGCGCTCTTCGACCGCTACCGGATCGAGGTGATCGCGACCACCGAAAGCCCGCTCGACACGCTCGAACATCACGGCGTGATCCGCGCCGCGAACACAAGCGGCGAATGGGCGGGCAGGGTGATCACCGCCTATCGGCCCGATCCGGTGATCGACCCCGAGTTCGAAGGCTTTTACGCCAATCTCGCGCGCTTCTCCGAATTGAGCGGCGAGGATGCCTATAGCTATGCGGGCTATCTCGCCGCGCATCGCAGGCGCCGCGCCTTTTTTGCCGAGATGGGCGCGACCTCGACCGACCATGGCCATCCGACCGCCGCGACCGCCGCCCTGTCGCGCACCGAGGCCGAGGCGCTGTTCGCGCGGGTAACGCGCGCCGAAGTCAGCACCGCCGACGCCGAGCTGTTCCGCGCGCATATGCTGACCGTCATGGCGGGGATGAGCGTCGACGACGGGCTGGTGATGCAGATCCACCCCGGCGCCTTGCGCAACCATAACCCTTGGCTGTTCGACCATTATGGGCGCGACAAGGGCGCCGATATTCCGACCTCGACCGACTATGTCCACGCGCTGCGCCCGCTGCTCGGCAAATATGGCAATGAGGCGGGGCTGACGATCATTCTCTTCACGCTCGACGAGACCAGCTATGCACGCGAACTCGCGCCGCTCGCGGGCCATTATCCGGCGCTGAAGCTCGGCCCGGCCTGGTGGTTTCACGACAGCCCCGAGGGGATGCGGCGGTTCCGGGGTCAGGTCACCGAGACCGCGGGCTTCTACAACACGGTCGGCTTCAATGACGACACGCGCGCCTTCCTGTCGATCCCCGCGCGGCACGACGTCGCGCGGCGCATCGATTGCGGCTTCCTCGCGCAGCTGGTCGCCGAGCACCGGATGGAGGAATGGGAGGCCGCCGAACTCGCGACCGACCTTAGCTACAATCTCGCCAAGGCCGCGTACAAGCTGTGAGACTGTCGCCTGAAACCGTCCTGCCCGCATCGGTAGGGCGCCCGACCTATGCTCGTTCCGCGCCGGCCGTGGGCATCGTGCATATCGGCATCGGCGCCTTCCACCGTGCGCATCAGGCGGCCTATACCGACGATGCGATGGGCGCGGGCGACCGCGACTGGGGCATCGTCGGGGTGTCGCTGCGCTCTGGCGATGTCGCAGCGCAATTGAACCCGCAGGGCGGGCTCTACACAGTTGCGACGCGCAGCGTGGCGGGCAGCAGTTCGCGGGTGATCGGTGCGGTGCAGCAGGTGCTCGTGGCGTCCGAAGACCCGCAGGCGGTGGTCGATGCCATCGCGGCGCCGGCGACGCATATCGTCAGCTTCACCGTCACCGAGAAGGGCTATTTGCGCGCCGCCGACGGTTCGCTCGATCTGGATGCTGCCAAGGGGCCGTCGAGCCTCTATCGCTTCGTCGGCGCGGCGCTCGCGACGCGGTATACAGCGGGATTGTCCGGGCTGACGCTGCTCAGCTGCGACAATCTGGCGAACAATGGTGCGGTGTTGCGCCGGTTGATGCGCGAATATCTGGCGTCCGAGCACCCCGATCTCACCCGCTGGTTCGACGCCGCGTGCCGCTGTCCCGCGACGATGATCGACCGCATCGTTCCCGCGACGACCGAGACCGACCGCGCCGCGATCGAGGCCGAACTCGGCGTGCGCGACGAGGGCGCGGTGGTCACCGAGGGCTTCAGCCAGTGGGTGATCGAGGATGATTTCGCCGGGCCGCGCCCGCGCTGGGAAGCGGTCGGCGCCGAACTGGTGGCCGATGTCGCGCCCTATGAGACCGCGAAGCTGCGTATGCTCAACGGCGCGCATTCGGCGCTCGCCTATATCGGGCTCGGGGCGGGGCACGAGTTTGTCCATCAGGCGATCGCCGATCCCGCGATCCGGCCGGTGATCGAGACGCTGATGCGCTGCGAGGCCGCGCCGACGATCGACGCGGCGCCGGGGCAGGACCTGACCGCTTATGCCGATGCGCTGCTCGAACGCTTCGCCAATCCGGCGCTCCATCACCGGCTCATCCAGATCGCGATGGACGGCAGCCAGAAGATCCCGCAGCGCTGGCTCGAAACGCTCGCCTGGCACCAGCGGCGCGGGCGGCGCTGCCCGTCGCTGGAAGCCGCGATCGACGCGTGGATCGCTTTCCTGCAGGACGGCAGGCACCCCATCGACGACCCGCTCGCCGACCGGTTGCGCACGGCCGCGGCGGGCCCCGGCCCGAGACTGTCATTATTCGGCCCGAACGGCTTGCTCCCCTCCGAATGGACCCCCGATTAGGTCTTGGGTTTTTCGGCGCCTAACCGCATAGCTGGCTGAGCAAGCGGGAGACATGCTTTGGAACGACCGGGAGAAGGGCAGGAGGCAGAAGCCCCCGCCGGGACGCACGATATCGAACAGGACGAACGCTACCGGCGGCTGGTGACGACGCGGTCGCGCTTCGGCTGGCGGCTGACGATCCTGATGCTGGTGATCTATTTCGGCTATATCCTGCTGATCGCGTTCGAGCCGCACATCCTCGCGCGGCAGCTGGGCGACGGCGTGACCTCGCTCGGTATCCCGCTGGGGCTGGGGGTGATCCTCGCCGGCATCGCGCTCACCGCAATCTATGTCCGCCGCGCGAACAAGGTCTTCGACCGCGACCTCGATGCGCTGCGCAGGGATTATGGCGCATGAGCCGCTTTCCGGTCACGCGCACCGCGCTCATCCTTGCCGCGCTCGGCTGGCCCGCCGTGGCTGCCGCCGATGCGCTCACCGGCCAGACCGAGCAGCAGGCGGCGAACTGGCCCGCGATCCTGATGTTCTCGGCCTTCGTGCTCGCGACGCTCGGCATCACGCGCTGGGCGGCGGGGCGCGTGCGCAGCGCGTCCGATTTCTACACCGCGGGCGGCGGCATTACCGGCTTCCAGAACGGTCTCGCGATCGCCGGCGACTATATGTCGGCGGCGTCCTTCCTGGGCATTTCGGCGCAGATTTTCGCCGATGGCTATGACGGGCTGATCTATTCGACCGGCTTCCTCGTCGGCTGGCCGATCCTGCTCTTCCTGCTCGCCGAGCGGCTGCGCAACCTCGGCCGCTATACCTTCGCCGATGTCGCAAGCTTCCGTTTTGCGCAGACCCCGGTGCGGCTGTTCGCGGCGTTCAGCACGCTCGCGGTGGTACTTTTCTATCTGATCGCGCAGATGGTCGGCGCCGGGCAGCTGATCAAATTGCTGTTCGGGCTGCCCTATACCTATGCGGTGCTGATCGTCGGCGCGCTGATGACCTGCTATGTGCTGTTCGGCGGGATGATCGCGACGACCTGGGTCCAGATCATCAAGGCGGTGATGCTGCTCGGCTGCGCCAGCTTTATGGCGTTTGCGGTGCTATGGAACTTCGGCTTCTCGCCCGAGGCGCTGTTCGCCAAGGCGGTCGAGATCAAGACCGGGATCGCGGCGGCGGGCGGCGCGGCGCCCGAAGAAGCGGCCGCCAAAGGCCTGTCGATCATGGGGCCGGGCGGCTTCATCAAGGACCCGCTGTCGGCGATCAGTTTCGGCATGGCGCTGATGTTCGGGACCGCGGGCCTGCCGCACATATTGATGCGCTTCTTCACCGTCCCCGACGCGAAGGAAGCGCGCAAGTCGGTGCTGTGGGCGACCGGCTGGATAGGCTATTTCTATATCCTGACCTTCATCATCGGCTTCGGTGCGATCACTTTCGTCGCATCGAACCCCGATTATCTGATGCCCGATGGCACGCTGAAGGGCGGGGGCAATATGGCCGCGATCCATCTCGCCTCGGCGATCGGCGGCGACATCTTCCTCGGCATCGTCAGCGCGGTCGCTTTCGCGACGATCCTCGCGGTGGTCGCGGGGCTGACGCTGTCGGGCGCCTCGGCGGTGTCGCACGACATTTACGCTTCGGTGGTCAAGAAGGGCGCGGCCAATTCGGCCGACGAACTCAAGGTCTCGCGCTACACCGTGCCGGTGCTCGCGATCCTCGCGATCCTGCTCGGCATCGCCTTCGAGAAACAGAATGTCGCCTTCATGGTCAGCCTCGCTTTCGCGCTTGCCGCATCGGGCAATTTCCCGGTGCTGGTGATGTCGCTTTTGTGGGATGGCTGCACGACGCGCGGCGTGGTGGTCGGCGGTTTCGTCGGGGTGGTGCTGGCGCTGGTGCTGACGATATTGTCGCCGGCGATCTGGGTCGCGGTGCTGGGCCATGCCGAGCCAATCTTCCCGTACAGCTCGCCGACGATCTTCTCGATGACCGCGGCCTTCCTGACGATCTGGCTGGTGTCGTTTGCCGACAAGAGCGGGAGGGCGACGGTCGACCGGGCGGGCTATCCGGCGCAGCGCGTCCGCGCCGAAACCGGCATCGGCGCGGCGGGGGCTTCGGACCACTAGACGCCGAATCATCGCTGCGATTTTGGCACCCGGCCTAGCAGGGCGGCGCTGAGCCGCGGCCGCGGTAACCCCGTTTCGCCCCCAATTTCTGCCTAACTTCACACTGAAAACGCGTTTTCGGAATAATATTCACACTCGTGAGAGTGAATATTGACTCGCTTGCGAACCCCCGGCATAAACCTCCCAGATGCCGACATCCGATCGGCGCGATATGGGAGAGCGTGATGAGGGCAATGTTCTTGGCGTCCGTTTGTGCGGGCGCGCTGTTCACCATTCCGGCTGCGGCGACTGCGCAGGAAACGGAAACCACCGCACCGCAGGCCGAAGAAACCGACGACGACGGGTCGATCATCGTCACCGCGACGCGCCGCGCCGAGCGCATCCAGGACGTGCCGCTCAGCATCTCGGCCTATTCGCAGGAAGAGCTGACCGAGAAGGGCATCGTCGGTTACGAGGGTATCGGGCGCGAGACGCCGGGCGTCGTGCTCAACAAGCCGACCGCGAATTTCAACAATTTCACCGCGCGCGGCATCGCGACCAACGGTTACAACGCCAACCTGCAAAGCTCGGTCGCCATCTATATCGACGAGCTGCCGGTCTCGACGATCGGTAATACCACCGTGGTCGATCCGAACCTGTTCGACGTCGAGCGCGTCGAATTCCTGCGCGGGCCGCAGGGCACGCTCTTCGGATCGGGCTCGCTGTCGGGCGCGATGCGCATCTTGCAGAAGAGCCCCGACCTCAACGATTTCGACACCGCGGCGCTCGTCGATTTCGGGCTGACCGGATCGGACAGCTTTCGCCAGCGCTATAATGCGATGGTCAACGTCCCGCTGGTCGAGGACCGGCTGGCGGTGCGCGCGGTCGGTTTCTACCGCGACGAGGAAGGCTATCTCGACAATGTCGGAACTGGGATCAAGAATTCGAACACGCTGATCGATTATGGCGGCCGCCTGATCCTGATGTGGAAACCGACCGACCGGTTGTCGGTCAAGCTGCTCGGCAGCTATGAGTATAGCAATCCCAAGGACAGCTCGCTGACCCTTCCGTCGCTGGGCCGCAACAAGCGCGTTTCGGACGAGCCCGACCGCTTCACCGGCAAACAGGCGATCGCCAATGCGACGATCGATTATGAGTTCGATTTCGCCAAGCTCACCAGTTCCTCGACCTATTCGGATTTCGACCAGCGCTTCTATGTCGACCTTGCGGGCACGTTTGCGCCGGGCTCCTTCCCGGGTGCGCCGATCGCCTTCGGGCTCGACGCCGACGGCTATGACAAGGTGTTCGTGCAGGAAACGCGCCTCGCCTCGACGCTCGACGGGCCGTTCGAATTCGTGCTCGGCGGCTTTTACCTCAACCGCCGCCGCGACGTCGATTTCTTCTATCGCTCGAACCTCGCCTTCCTCGCGGCGCGGGGATTGACGGGGCTGCCCGACAAATATTTCCAAAAGATCTTCACCCATTCGAAAAGCGACGAGATCGCCGGGTTCGGCGAGCTGACCTATCGCTTTTCGGACAAGTTCTGGCTGACCGGCGGGATGCGCTACGGCGAGACATCGGCGCAGAGTTTCACCGAGGCCGGGGGTTATCTCGCGACGGCGTTCGGGTTCAACTATTATGATTTTGCGCTGCTCGGCATCCCGGTGAACTTCAACACTTTCACCCCTTATGCCGCAGTCGAGGGCATCAAGGCGAAGGGATCGAAGCCGTCGTGGAAGGCGAGCGCGACCTTCAAGCCGAGCGACAGCCTGACCACTTACGCCACCTTCTCGACCGGTTTCCGCGCGCCGATCGTCAATGCGCGCGCCGGCGCCGCGAGCCTGGTCGATCCGAACGACATCATCATTCCGTTCGGCGCGACGTCGGACAGCCTGAAGAGCTATGAGATCGGTGCGAAGGGTCGCTGGCTTGGCGGGCGCGTGTCGATCAACACCGCCTTCTACCTGATCGACTGGAGCAATATCCAGGCGCAGGCGAACCGCGTGTCGGACTCGGTGCAGTTCGCGACCAATATCGGCGCGGCGCGCAGCAAGGGCTTCGAGTTCGAGGTCAGCGTGATCCCCGCGACGGGCGTGACGATCGGCTTCAACGGCGCGTATAACGACAGCAAGATCACCAAGCTGTCGGCCGCCGAGGCGGCGATTTCGGGCGCGGTGCTCGGGCACCGGCTGTCGGCGCCGCGGATCCAGGGGTCGGCCTATATGAGCTATAATTTCAAGATCGGGTCCGACGTCGATGCGATGCTGGCGGTCAACGCGCAGCATATCGGCGGGTATAACAGCAGTTTCCCGAACACGCCGGGACGGCCGAACCAGCCGCTCTCGACCTTCGGCGAGACCGACGCGTACAGCAACGTCAACATGAGCCTGGGGCTCAAGAAGGGCGATATCTCGGCGCAGCTTTACGTCGAAAATCTCTTCGACGATCATTCGATCACCTATATCCATCCGGAGGCCTTCCTGGTGAGCCGCTTCGGCACGATGCGGCCGCGCACCTTCGGCATCCGCCTCGGCTACAGCCTCTAAGCCGTGGCGACCGACACGCTCTCGCCTCCCGCCACGCAGCCGGCCACGCGGCCCGGCTTCGTGCTCGGGATGCTCTGCTTCGTCTATGTGCTGAACTTCCTCGACCGGCAGCTGCTGTCGATCCTGGCCAAGCCGATCCAGGACGCGCTGCAGATCAGCGACGGCCAGCTCGGGCTTATCAGCGGGCTCTATTTCGCGATGTTCTATTGCTTCATCGCGATCCCGGTCGGCTGGTTCGCCGACCGGACGAGCCGCGTCGGGGTGCTGTCGGTCGCCTGCGCGGTGTGGAGCGGTGCGACGGTGGCGTGCGGCATGGCCGCCAATTACACCCAGCTCGCGATCGCGCGCATGGTCGTCGGCTTCGGCGAGGCGGGGGGCGTACCGCCCTCCTATGCGATCATCACCGACACCTATCCGCCGGGCAAACGCGCCGCGGCGCTCGGCATCTTCAACCTAGGGCCGGCGATCGGCGCGGCGGCGGGGGTCGCGTTCGGAGCGGCGATCGCCGAGCATTTCGGCTGGCGCATCCCCTTTATCGCGGTCGGCCTGATTGGCGTCGTCACGGCGCTGATCGTGTGGCTGACGGTGCGCGAGCCGGCGCGCGGCGCGACCGATGTCGCGGGACCGGTGGCAGTGGAAAAGGCCGATTTCTGGCAGACGGTGCGCATGTTCCTGTCGCATCCGGTGCTGATGCTCGCGGCATTGGGCAGCGGCGCAACGCAGTTCGTTACATACGGCCTCGGCAATTTCGCGGTGCTGTTCCTGATGCGCGAAAAGGGTATGGAACTGGGCGATGTCGCGATCTGGTACGCGCTGGTTCTGCTGATCGGCATGGGCGGCGGGATGATCGTGTCGGGGCGCGTGATCGACAAGATGGTTCGCAAATCCCGCGCCGGTTATGCGATCGCCCCGGCGCTGTCGCTGGTCGTCGCGATGCCTTTCTACATTGGTTTCGTCTGGGCACCCGGCTGGCCGCTCGCGCTCGCGCTGCTGACCGTCGTGATGGTGTTCAACTATTTCTATCTCTCTGCGTCGGTCGCGCTGGTGCAGGAGGAAGTGAAGCCCAACCAGCGCGTCCTGGCGGGGGCGCTGCTGCTGCTGATCATGAATTTCATCGGGCTGGGGCTGGGGCCGACATGGGTCGGCTTCGCGAGCGACTGGTTCACTGCGCAGGGCGCGGCGCATGGGCTGCAGTCGGCGCTCTACACGCTGACGCCTTTCTACGTCGTCGCGATCGGGCTGTTCCTGTGGCTCGCGGCGCGGCTCCGCCGGCAGGAGGCTTTGGCATGAAGGCGATGGGTAGCGCGCTACTGGCGGCCGGGATGGTCATGGCGACGCCTGCATTGGCCGCGCCGACGGTCGAGGCGCCTGCGGGCACGGTCGAGGGCAAGAGCGTCGGCAAACTGCGCGTGTTCAAGGGCATTCCCTATGCCGAGGCACCGGTGGGTCCGCTGCGCTGGAAGCCGCCGGTGGCGCTCCCCGCCTGGCCGGGCGTGCGCAAGGCGCAAAGCTTCGGCGTCGCGTGCATCCAGCCGCGGCCGACCGCGATCGGCATCTATACCAACCCGCCTGCCAAGGTTTCGGAGGATTGTCTGACGCTCAACATCTGGGCGCCCGAGGCGGCCAAGGACGCGCCGGTGATCGTGTGGATCCATGGCGGCGCGCTGACCAACGGGTACAGCCATGAGGGCATGTACGATGGCGCGAAGCTCGCCGCGCGCGGGGCGGTGATCGTGTCGATCAATTACCGGCTCGGCGCGCTCGGCTATCTGGCGCATCCCGAACTCAGCAAGGAATCGCCCGACGGCGTGTCGGGCAATTACGGGCTGCTCGACCAGATTGCGGCGCTTGAGTGGGTGAAGGCCAATATCGGCGCCTTCGGCGGCGATGCCGGCAATGTCACCATCGCGGGCGAGTCCGCAGGGGCATTGAGCGTCATGTATCTGATGACCGCGCCCAAGGCGCGCGGACTGTTTCACAAGGCGATCGCGCAGAGCGCCTATATGATCTCGACCCCGTCGCTGCGCGAGGCGCGGCATGGTGAGGTTCCCGCCGAGACGATGGGCATGAAGGTCGCCGCCGCGCTGGGCGCCGCCGATCTCGCGGCGCTGCGCGCGATGGATGCCGCCGCGCTCAACGACGGCGCGCTCAAGGCGGGCTATTTTCCCTGGGGTACCGTCGACGGCCAGATATTGCCGCGCCAGCTGGTCGACAGTTTCGACCGCGGCGAGCAGGCACCCGTGCCGATGATCGCGGGCTTCAATATCGGCGAAATCCGCTCGCTGCGCATGCTCGCGCCGCCCGCGCCTGCCAATGCGGGGGGCTATGAAGCCGCGATCCGCGAACGCTATGGCGATCTCGCCGATGCCTGGCTCAAGCTCTATCCCGCGAAAGACCTGAACGAGGCGGTGATCGCGACGACGCGCGATGCGCTCTACGGCTGGACCTCGGAGCGGCTGGCGGTGAAGCAGACGGGGCTCGGGCAGAACGCCTATCTCTACCTGTTCGACCATGGCTATCCGGCCGCGAGCGAGGCGGGGCTGCACGGCTTTCATGCGGCCGAAATCCCTTATGTGTTCGGCACCGCGACCGACACGCCGCCTTACTGGCCGAAAATCCCCGACACCGTGGCCGAAAAGCGCTTCGCGACCGCGATGGGCGATTATTGGGTGTCCTTTGCTAAGACCGGCAAGCCCGAGGCGGCGGGGCAGGCGGCGTGGAAACCCTATGGCGAGGGTGCTGCCTTTCTGGCCTTTGCCGATATGCCGCGCCCGGGCGCGCGGCTGATGCCGGGCATGTACAAGCTGCACGAGGCAGCGATGTGCCGCCGCCGCGCCGCGGGCAATGTCGCCTGGAACTGGAACACCGGCATCCTCTCGCCGGTGCTCGCGAAGGGCGCCGATTGTCCATGATCGACGGCAGCATGCAGGATTATCCGCTGACCCTGAACCGCTTCCTCGACCATGCCGCGCGCTGGCATGGCGAGGCCGAGGTGGTGAGTGCGCGCGACGACGGCAGAGTGGCGCGCGTCAACTACACGGCGCTGCGGACGCGCAGCCTCGCGATCTCGTCGCTGCTCGGCGGCTTCGGCATCGGGCAGGGCGACCGCGTCGCGACGCTGGCGTGGAACAGCGCCGCGCATGTCGAGCTGTGGTATGCGGTGATGGGCATGGGCGCCGTGTGCCATACGCTCAACCCGCGCCTCACCGGGCCGCAGCTCGCGTCGATGGCGGTGCAGTCGGGCGCGAAGCTATTGGTTGCGAGCGCCGACCTGCTGCCGCTCGCCAAGCTGATCGCCGAGCGTGCGCCGGCGATCGAGCGGATATTGCTGATCGACGGTGCGGCAAGCGAGGGCGGCGGCGTGCCGGTGGTGGAGCTGGAAAGCCTTATCGCCGACGCACCCGGCGGCGCGGTCTGGGGCGATTTCGCCGAGACCGCTCCCGCCGGGCTCTGCTTCACGTCGGGCACCACCGGCGCACCCAAGGGCGTGACCTACACGCACCGCGGCAGTTTTCTCCACACGATGCGTAGCCTGCAGGCCGACGTCATGGCCTTTACCAGCCGCGACGCGGTGCTCGCGGTCGTGCCGATGTTCCATGCCAATGCCTGGGGCCTGCCCTTCGCTTTGCCCGCAGTCGGCGGCAAGCTCGTGTTGCCGGGGCGGCAGGCCGACGGCGCGAGCCTCGCGCGGCTGATCGCGGCGGAAGGCGTGACGATCGGGGTCGGGGTGCCGACGGTATGGCTCGGGCTCGTCGAACATCTCGAGGCCGCGGGCGGCGAATTGCCGTCGCTCAAACGCCTGATCGTCGGCGGCGCGCCGATGGCGCCGGCGCTGATGGAACGGCTCGAGAAGCGGCTCGGCGTTGCGGTGCAGACGAGCTGGGGCATGACCGAATTGTCGCCGCTCGGCGTCATCGCGCCGCCCGACGATCCGTTGCGGAGCGCGGCGGTGTCGGGGCGGCCGGCGATCGGCGTCGACCTGCGGCTCACCGACGCGGCCGGCACGCCGCTCGCCGAACAGCGCGGCGGCGAGGGGCATCTGTATGTGCGCGGCGCGTCGGTGGTCGATCGCTATTTCGGCGAGGAGGCGCCCGCGACCGATGCCGAGGGCTGGTTCCCGACCGGCGACCTCGCGCGCATCGACACCAAGGGCAATCTCATCATCACCGGCCGCGCCAAGGACCTGATCAAGTCGGGCGGCGAATGGATCAACCCTGCCGAGATCGAGGCGGTGGTCGGCGCGCTGCCGCAGGTGTCGCTCGCCGCCGTCATCGGCCGGCAGGACGCCAAATGGGGCGAGCGCCCGGTGCTGCTGGTCGAGATGCGCGGCGGCGAGGAGATCGACGATGCGGCGCTGCTTGCGCCGCTCGCGGGGCGTGTCGCGCCTTGGTGGATTCCGGATGCGGTGGTGCGGCTCGCCGCCATGCCGCTGGCGCCGACCGGAAAAATCGATAAGATTCGCTTGCGGACCGAGCATGGAGCGGGTTGAGCGGGCGTCGGCGCGGGGCGCTGCGGAACAGGGATCGGTGGTAGCAGTGGCAGACGAGCCTAAAACGCGTCGGCGGTCGACCAAGGCCGAACAGCGCGCCGAGACGATCGAGCAGATGCTCGACGAGGCGGAATATCTGTTCTCGAAGCATGGTCTGCACGGCGTCACGCTGAAGGATGTCGCCAAGCGCGTCGGCGTCCACCACACGTTGCTCAACTATTATTTCGAGGACAAGAAGAGCCTGTTCGACGCGGTATTCGCCCGGCGCGCGGTGGTGACGAGCGAGCGGCGGATGCAGGCGCTCGACGATTACGAGAAGGCGGCGGCCGGCAAGCCGACGGTCGAGGGTGCGCTCCACGCCTTTCTCGACACCGACCTCGACCTCTATATCCACGGCGGTGAGGGATGGAAGAATTACGGCGCGCTCGGCGCGCTCGTCGCCAACACCCCCGAATGGGGCGCCGACCTGATGGACAGCCATTTCGATCCCGTCGTGCTGCGGCTGATCGACCTACTCAAAAAGGCGCTGCCCGACTGCGCCGAGCGCGATATCTTCTGGGGCTATCATTTCGTCACCGGCGCGCTGATGGTCACCCTCGCGCGCACCGGGCGTATCGACAAATTGTCGGGCGGGGTGTGCAAATCCGAGGATTTCGAGGCGATCAAGGCGCGTATGGCCTCGTTCATGGCGGCGGGCTTTCTGCAGATCTGCAAGCCGGCCTAGGCCGGGCTGGGCTTCGCCTCCGTCCGTTTCCGGTTTGCTCAATACATTAACTAGTCAGAGAGTGAATAAAGGAGTTTCGAGCATGACGACATCGGGATCGGAAAACCCGCTCGGCGGTCGCGTGGCGATTGTGACCGGCGCGGGCGGTGGGCTCGGTCGTGCCCATGCGCTCTACCTCGCTGGTCAGGGCGCGTCGGTCGTCGTCAACGACCTCGCGTTCGAACCCGCCGAGGCGGTGGTGCGCGAGATCGAGGCGGCGGGTGGTACTGCGATCGCGGTTGCGGCCTCGGTCACCGACGAAACCGCGGTCGAGGCGATGGTGCGCCATGTCGTCGACCAATGGGGCCGCATCGACATCCTCGTCAACAATGCCGGTATCCTGCGTGACAAGAGCTTCGCCAAGATGAGCCTCGACGATTTCCGGCTGGTGGTCGACGTCCATCTGATCGGCGCGGCGATCTGTTGCAAGGCGGTGTGGGAGGCGATGCGCGCGCAGCGCTATGGCCGCATCGTCATGACCACCTCCTCGTCGGGGCTGTGGGGCAATTTCGGCCAGGCCAATTATGGCGCGGCGAAGATGGCGCTCGTCGGGCTGATGCAGACGCTGGCGATCGAGGGCGAGAAATATGGCATCCGCGTCAACGCGCTGGCGCCGACCGCCGCGACGCAGATGACCGAAGGCGTGCTGGCGGACGAAAGCCTCGCCGCGCTCGACCCGGCGCTGGTCAGCCCGGCGCTGCTGCCGCTCGTCGCCGGGGATGCCCCGACGCGCACGACCCTCTGCGCCGGAGCAGGGCATTTTGCCGCCGCCGAGGTGACGCTGTCGCCGGGTCTGTATATCGGCGCAGGAGCCGATGCCGGCCAGCGGCTGGTCGCCGACCTGCCGCGCGTAACCGCGAGCGAGGGTGCGATCGTTCCCGCCTATGGCTTCACCCAGGCCGAGCGCGAGGTCGCGAGCGCGGCGGCGGCAATGCCGGCGAGCGCCTAGCGCGCGGGCATAGTCATAGCGGGGGAAGGCACAGCATCGGGCGGTGCGGCGCCGCGCGCGCATGCTAGCCTGACGGCATGACCGAAGAGACTCCGACCGATCCGATCGTCGCCACCGAGGCGGGCCGGCTGCGCGGCGCCGCTGATGGCGATATCGTCCGCTATCTCGGCATCCCTTATGCCGCGCCGCCGCAGCGGTTCGAGCTGCCGCAGCCGGTGGAGCCGTGGGAGGGCGTGCGCGACGCGATCGATCCGGGGCCGACCGCGCCGCATGCGATCCGCGATTTTCCGGCGATCGACATCGCGCCGCTGGTCGGCAGCGAATCGGATGGCGGCGACGGCGATTATCTGCGCGCCAATGTCTGGGCGCCGAAAGACGCGAGGCGCGCGCCGGTGATGGTCTTCATCCACGGCGGCGGCTTCGTGGTGGGCAGCAAGGATGCACCGGTTAGCGACGGGGCCGAGTTCGCGCGGTCGGGCGTGGTGTGCGTCGCGATCAACTATCGGCTGGGGATCGACGGCTTCCTGCCGGTGCCGGGGGTGCCGACCAATTTGGGATTGCGCGACATGCTGTTCGCGCTGGCGTGGGTCCAGCGCAATATCGCGGCGTTCGGCGGCGATCCGGCGAATGTCACCGTCTTCGGCGAGAGCGCGGGGGCGATGGCGATCGCGAGCCTCGTCACCTCGCCCGCGGCGAAGGGGCTGTTCCGAAGGGCGATCGTCGAGAGCGGGCATGGGGCGATGGTGCGCGACATTGCGGTGGCGCAGCGGTTGGTGCGGAAGTTGGCGAAGGTGTCGCGTATCGTGCCCGATGCGGACGGATTTCGCAGCCTTTCCAACGAGATGGCCGAGAAGGCGATCGCGAAGCTTGGCAAGCCTTGGGCGATCGACCTGCGCGATGCGGGCGGGCGCGAGCCGGTCTACGGGATCAGCCGCTTCATCCCCGTCTATGGCGACGATATTTTGCCCGAAAAACCGCATGATGCGCTGCGCCGAGGCGCCGGGCGCGAGGTCGAGGTGCTGATCGGCAGCAACGCCGAGGAGATGAACCTTTATTTCGTGCCGACGGGCGTGAAGGCGAAGATCGGCGGGCTGTTCGCACGCTGGCTGCTCGGCCGTTCGATGCCCGACGCCAGAGGCGCGCTGCTCGCATACGGCTATAAGCAGAAGGGCGTGCGGCCGGGGCAGGCGCTGACCGACGCGATGAACGATCTCGTCTTCCGCTGGCCGGCGCGCCAATATGCCGCCGCGCACCAAGGCAAGACGTGGATGTACGAGTTCGACTGGCGCTCGCCCGCATGCGACGGCGAGCTTGGCGCGTGCCACGGCATCGAGCTGCCCTTCGTGTTCAAGACGCTGGCGACCGCGACCGGCCCCAAGGGCTTGGCCGGCGAGGCGCCGCCGCAGGATCTGGCCGAGCGGGTGCATGATATCTGGGTCGGGTTCGCGCGCGATGGATCGCTGCCCTGGGCCGAGTTCGGTGCCGACCGGCAGGTGTATAAGCTCGAGCGCGGCGAGGCGGTGCATGAGCCGGTGATGCCCGCCGCCGCGTTCGTTCCGGAGTAAGCGTTATGTATCTCGACAAATTGCGCCTCGACGGGCGCACCGCCTTCGTCACGGGCGGGGCGCAGGGGATCGGTTATTGCGCCGCCGAGGCGCTTGCCGAAGCGGGCGCCAGGGTGACGATCGCCGACCGCGATGCGGCGGCACTCGAGCGCGGGGTGACCGATCTCGGCGCGAAGGGCTATGCGGTGCAGGCCGAGCAACTCGACGTCACCGACAGCGCGGCGGTCACCGCCGCCGCCGATGCGATGCTGGCGCGCGAGGGTCGCATCGACATCCTCGTCAACAATGCCGGCATCGCGCGCAGCGAGACGGCGGCCGAGGATGTCGCCGACGAGCATTGGCTGAACGTGCTCGACGTCAATCTCAACGGCAGCTTCTGGTGCGCGCGCGCCTTCGGGCGGCATATGCTCGCGGCGGGGCAGGGGAGCATCGTCAATGTCGGGTCGATGTCGGGCTTCATCGTCAACCGCCCGCAGCCGCAAAGCTATTATAATGCGTCGAAAGCCGCGGTTCACCAGCTGACCCGAAGCCTCGCCGCCGAATGGGCGGACCGGGGGGTGCGGGTCAACGCGGTCGCGCCGACCTATATCGCGACGCCGCTCAACGCCTTCGCCGACAAAGAGGGCGAGATGTACAAGCGCTGGATCGACGGCACCCCGCAGGCGCGGCTCGGCGAGCCCGAGGAAGTGGCGGCGGTGATCCTTTTCCTCGCGTCGGACATGGCGAGTTTGATGACGGGGAGCATCGTGCTGGCCGATGGCGGGTATAGTTGTTGGTAGCCAATAGCCGCGTCATTGCGGGCGAAGCGAAGCAATCCAGGGCGGTTACCGCAGGCTCTGGATTGCCGCGTCGCCTTCGGCTCCTCGCAATGACGGAGGTTTTGCTCCCGGCAAAATCGCTCTGCCGATCGGCATAGTCGCCGACCTTTCATATAGGTCCGAAAGCTGTCAGATAGGTTCCCGCAGGGCGGCGCTGACCGCCTCTTTTGGGAAGGTGCCTGATGACAAAGTTCCGTTTCGCCATTGCCTCGTCGCTCGCGCTCGCCACCATGCTGGCCGCGGCGCCCGTCCATGCGCAGGATACGCCCGCCGCGGCGACCGCCGAGGGCGAGGATGACGGCATCATCGTCGTCACCGCGCGCAAGCGCGACGAGACGCTGAGCGACGTGCCGATCGCGGTCACCGCGATCACCGGCGACACGCTGGTTTCGCGCGGCTTCAATTCGGTGCGCGAGGCCGCGGTGCTGTCGCCCGGCCTCAACATCAACAGCGACGGAACGGGGCGCGCTTTCGTCTCGATCCGCGGCGTCGGCGTGACCCTGGTCCAGTCGGTCCAGCCCGGCGTCGGCCTGTTCATCGACGGCATCTACCAGCCGAACACCGCCTATCTCAACAATCCGCTGAACGACGTCGAGCGGATCGAGGTGCTGCGCGGGCCGCAGGGCACGCTCTATGGCAAGAACACGATGGGCGGCGCGATCAACGTCATCACGCGCCAGCCGGGCAATGATTTCGAAGCGCGCGCCAATGCGAGCTACGCCGGTCCCGACAATAGCTGGATGGTCGCGGGGTCGGTGTCGGGGCCGATCGTCACCGACAAGGTCGCGCTGCGCGTCGCGGCGTCGCACCGCCAGCAGGACGGGTTCCTGACCAACACGGTCATCGGCGGCGACGCCAACCCGCTCAACACCGACAGCATCAACGCGACGCTGCGCGTCACCCCGTCGGACGGCTTCGCGCTGACGATCAAGGGCTATTATGACAGCGTCGACGGCGTGAACGTGCCCTATTCGCGCGTCAGCGGACCGACCGATTATCGCCGCGACGTCCAGTTCAACACGCTGAACGAGGTGCGTTTCAAATATCGCGGCGTCAATGCGCGCGCCGAGGCCGACCTGGGCGGCGGATCGCGGCTCAGCGTGATCGGCGCCTATGACATGCGCAACGGCTTCACCCCCGACGGCGAGGGCGATTTCGGTCCGACCGACACGGTGCGCACGATCGCGCGCGACAGCCTACGCACGCTGACGCTCGAATCGCGTCTCGACAGTGAATGGTCGGACCAGTTCTCGACGCTGTTCGGCGTCTTTTACAGCAACGAAATGGTTCGCGCGCGTGGGCAGGACACGATCAACATCGTTCATCCGGTGCTGGGGCCGATCAGCATCGTCCGCAACACCGCCGCGAAGAATGTCGGCGACACTTATGCGGCATTCGGCACGGTCTTCTGGAAGCCCAATCTCGACTGGGAAGTCGCTCTGGGGCTGCGCTACGATCATGAAGATCGCACCTCGCGCGGCTCGGTCAACGGCGGGCTGACCAGCGCGAAGCTCAGCTCGGACGAGTGGCAACCCAAGCTCAGCATCACGCGCAAATGGACCCCCGACCTGATGACCTATGTCTCGGTCGCGCGCGGCTATCGTGGCGGCGGCTTCAACGCCCCGACTGCGCCCGCCGCGGTGCGCGTGTACAACGGAGACTCGGCCTGGACCTATGAGGGCGGGGTCAAATATGCGACGCCGGGCCTCAGCCTGTCGGGCTCGATTTTCTATAGCGATTACAAGGACTATATCGGCCTCAACTCGATCGCCCCGGCGGTTGGCGGCGGGCTGGTCACCGTCGACCTCAACACCGGCGACGTCGAAAGCTATGGCGTCGAACTCGAAGCGATGGTGCGGCCGGTGCAGGCGTGGACGCTGCGCGGCGCCTTTACCTGGATGCATGCGCGGATCACCGACGACAGCGCCTATCGCACCGTCACGGGGCGGACGCTCTCGTCCGACCGGCTGACCTTCCAGCCCGACTGGACCGCGAGTTTCTCGAGCGACTATCGCATCGAAACCGGCGGCGACAGCGACGTGACGCTGAGCGCGGGGCTGGTCGGCAAGGGCAAGCGCCTCGCCGCGACGCTCAACCCGACGACGCCGACCTTCCTCGACAGCTATTGGCTGACCAATGCGTCGATCGCCTATCGCACCGGTCCGGTCGAGGTCGCGCTGTTCGCGAACAATATCTTCAACACCGAATATTTCGAAAGCTACATCGAAAAGACGACGCTGGCGCTCGCGGGGCTGCCCGCCTCCGACCTTGGCATCACGGGCGACCGCCGCCGTTATGGCGTGCGCGCGAGCCTGAAGTTCTGATCA